>NC_009513.1:1686059-1999618 GCF_000016825.1 Limosilactobacillus reuteri subsp. reuteri | reverse complement strand
AATTCGCCGTTTATTAATTTCGGTAAGTGTGTTATACTACCAAAGTATGTTTGAAGAGATCGTCTTTTAGACTCTAGAAACCAAACCACTCGAATTTAATAGGAGGTGCAATTGTATGAAGCGCACGTTTCAACCAAAGAAGCGTCACCGTGCACGTGTCCATGGCTTCCGTAAGCGCATGAGCACCAGTAACGGCCGTAAGGTATTAGCACGTCGGCGTCAAAAGGGCAGAAAAGTATTATCTGCATAACCACGGCCACTTTTATAGTGGCTTTTTTTATTGTGTGGGGCAGGGCAGTCAGCTTGACGAGCAATTTGAATCGTTAAAGTTGTCGTATGCCCGGCCCTATTTTTATATCTACTTAAATTAAGGCTGGGGATTATACAAATGAGAAAATCATATCGCATAAAAAAGGAAAGTGAGTTTCAACGGGTTTTTGAAACCCATAATTCCGTGGCCAACCACAAATTTGTCGTATATCAAATGGAAAAGCCAGGACAAAAACATTTTCGTGTCGGTATTTCTGTCGGGAAGAAGATTGGAAATGCTGTTCATCGTAATTGGGTTAAGCGGCGTATTCGTCAAACATTATTAGAGGTGAAACCGCAATTACGGTCTGATGTTGATTTCTTGGTTATTGCTCGGTCAGCGGCAGATGGTTTATCAATGGCAGAAACAAAGAAAAACCTAGTGCACGTTTTAAATCGAGCACATTTGTTAGATGAAAAAAGTGAGGATTAGGATTTGAATAAGAAAACAAAAAAATTCCTAAGCTTGGGAGCAATCATGAGCTTAACCCTATTTTTAGCTGCTTGCTCCAATAAGCCAATTACTAGTCATAGTACTGGTATCTGGGACCACTACATTATCTATAACTGTTCACAATTTATCATTTGGTTATCAAAGCACTTTGGCGGATATGGAATGGGGATCATTATCTTTACGATCATCATCCGGATCATCTTACTGCCATTGATGTTCTACCAAACAAAGACCATGATGAAGACGCAAGAACTTGCTCCTCAACTAAAGGCAATTCAGAAAAAGTACTCATCACGTGATCGCGAGTCAATGCAAAAGATGCAAATGGAAACGCAGAAGCTCTATAAAGAAGCAGGAGTTAATCCATGGGCTTCGATGCTTCCGTTACTGGTTCAGTTACCAGTTATGTGGGCTCTTTATCAAGCAATCTGGCGGACCTCAGCCTTACGGAATGGAACTTTCTTGTGGCTTCAGTTAGGTCACCCGGACCCATACTACATCATGCCTATTCTAGCGGCATTATTTACGTTCATTAGTTCATGGTTATCCATGGCTTCAATGCCCGAAAAAAACTCAATGACAACTACAATGACGTGGTTTATGCCGATTATGGTATTCTTCATGGCATTGGGATTCTCTTCAGCTATTACCTTATACTGGGTAGTAACAAATGCCTTCCAAGTTGTCCAAACGCTTATCATTCAGAATCCATTTAAGATTCGTCGTGAACGTGAAGAAAAGCAACGGGCTGAAAAAGCAAAACGTCGCAAGATTGAAAAAGCAAAACGTCGCGCTTACCAAAGTCGGCGGAAATAAGTTATTAAGGCTGTGACAAGTAAAGTTGTTGCGAGCCTTTTTATTTAGTAATAAATTTAAAGAGTGGAAATTAATTAAATTCACGGGGGATAGAAATGGCAGTTTTTACTGGAACAACAATTGAAGAAGCAAAAGAAAAGGCCCGTACACAATTGAAGCCAACCGTTAATCAAACGATTGAATTTACGGTTCTTCAACAGCCGCGGCACGGCTTTCTAGGAATTGGACGACGCCAAGCGCAAGTGGATGCAGTAATAAAAGATAAAGAAATTGCGATGCCCTCACTGGAAGAAAAAGACGAGCAGCTAGCAAAAGAGCCAGAACAAAATCCTGCAAGCTTAAATTCCGCTGAAGATGAGCTCGATCCTGCTGAAATCAAGCGGCGGCAACAGGCCAATCTTAAAAAGGTTCAAGCAACTAGTAAAGAATTAGTTGAGTATCTAACAACAGTATTTAAGGAATTGGGTATTGCTGTTGAGCCACGGATTATTAATTTAGAAGCTCATGACCTCAAAATTGATCTTCAAACTGAGGAAAATGGACGGGTGATCGGTAAGCACGGTCGCCGGATCAACGCGATGGAACAACTTAGTAATATATTCATGGATTACCATGGAGCGGCAAAAGTAAATGTTGAACTTGATACTTCCAATTATCGTGAACGGCGTCAAGAAGCAGTTCACAATCTAGCGCAAAAGGCAGCGATGGAAGTAGTTGCAAGCGGAAAAGCTGTTTTTATGGACCCAATGCCAGCTCGTGAACGGAAACAAATTCACCATGAACTTGAGAATAATAACCACGTAAAAACATACTCCCACGGTCGGGAACCTTACCGGAGTATCGTGATTGCTCCCCAAGACTAACTTATTTGTTGACAATTTCTGGTAATGATCTTAGAATATGAGCGGTTATAAATTTAATATTCGTTAAAGTAGTGAAAGTGCTTTGACCATGTTAGTGATATTTTTATTACTATGCATGGACTAGCACTTTTTTTGTTAGAAAGGAGTAAAGTAGCGATGGCAAATAGCGAGAATGATACGATTGCAGCAATTTCGACGCCGGTTGGTGAAGGTGGAATTTCCATTATCCGAATTAGTGGGGATGATGCGGTGAAAGTTGCTCAACGGATCTACAAAGGAAAAAATCTCGCCAAAGTAGCAACTCATACCATTAACTATGGTCATATTGTTGACCCTGATACGGATCAAGAAGTCGATGAAGTGATGGTTTCAGTAATGCGCGCTCCCCACACTTATACACGTGAAGACGTAATTGAAATCAACTGTCACGGGGGATTGTTAGCAACCAACCGTATTCTGCAATTGGTACTGAGCTTTGGCGCCCGGATGGCAGAACCAGGTGAATTTACTAAACGGGCCTTTTTAAATGGTCGTCTCGATTTATCCCAATCAGAAGCGGTAATGGATCTAATTCGCGCAAAGACAGATAAATCGATGAAGGTTGCATTAAACCAGCTTGATGGTGATTTGTCACGGTTAATTCGTAATTTGCGACAAGACATTTTGGATGTATTAGCACAGGTAGAGGTTAATATTGACTATCCAGAATATGATGCTGTTGAAGAAATGACTACGAAGCTCTTAAAAGAAAAAGCAGCGGACATTCAACAACGAATCCAAGGTCTTCTTAAAACAGCTAAACAGGGAAAGGTTTTGCGAGATGGTTTAGCAACGGCAATCATCGGGCAGCCAAATGTTGGTAAATCAAGTTTATTGAATTCCTTGCTTCACGAAGACAAGGCGATCGTTACAAACGTTGCTGGGACAACCCGGGACGTAATTGAAGAATATGTCAATGTCAACGGGGTGCCATTGAAGTTAATTGATACAGCAGGAATCCGCGATACAAATGACCAAGTTGAAAAGATCGGGGTAGAGCGGAGTCGCAAAGCTTTGGGCGCCGCTGACTTAGTACTTCTCTTGATTGATAGTTCAAATAAATTAACTGACGAGGATCGCCAATTACTTGAAGCAACCAAGGATAAGCAGCGGATCATCATCTTAAATAAGACGGATCTTCCACGCAAGGTTGATTTAGCGGAATTGAAATTACTAGCTGGCAAGAGTGCCGTTATTGAAACTTCAATCGTTAACTATGAAGGAATGGACCAACTTGGTGAGCAGATTGGTCACATGTTTTTCAACGAGGGAATTGAAAGCAACCAGAATAATGTAATGGTTACCAATGCTCGGCACATTGGTTTACTCCACCAAGCTAATGATGCTTTAAGCGATGTCTTAAAAGGAATTAATGATGGAATGCCAGTAGACCTGGTTCAAATTGATATGACCCGGTGTTGGGAATTATTAGGTGAGATTACTGGGGATAGTTACCAAGATGAGTTGCTTGACCAGTTATTTAGTCAATTCTGTTTAGGAAAGTAGGGAATAGAAGAATGAAGAGTTCAGAAGCATTGCAAACATCTGATGCCGTTCAATACGAAGCGGGATCATACGATGTAATTGTTGTCGGCGCGGGTCATGCCGGAAGCGAGGCCGCCCTTGCCGCAGCCCGGATGGGGAATAAGACCTTATTGGTAACAATTAATCTTGAAATGGTTGCTTTTATGCCATGTAACCCCTCTGTTGGTGGTCCGGCAAAAGGAATCGTGGTCCGCGAAATTGATGCTCTTGGTGGTGAAATGGGTCATAATATTGATAAGACCTATGTCCAAATGCGGATGTTAAATACCGGTAAAGGTCCCGCTGTCCGTGCATTACGAGCTCAAGCAGATAAACATGCTTATCACCGTGCAATGAAGCAGACGATTGAGGAAGAACCTAACCTTACTCTCCGTCAAGCAACTGTTGACCAATTAATCGTTGAAGATGGTGTCTGCAAAGGTGTTATTACTAATACAGGAGCTCGTTACCACGCTAAGACGGTTGTACTAACTGTTGGAACTGCGGCGCGCGGAAAGATCATTATCGGTGAATTACAGTATGAATCTGGTCCCAATAACTCTAAGTCAGCGGTAAAACTTTCGGAAAACCTTGAAGAACTTGGCTTTGATCTTGAGCGTTTTAAGACGGGAACGCCACCACGGGTTAATGGAAAGACAATCGACTATAGTGTAACGGAAGAACAACCCGGGGATAAGGAACCACATCACTTTAGTTTTGATACTCCTGATAGTGCCTATATTCCAATTAGCGAACAATTATCTTGTTGGTTAACTTATACAAATGAAGGGACCCATGCCATTATTCGGGAAAATCTTAGCCGGGCTCCAATGTTCTCTGGTGTTATCAAGGGAGTTGGACCACGCTACTGTCCTTCAATTGAAGATAAGATTGTTCGTTTTGCTGATAAGCCCCGGCACCAAGTTTTCCTTGAACCAGAAGGACGGGATACGGATGAATATTACCTTGACGGAATTTCGACATCAATGCCAGAAGAAATCCAACAAAAGATTGTGCACTCAATCAAGGGGTTAGAAAATGCAGAAATGATGCGTCCTGGATATGCAATTGAATACGATGTAGTTGCGCCGTACCAACTTCACCCAACCTTGGAAACCAAGATCATTAAGAATCTCTATACTGCAGGACAAACAAACGGTTCTTCAGGTTATGAAGAAGCAGCGGGTCAAGGATTAATTGCAGGGATTAATGCAGGATTACGGGCACAAGGCAAGAAACCATTTGTCCTTAAGCGTTCAGATGCATATATTGGTGTGATGATCGACGACCTAGTAACAAAGGGAACGAAAGAACCTTACCGTTTACTTACAAGTCGGGCAGAATATCGGCTAATTTTACGTCATGATAATGCTGATTTTCGGTTAATGGAAATGGGTCATCATGTTGGCTTAGTTAGTGATGAGCGGCTTGCTAAAATGGAAGAGAAGAAGCGCCAAGTCGCAGCTGAAATCAAACGATTAGAAGAAATTAAGCTCAAGCCAAGCGATGATAAGGTTAACGAGTTTATTGAAGCGCACGGCGATAATCGCTTAAAAGATGGAATTGCGGCAGCTGACCTCTTGAAGCGACCATACTTCGATTACCAAACGTTGGCCGAATTCATTCCGGCACCAGAACAGGACCTTGATCGTCATGTGATTGAGCAGGTTGAAATTCAATTAAAATATGCTGGTTACATCAAGAAAGAGGAAGTTAAGGTTGAACGGATGAAGCGGATGGAAGCTAAACGGATTCCGGATGATATCGATTATGGTGATATTGATGGTCTAGCAACTGAAGGACGTCAAAAGCTTGAAAAGATTCGTCCAGAAACTTTAGCCCAAGCTTCACGAATTAGTGGAGTTAACCCCGCTGATATTGCAATCTTGAGTGTTTACGTCCGTCAGGGGAAGTTTTCCAAGAAGGATCGTAAGTAAAATTTCCCGGGAAATAAAATCTGGAGAAACAGAGTAATGACTCCGCTCTCCAGATTTTATTATGGTTTTCTTAAAGCAAAGGGATAATATACTTAAGTTTGGCATTATATGGTATAATTTAGGTTCGAGTTTTAATAACGAATTTTAAATAACTATTTTGTGATCCGTGAATTTAAGAGAAAGAAGAGGAAATTTATAATGTGTGGGATTGTTGCATTTGTTGATAATGAAAAACCACAAATTAAAGACCAATTAATCAAAAAAATGAAGGACCGGATTATTCACCGGGGACCTGATGCGGAAGGTCAATATGTGGATGATGATGTAGCACTTGGCTTCCGGCGCTTGAGTTTTATTGATGTTAAGTCTGGTAATCAACCAATCTTTAATGAAGATAGCTCAAAAGCCATTGAATTCAACGGTGAAATTTACAATTTTGAAGAATTACGTGAAGAATTAATCAGTAAGGGTCACACATTTAAGACACATGCCGATACTGAAGTAATCTTGCACGGATATGAAGAATGGGGCAAGGATGTTGTTAACAAGCTGCGCGGAATGTTTGGCTTTGTTATCTGGGATTTTAAGACTAAAGAAATGTTCGGTGCCCGTGACCATTTTGGAATTAAACCATTGTATTACGCTAAAATGAACGGTACTTTCTTTGTTGGGTCTGAAATTAAGGCATTTCTTGATCATCCTAACTTTAAGAAGGAACTTAATAAAGAAGCGCTTAAACCATACATGACATTCCAATACCCAGTTACTCAAGAAACTTTCTTTAAGGGTGTTTACCGTCTTCCAGAAGGGCATTACTTCACTTATAAAGACGGTCAGTTTGAAATGACCCAATACTGGGACGAAAACTTTGAGCCAGAAGACGAGACGTTTGATGAAGCTGTTAACAAGATTGACGATGTTGTTAAGAATTCTGTTAAGGCGCATACCTTTGCAGATAAAGGAATTAAGGTTGGTTCATTCCTTTCTGCAGGGGTTGATTCAAGTTTAGTAACGGCTTTGATGCGTCCAGATAATACGTTCTCAATCGGATTTGATAGTACTTACGATGAGACCAAACAAGCACGTGAATTAGCAGCTAAGATGGGCTTGAAGAATACTGATGAAAAGTTGACTAACGAAGAAGCTTTCCACGCATTCCCAATGATTCAATACTACCTAGATGAACCTGATTCTAACCCATCTGTTGTTCCTTTATACTTCTTGAACAAGTTAGCAAAGGATAACGGCTACAAGGCCCTTCTTTCTGGTGAAGGTGCCGATGAATTATTCGCGGGATACATTGATTATGGTTTTAATACGAAAGTTAAGTTTATCCGGTGGGTAACTGACCAACTAAAGAAGATGCCTCGTGAACGCCGGTATAAGTTTGCTAAGTGGTTAGATGGAAAACACTTCCACGGCCAAGAGCATATGTACCGCAACTTAGCGCCAGCACGGGATACTTTTATTGGCCAAGCATACATTTTTAGTCCTGAAGAAGCCGCTGACTACTTGCAACCAGAATTTGATTGCGGACCAAGTATTGCCGATATTCTTAATCCGCTTTTTGACAAGATGGAAGATAAAGATATCGATGAAGTCGCAAAGAAGCAATATATTGACTTGCATCGTTTCATGCCTGGCGATATTTGCTTAAAGGCGGATAAGATGAGTATGGCTAACTCTGTTGAAATTCGGGTACCACTTCTTGATAAAGAGGTAATGAAAGTGGCTGAAACAACACCAACTAAGTATCTCTTTAACTACAAAGATACAAAATGGGCATTTCGGATGGCAGCTAACCGGCATTTACCGGAAGAATGGGCTACGCGGCCTAAGATGGGCTTCCCAACCCCAGTGCGTGCTTGGCTTCGGGAAAAGAAATATTACCAAGAAGTGCGTGAATTATTTGAACAAGACTTCGTAAAAGAGTTCTTTGATCAAGAAAAACTTCTAAAACTTGCCGATGATAACTTCGAAGGTAAGGTGGATGGTCGTCGTAAAATTTGGACAATCTACACCTTCTTAACGTGGTATAAGTTATACTTCATTGATAACTTCAAACCTGATGAATCAGGAATTGACCGCGCACAAAAAACGGCTACAACAGAAGCATAGAAAAATATTAAAGGAGGCTGGCGAAGGGCTGTAGGACTCTTCTAAGTCTCCTTTTTTGTTAATTGATAACCCTTATTTATTTTTATGATAAAAAATGAAATAATATAGGGCAGATTAGATTGAAGGAGAGTCATTTGCAAGATGGAATTGCATATTACACCTGCTTTAGCATTATTGCGCGAGCACCATTTATTGGATCATGTTAGTAATTTGACTGATTTTACCGCAACCAGCGTGTCCTATGATTCACGGAAGGTAAAATCAGGAACGTTATTCTTTTGTAAAGGAAATTTTTTGCCTAAATACCTAGCATCCGCTAAAGAAAAAGGTGCGATTGCGTATGTGGCTGAAAAAGAATATCCAGAAGGCGAAGGATTGCCAGCTATTATCGTAAACGACGAACAAAAAGCAATGTCTTTACTGGGGGCAGCATTTTACGGTTATCCACAAAATGATTTGTTCATTATTGCGATTACAGGAACAAAAGGCAAAACAACAACGGCTTATTTTGCTGACCATATTTTAGCCCAAAGTACAGCTGATCATATTGCCCTTTTTTCAACGCTTGATCGGATTCTAGGCAATAAGCCGGAAGATAAATTTAAATCTGATTTGACTACTCCCGAATCCTTAGACCTTTTCCATGATATGCGCGTTGCCGTTGATAATGGGATGACGCACTTAGTAATGGAAGTATCATCGCAAGCATACAAGAAAAACCGGATTTATGGTTTGAAGTATGATGTTGGAATTTTCTTAAACATTTCGCCAGACCATATCGGACGAAATGAGCACCCAACTTTTGCTGATTATCTTCACTGCAAGGAACAATTATTAGTAAATTCTGCTAAATGCTTAATCAATGCAGAAACGGAAAAATTTACCGATGTTTATTACACTGCTAAGGCAACTACACAACCAGAAGACATTTTCTTATTTGCACGGCGAGGAGCAAACATCGAATTACCTGACAATGCCCAAATAGATTTTGAATATCGAAATGATTTAGAAGATCTTCATGAAAGTGAATTTGAGTTGACCGCCTTAACTGAGAAAGCAAAGCAGTTAAACTTAGATGGCCGTTATAAAACGAGTGTCCCTGGAGATTATAATGAAGGAAATGCGGTCGCTGCAATCATTGCCAGTGGATTAGCTGGGGCGAGTGCTAACGATGCCGTAGAAACATTAAATCATGTTCATATCCGTGGTCGAATGGAAATGATTAACAGTAATACCCATGGAACAATTTATGTTGATTATGCCCATAATTACGCTAGCTTGAAGCGACTCTTGGCATTCTTAAAACGACAAACTAATGCTGGCAAAGTAACAGTTGTCTTAGGAGCGACCGGTGATAAAGGTATTTCGCGCCGTCCAGGGTTTGGAAAAGCTTTAACTGAAGAACAACCAGATGAAGTAATTTTGACGACTGATGATCCAGGGTTTGAGGATCCGATGACTATTGCCCGGGAAATAGATTCTTATATTGATCATGATAAAGTAAAACATATTCAATTTGAAATGGACCGCGAAACGGCGATCAAAAAGGCAATTGACGGTAGTGAAAATGATGATATTGTAGTCCTTGCAGGGAAAGGTGAAGATCCTTATCAAAAAGTTAATGGGGAAGATGTCCCTTACCCAACTGATGTGAAGATTGCACGTGATTATATTAATGAACTAGAAAGATAAAGAGGAGTGGGGATCTAATGAGTGAACAACCTTTTGTTCCATTGATTCTAGGTAGTGATTTCAACGCTTACGGAATGGCACGGTCGATGTATGAAAAATATGGGATTAAGTCGCAATTATATGCTCGACAACCATTGGCACCAACCCGTTATTCAAAAATTGTCGAGTTGCATTATAACGAACAATTACAATCACCAGAAGTGTTTACGAAGGTATTAATTGAAGCGGCAGATGAGTTTGCTAAGCAAGGCAAGAAGACCGTTTTAATTAGTTGTGGGGATGACTATACTGAATTAGTTGCGAAAAACCGTAAAGAACTTTCGCAGCACATGTTCTGCCCGTATGCTGATTATGATGAAGTGGCAACATTAACGGATAAAGAGAAGTTCTACAATGTCTGTGAAAAGTATGGTTTGCCTTATCCTAAAACCGATATTTTAAAACCGGACCTTGATTACAAGAACTATAAATCACCATTTGAATTTCCAATTGCTTTAAAGGCTGCTGATGCGGTGCAATGGCATAAGGGAAACTTTGAAGGGTATGAAAAGGCTTATATTATTAAGACACCAGAAAGATTAGCGGAAGTTCTGGAGATTATCTATGAGCATAGTCCATACAATGGCGACCTTGTTCTCCAAGAATTTATTCCTGGTGATGATAGTAATATGCGGACCATCAATTGTTATGTCGATAAAGATCATAAGGTAAAGATGATGTGTTTGGGTCACCCACTTCTTGAAGATTGTAATCCAGCAAATGTTGGTAATTATGTTGCGATTATGCCAGCATATGACCAACAAATCTATGACAACATCAAGAATTTCCTTGAAAGCATTGAATTTACTGGATTTGTTAACTTTGATTTAAAATATGACCGTCGTGATGGCCAATTCAAGGTATTTGACCTTAATCCTCGCCAAGGTCGTAGTAGTTTCTTCGTTTCATTAAATGGCTATCAACTTGCTACTTTCCCCGTTGAAGATTACGTTTTTGATAGCTTAAAAGATCAAGAGACGATTTATGGGAACAAGGATGAAAGCAACTACAAGTTATGGCTTGGGGTTTCAAAAAAGACTTTCCTTCAGTATGCTAAAAATAATGAAATTAAAAAGCAGGCTGAAAAGCTTATTAAAGAAGGCCGCTATGGAACAACTTTCCATTATGACAAGGACATGAATTTCATGCGGTGGTTAATGGAACAACGGATTAATCATAACTATCAAAAGAACTTCGAAAAGTACTTTGTCGAAAAGAAATAAAAATTAAAAGGGACTGTGACATAAGTTAAGTTACTTTCATAAAAAGCAAATACGCAGTACAACAATGGCCTCTAACGTCCGGCAAAACCGAACGTTAGAGGCCTATTGTTGCTTGCGGGGACTCCCAGAGGCTAGCTGCGCGTCGAAAAACGAAGTCACAAGTGCCTTCTGTCTCGCTCTCTTTTGACCCTTAATATCTTTTTGATGTTATTAAATGTGAAAATAATATATTATTTATTATAAATAACTTTTCAGGTTTTATTACTAGTTGTATGATTAATAACAGTTAAATAAAGAAATTGAGGAATTATAATGAAAGCATTTCGTGAAGCAATGAGTTGGATTATTCCCATTCTAATCGGGTTAATAATCGCATTAGTAATTAAGCAGTTTTTCTTCCAAATTGTTCGGGTTGATGGACCATCCATGCAACCAAACTTACAAAATAATGAACGAGTATTTTGTTTGAAAACTGCCAAAATCCATCATGGAAGTGTCGTTGTATTTGATGCTAATGGCGTTGATCCGCAAGTATCAGTTAAAACCGATTATGTTAAGCGAGTAATTGGACTTCCTGGTGATACTGTTAGCTCTAGGAATGGAAATATTTATGTTAACGGCAAAAAGATTAATCAAGACTACATTAGCAAAAGTCAACGAACAACCGGAACTGGGAACTGGACACTGCGTAGTATCTCAGTTCAGAACAGTTGGTTAAAGAATAATGGTGCCACAAAAGTTCCGAAAGGTGAATACTTTGTTCTTGGGGACCACCGGAGCGTTTCAAATGATGGTCGTTACTGGGGATTTGTACCTAAGAGTAAGATTGATGGGGTTGTAAAAGTTCCATCATGGACTGGGACAAAAACGACTCGCGAAAACGTTAATAAAGAATGGCAGCACTTCTATGATAAGTAATAATCAGTGGGTAAAAATACTGTAAGGAAGCTTTGATATGGATTACCAAATTCGGTTAGCAACAATAAATGATCTACCAGCGATTGTCGATATATTTAATCAAGCCATTCCGCTGCAAGTCAACGATGAGAGTGCACCGATCGAAGTTGCTGATCGACGTGAATGGTTTATGCAGTTTGACAGTACTCATCCAATTTGGGTCGCAACAATGGATGACCAAGTAATCGCCTGGTGTGCTCTTGAGTATTTTTATCCGCATCCCGCCTATGATCATTCGGCACAGATAGCTATTTATATTCATGAAGATTATCGACGGCAACATCTTGGCCGTGATTTATTAACATATGCGCAAAAACGAATTGAAGATCATCTAGATATAAGAACCGTAATTGCGTATATTTATATTGAAAATCAAGCAAGCTATCATCTTTTTACCTCCTGTGGGTACAAAGAATGGGGTAAGTTACCACAAATTTCTGAAATAAATGGTCAAATGCGGTCCCTTTATATGATGGGCAGGCATTTTAATGAGTAGCAAACTTTACGAGGTTGAGCAATTTTAAGCTTTAACCTCTTTTTTTATTATTCTGGTCAAGGCTTACTAGTTTACATTTATGGGAAAAATGACGACAATGGTTTTGTAGGAATAACTTGAAATGCGAAAGGACGGAGAACAATGATTTTAGATGAGACAATTACTCTTAATAGTGGTGTGAAAATTCCAAAGTTTGCATTAGGAACCTGGATGATTGATGATGACCAAGCAGCCGAAGCAGTTCGGAATGCGATTAAGATGGGATATCGGCACATCGATACAGCTCAGGCTTATGATAATGAGCGGGGAGTCGGTGAAGGTGTACGAACAGCCGGTATTGATCGGGATAAAATCTTTGTTACTTCAAAGATCGCTGCTGAACACAAAGATTATGATGTAACTAAAAAGTCGATTGACGAGACTCTTGAAAAGATGGGTCTTGATTATATCGACATGATGCTTATTCATAGTCCTCAACCATGGAAAGAAGTAAATCAATCTGATAATCGTTACCTTGAAGGAAATCTCGCTGCTTGGCGAGCCATGGAAGATGCCGTTAACGAAGGTAAGATTCGAACAATTGGCGTTTCTAATTTCAAAAAAGCCGATCTTGAAAATATTATTAAGAATAGCGATACCGTTCCCGCTGTTGATCAAGTTTTAGCTCATATTGGTCATACTCCATTCAATCTTTTATCATTTACTCATGAACATGACATTGCGGTTGAAGCATATTCACCAGTTGCTCACGGCGCTGCTTTAGACAACCCCGTAATTGAAAAGATGGCTAAAAAGTACAACGTTTCAGTCCCACAATTGTGCATTCGGTATGATTGGCAAATAGGAATGATCGTCTTACCAAAGACTACTAATCCAGAACACATGAAGGAAAACACTGAAATTGATTTTGAAATTTCTGAAGCTGATATGGACCTATTGCGGCGAGTAAAGCCATTAGACTATGGCGATTTTGATATCTACCCTGTTTACGGTGGAAAAATGTAAAATTAAATAAAAATGGTAGGTCTGTTTGAATGTAATCAGCATTCAAACAGACCTGCCATTTTTTTGAACTTAGGTTATTTTAAAACGGTTTCATTTTGGCGAAGATAGCAGTAGGATAATAACTATAAATATGAAGGAGTTAGGATTATGACCCAGACATTTATTAACGGTAAAATCTTTGTTGGTGATACTGAGGATCATTTTGTTAATAGCATGGTAGTTGAAGATGGAACGGTTAAACGAATTGGTGATAATTTACCTAATGAAGGCGAAGTGATTGATCTGCAAGGACAAACAGTTTTGCCAGGATTAATTGACTGTCATACCCATCCTAAATATATCGCTGATGCCCTCCATGGTGTTGCTTGTACCCCGCCAAATGTTAATAGTATCAAGGAAATGCAAGAAGCACTTCGTAACTCTCCTGCATATGGTCAAGGCGAAGATGGGTGGATTGAAGGTTGGGGTTTTGATGAGACAAAATTAGCAGAACATCGGAGTCCTAACCGTGATGATTTAGATGCTGTGTCAACAACGCAACCAATCTTTATTTATCGCTCTGACTGTCATTCTTCTGTCGGCAATTCTAAAGCCTTGGAACTTGCAGGAATTGATGAAAATACGCCTGACCCGGTTGGTGGGAAAATTGAACGATTTGCTGATGGACGACCAACTGGTTTTATGCGCGAAGTAGCTGCCTCGCAACTTCTTATTCGGGCTAAATCGGCACAAAGTTATGAAAATGACGTAGCTAATATGGTTAATAGTTCCGAACACTATCTTAAAGAAGGAATTGTGGCAATTGGTGAAATGATGGGCCGGATGAAGCCATATACTTCTTTAAAACTATACCAAGATGCAGTTAAACAAGGGTTTGGTCCTAAGGCTTCGATCTACTATGTTTTTGATGAAATTGATCCGCAGGTTGGACTGCAACCAAGCGGGGATGAAAAACTCCGCGTTGCTGGAATTAAAGTCTTTATGGATGGGAGTATTTCTGGTGAAACGGCCTATAATACTGATCCTTATCCATCGGGAAAAATGGGAGTTAGTTTGACTTCAGTGGAAAAGCTTAAGCGAGCAGTAAAGATGGCTCGTGATAATAAGCTTCAACTAGCTGTGCATGCGATGGGCGATAAAGCAATTCAAACAGTAATTGATGTAACAAAAGAGATGGAGCCATGGCTAACAACGATGCCATCAGTAAGAATTGAGCATGCCTCCTTAATGACTGATCAAATGTTTGCAAAGATTGCCAATAGTAAAATGAACTATGCGTTAGTCACGCAACCAATCTTTTTCTTTGCAGAAGATGAATCCTATCGGCATTACCTTTCTCCAGCACAGTTTAAATTAGCTTACCGCGTCAAAACAATGTTAAATTCTCAAGCAATGTTAGGTTTGAGTTCGGATGCCCCATGTACGCCATGGGCAGAACCTGATAGCCCGTTTTATAGTATTTATGCGGCTGTAACGAGAAAGGCAGCTAATGACGATATTGTTAACGCAGAAGAAGCAATTACAGTTCCACAAGCTATTCTTGGTTATACTCGGGATGGTGCTAAGATTGGCGGCTTTGATGATAATGGAACGCTTGAAGTAGGAAAGGCAGCGGACTTTGTTATCTTAAATGATGATATCTTTACAGTTGCTCATAGTGAACTTAAAAATATTCACGTGAATGAAACTTGGATGGCGGGGAAGAGAGTTATGTAGTGAAGATGGTTCACGAGGCAGTTAAAAAAATAAGTTAAACAGAAAGTAGAAGTGATGCTAGGAAAAATTCTTAACATCACTTTTTAAATTAAATTAGATTTTTGCAAAAAACCACGTAATTTTTTAAGTCCTGTTTCTAACTCATCAAGTGACTTATTTGCGGACAATGAAACACGGAGAAAATGGTCATTTGAAGAAGCGTTAATTTGAAAACGATCAGAGCCAAAACAACGGATATTTATATCAGCAAGGGCTTGTTCGATTTTGGCTGTATTTTGAATATTTTTAAGCGGTAATCGACGAAAAAAGGCATAATCGGTTAATTGGTTTGTAGGAGCAGTCGGGAAATATTGTTCAAAAAGGATATTAGCTTGTTTGGCAAGGGTGACTTTATTTTGAATGATTTGTTGGACGACATGCTCTTTTATTGCCATGGATGCAATTGCTGTATTGAGTGTTGACGTTTTGACTGTTGTATTAAAGAAGCCATTTTTAACTTGCTGGGCTAGCTGTGCTGGAAAAACTAGATAACCAACACGGAGTCCTGATGCAAGAACTTTTGACATGCTGCAAACGTAACAAGTCTGGTCTGGTAGTAATTCCATTATTTTGGGTGGCCGTTCTGGATTGAGTTTACTAAGAAAACTTAAGTAGTCATCTTCAATTATTTTTAGCCCATATTCTTGCACAAGCGTTGCGATTTCTTTCCGGCGAGCTACCGAGAGAACAGCGCCAGTCGGGTTACTATATTCCGGCATGATATAAAGGCCAGCTAGATTATTGTTTTGACAAGCGTGTTTTAATGCTTCAATATTCATCCCGCCTTGATCATTTTTTATTGCTACTAAATGGAGATTGTTTAGTTGCGCGGTTGCAATCAGGTTGGCATAGGTAAATTCGTCGACAGCAATCTTATCGCCACTTGAAAATAAGGTCATTAACAGTAGTGTAAGTGAGTTTTCTCCTCCCGCTGTAATAAGGATATGTTGAGTAGGAGTTAATCTCACACCAAGCCAGTCAAGATAATGCCCAAAAGCCTCATTATCAATCGGACGCCCGGTTGGTGAATCATAGGTTAGAAGTTGCGAGGCGCCTTGCTTAACGGTGTTGCTAAGAATATTGTCAAGGAGGTGGTTTGTCTGCTCAAAGGAAGCAACAAAGCCAAGGTCGATGGTACGGGTCAAAGGAGAATTGGCAGTTAACGGATCGATACCATTTGAGTTAACGAAGGTTCCTTTACCATGAATTCCATAAGTTAAACCAAGTTGCGCACTTAATTTGTAAGTACGAGTAACGGTGGTGAAATTAATGTCGAGATAATCGGCGAGTTCGCGTTGCGGAGGCAGTTTCGTTCCGGATGTAAGAATTCCACGCTCAATCGCTGATTTTAGTTGGTCAAGCAAGCTCTTATAAATTGGTCGCGTCAGCTTATTTTTGTCGGGGTACCAGGTAAGCTGATAGTGGGAGAAATCATTAATGGGCATAGTTAATCACTCCAATATTGTAATCCATACAATTAATTCCTTGTATGGATAAAATACTCCTGTTTAAAATAAATTCAAGTTATTTTAAGGAGGGAGAATTCGACCATGAGAAAGGAAGTACGTTACGCTTTTCAAAAAACTAGTCCGGTAATGCTTGGCTTTTTATTTTTAGGCGCCAGCTATGGGATATATATGCATAAACTGGGCTTTAATTTTTTATATCCGTTATTAATGGCTGCGACCATTTTTGCTGGATCAGTCGAATTTGTAATTGGTAATCTTTTAGTCCAGAGTTTTCAGCCATTGACTGTTCTTATTTTAACTGCCCTTGTTAATTCACGACATATTTTTTATGGCATTACGATGTTAAAAAAATATTCCAATACGGGAAAGTTAAAGCCGATTCTTATTTTCGGAATGTGTGATGAGTCTTTTTCCTTAAATGCAACGTTAAAAGCACCAGCTGGCCTCGATCGCTCATATGTTTATTTTTACATAACCGCGTTCAACTATTTTAGTTGGGTAGCTGGTGCAGGTTTAGGTGGTCTCCTTGGGGGAATGATTAACTTAAACTTAGCAGGTTTAGATTTTGTAATGACGGCGCTTTTCATTGTTTTGTTTACAGAACAGTTGAAAAATGCCCGAACTCAGCGTGATGCTCTGATTGGTTTAGTATTTGCAATTATTTGTTTACTATTTTGCAACAAGAATGCTTTCCTATTAGTGACATTAGTAACGCTTGTCGCGCTATTTTCATTAAATTACTTAATTACGAGGAGAAAAAATGACATTAACTGAACAAATTATTTCAATTTTAATCGCCGCAGTCGTCACGATGGCAACCCGCTTTATCCCATTTCTGATTTTTGACCAGTCAAAAGAATTATCACCTTACCTGGAAGAACTAGGGAAATTCCTCCCAGCAGCAATCATGGGAGTATTAGTAATCTATTGTTATCGGAATATTTCTTTTGCTGAGCCTAGTAAGGCATTATTAGAAATCGTTGCCGGCTTAGTAACATTATTTATTCACCTTTGGAAAAGAAATATGCCACTATCAATCTTAGTCGGAACTGGCTTTTATATGGTGATGCTGAATTTGTTTTAATGAAGCTAAATTATGATTCGTAGTTTAGTTTTTTTTAGTTATAATATTCTTGAATAAAAAGGGGCGAGCTAAAATGACAGCATTAACTGAAAATATGTTTGCAATCTTTGACCAGCCAGAATTTTCCTTTAAGAAGATTAAAGAAACTCATTCACCAGAAGAAGTTGCAGACCTAAAAGAGAAGTTTAAAGCAGTTTGGCAAGTGTGGAAGAAGGTAAATCAAACTGTCGCTAGTCAACTACCAACGGGTAAATTTGCGAAGGTTCACGTTGAGAGTTGGACGAATGGCTGGAACCTGCGTGATCATTACTGGGCCTCTTATCGTTTAGCATTATTAGCAGAATATAATCCCTGTATTGGGGTGATGCTTGCTAAAAAACAGTTACAGGTCTACCTCATGTTTCAACATTATAAGAGTGAACAACGACAAAGTACGCCAGATGAATACAACAAATTACTGGATAAAGTACCAGAATGGGCTGATAATATTGACGCCACTCACTGGTATCTTTGGGATAAGGATGAGATGGAATTTTCTGATCATCTGTCACTGTCTAAATATCTTAATAATCATGATGTTCAGCAACAGTTTAATACTGAGGCCCGACAAACAAGTTTCTTACTTGGAAAGTTTGCATTTCGGGGAAAAGACCAAGTTGATGATATGGAAGAATATATCGATTCAGCTATTAGGCACCTTACCCCACTATACGAAGAATTGAAGTGAAGATGTAACGGGGATGCTAAGTAGAAAAGATATTGAGGTGTTTTAGATGAAAGAGAATTCCCAACAATTACAACAAGATATTAAACATGATTGTGAAATGATTGAATCATCATTTGATAGCAATAGGTTGTTTACCCCTAAAGAGATGAAAGAACGATTTGAAAAATTCGGCTGGGGAAAACATGAAAATTAAGTACAAGCTGAATGAAATAATTAATTTGTAGCATAAAAGGCACCAGAAGTCGTAGTTATAACTTCTGATGCTTTTTTTGTTCACCTATTAATAGTGTTTTTAATTGTTTTTTACCGGAATACGCAATACCGTTTTTAGATTTTCAACCTTCGTCCGCCGGGGATCTGATAAATAAATTTCATGATGGTGGCGATCATCGTTAATATCTACTTGTAAACCATGTTCCTCAATAAACTTATGTATTTTGTCGATCGTTGCTGGTTCATCATCATATGACCCGATATGAAGTGCTTGCACACAGAGGCCTTCTTGCATTGACAGGAATTCTACGTTATGTAAATCAAGTTGCTTTTTTTCGCTAGCCTCTTGAATTGCCCAGTCAAAAACGTCTTGAGTAACAAAGTCGGGAAGGCGAATCATTGCAATGAAATTGAACATTTCTTTGTGAGCGTAGTCAATTCCAGTGATACCATCTTGCCACCATAGTCCTTCTAGTGGGGGAACAACAAAATCAAAATAATCTGGAATTTGGTAGGTGCCTTTTTTGCTCATTTTAATGGTATAAGCAACAGCGTAGAGCTTTTCAATTGCTTTTTTATACTCACTATTTTCCTGATTAGGATCCCCATGTCCTCGCACAGTAAGATACTTCATCGCTGGTACATTGATTAAGCTAGGATTCTTTCCAGGGACATATAATTCTTTCTGCTCTTTTCTGAAATTATAAGCCATCTTGTCACTTCCTATGTTTTTATTCTAGCTCAACTTTTTTAATGTTGCCTAGCGCAGTGAGATCGGTAAAGACGTTTTCTGCTTTGAAGCCAGATCTTAATTCACCATAAAGTTGACAGGAGATTTTTCCGTCTCCATAATCATAGATCGAATATTTGAGCGGAACTTCAAAATATTTTTTGTTTAACTGAGTGATAAGTGCATGCAAATCATCAGTATTTCCTTCTAATTGAATAAAGCAGGAAAATCCTTTACCTTGTCTGAGTGCAAACTGATCTAGATATTTTCCGATAACTTCTGCTAAAAGAACGCAACAGGTGCCGATAATCCCAATACTGTATAAACCACTACCATAGGCAAGACCGATTGCGCCGGTAACCCAAATTCCAGCTGCCGTGGTTAAGCCATCAATTATTTGATCATGACGATTAATGATTGTCCCAGCGCCTAAAAAACCAATCCCGCTAACAACTTGAGCGGCAATCCGTGATGGGTCGACGTTCCAATTACTATGGGTAACTTTCAGTAAATCAAAAAAGCCATACTTAGAAATAATCATGACCATTGCTGCCCCTACCGCAATTAAGGCATGGGTCCGAATTCCCGCCATTTTAGCCTTGCTTTTTCGCTCAAACCCAATGATTCCACCGCACAAGGCAGCCATGAGCATCCGTAAACACCAATCCAGCCTAAGCAACGATTACCCCTCCTTTACCAAAAATCAATTATTATCAATTTTATTAGCCTAACTGTACTATATCGCGTTTAAGTGTTTAAAGCCAAAAAGAAAGCTGAAAGAAATAACATTTTCTCTCAGCCTTTAACTATTATTCATATACGGAACGTTTTAGGACGCCCACGAATGGAAGATTACGGTAAAGTCCATTAAAGTCTAAGCCGTATCCGACAATAAATTCATTTGGTACTTTAAAGCCAACGTAATCGGCTTCAACATCAACTTCACGACGGTCTGGCTTATCGAGTAAGGAACAGATTTCAATACTCTTCGCGCCACGATCAGCGAAAAGATCAGCGAGATACTTTAATGTATGGCCAGTATCAATAATGTCTTCCATAATAATAACTGGTCGATCCTTAATATCGTGGGAAAGATCTTGAATTAATTTAACTTTTCCAGTGGATTCTGAACTTTCTTCATAACTAGAGACATCGACATAATCAACGTTTAGCTTGAAATTAAGGCGCTTCATCATTTCACTAGTGAAAATCATTGCTCCTGTCATTACGGAAACTAAAACTGGAAATTCATCTTGGTATTTTTCAGTAAGGGTATTGGCAAGTTCATCTAAGCGTTGGTTGACTTGATCTTGAGTATATAAAACTTTTTCGACGTCGTTATTCATTCTAGCTCTCCCTTGATAATGTTCGTCATTTACGAACTGTTTTTGCGGTTTTTATTTATTGACGTTAGAATTTTAACATAAATCGAATGAATTTAAAGTGTTCTAGCAAGAAAAATCAGATTTTTGTTCTGCTTTGTAAGATGAGGCATAAAATTTGTATAATACAGGTAGATATTTTTTGAAAACGGATGCCTGGAAGGGATACTTATAATTATGAAAAAAGTTAACTTATATATTTTTTTGACGCTCTGTTCCTTTGCCATCTTCTTATTGACCACGCCATCAAAGATAAAGGCAGAAGTAGTTGACAAGCAAACGCAACATCAACTTCAAGATTATATGAAGAACCATCATATTAATGGGGTGATGCTAGTTAATGGCAAAGATGGGAAGCCAGTTACCATTGAGAATAATGAAACCACGAATAAGGATCAAATCGTAAAGGCGGATCGACTATTTCCCACGGCATCGCTTCAAAAGATTGTAACGGGAACCGCTGTCTACCAATTAAGGCAAAAAAAGCAATTAGATTGGGACACTTCGCTAAGTAAGTATTACCCGCAGATTGACGGTAGTAAAGAGATTACAATTCGGGAATTAATGAACCATACCAGTGGCTTGATTAATAATGATCGTCCATTTGAACCACTTAGAGGCCAAAAAGCCCAAATTGCTTATATGCTTAAACATCTCAAGTATGATCATACGCATACATGGGATTATCAAGATGTTGATTATGAAATCTTGGCAGCCATTATTAGTAAGCAAACGCATCAAAGCTATAATACCTATATTCGAAAAAACTTTGCTAAACCGCTCCATCTTCACCAAATTAAAGACTTTTCTGAAGTTTCAAAAAAGGAAATTCCACAACCTATGGATCCAACAGTTGATTGGCACCGGGTAACTGTAACGACCTCCTCAGACTTTGGAGCAGGGAACCTTTTTATATCGCCAAATGATTACTGGAAGTTTGTATATAATGAGGTGCTGAAAGATCCCAAAATGATCAATGAATACTACCAACAGGCGCAGCATCAAGAAGTTGCCTATTTTGGTGGAGTCTACTTTGATGGGGACGTTATTCGCGCAAATGGGAGTATTCCTGGATATAACAGTTGCTTTGTCGCTGATTACAAGACAAAACGAATGATTATGCTATTCTCTAATAATATCGATTATCTAAAATTAAAGGCAACGTCGGATGATATTCTCCATAATTATATGGAACACTAAATCGCTAAATAAAAATTCTCTAAGTCTTCATCAAACTAAAGGACTTAGAGAATTTTTTTGATGTTATAGCTGCTTATTTTCGCAAGAATTTATTATCCTTATCCGGTAATTTTTCTGGGATAAAGCGTTCTGCATGCATGTGTAAATTATATTTTTCACGCAATTTAGCTAATTCCGCCATCATCGGTGAATCATGATCAGCGTCTAATGCTTCTTGACTTTCCCAGGTGTCAATTAAAAGAATCGTATGGGGATCATCAAGTGGTTGAAAGTATTCGTATTTTAGATTACCAGGTTGTTGACGAATTTGATCCGCAATTCCCCGCTCTTCCATTTCCTGGGCAAACTTTTTAGCATTATCACCCTCACCAGTGTAGTAAAGATTCATTGTAAAACTCATGGTTATTCCTCCTATTTTTCTATAGATCAATAATTTCTGGTTCAAAATCAATCTGCTTAAGAAATTTGAACAGGTCATCTGTCTTAATAAAAATTGTATGAGTATTTTCATTGGGATGGAAAGTCTGAATTGGTTCGTCGACAATGTCCTTGTCAAAATATACCTTTACATTATGAGCTTCATTATTCAGCAGGCCAAATGGTGAAACAATTCCTGGTGCTAAGCCAAGCTGTTCTTGTAGATACTCTGGTCGGGCCATTGAAACTCTTTTAGCTCCAGTTAGGGCCATAAATTCATGAAAGTCCATCGGTTTTTTGTCATCCATAATCACCATGTAGAAATTCTTTTTCTTCCCTTTCAGAAACATGGTTTTAGTTCGAACACCTTGGTGACCAGCGATATATGCATCAGCTTCTTCAGTGGTGTGAGCAGCAGGGTGATCAATCACAGTATAATCAGTTATGCCGAAATTCTTTAGGGCATCTTTAACTTGTTGGTAAGTTCCTAATGTCATAATTTCGCTCCTTAATTAAATCACTTGTCATGAAACGCTTACATTAATTATAAAGCAAATTAAGCAATTAGATGAGCCAATATTTTTTCTGTAAAACTTGTTGCAATTAATACTAGGGATCGAACTTAATATTTTTATGGAAGAAATTTTAATCGAAGCTCTTGTTACTTAGTAGGAAATGTCATAATAACCATTATTATTTATAATCACAATATGTTATTATATGATCATGAGGTGATTATAATGAGTTCGAAAGTTCAAGTAAACATTGATCCAGAATTAAAACAGTCAGCGGAGAATATTATAAAAGAAATTGGTTTAACCCCAACAGCTGTAATAAATGGAATGTATAAACAAATAGTTGCCACAGGGAAAATACCTCTTAGTTTTTCTTTGACATCAAGACAAAGGGCGGAGTTGGAGTTAAGAGAAGTATCCAAGAAAATTCCAGTTCGAGAAATTAAGACAAAAGAGGAACTTGAGGAATTTTTTAATGAGGACTAATCAAATTTATACTGCTTATGTATCTTGGGGTTTAGATGGGAAAAGGCGTCCAGTTTTGATCGTAGAAGATAAAAATAAAAATGTCTTTTACTATAGAATAACAAGCAAATACAAAAATAAGTCTGAGAGAATTAAGAAAAATTATTTTCCTCTTATGGATTGGAAAATAGAAGGACTTGATAAGCAGTCATATATTGATGTGGGAGATATTATTAAGCTTTCAAAAGAACATGTGTCTTTTAGGCTTGTTGGAGAATTGTCAATACGTGATATTGAAGCGCTGGTAGAATTTATTCGCAATCGATATGAGATATAAAGACAAAAACGTCGCAGAAAAATTCTGTGGCGTTTTGTTTTGCAACTTGCGAAGAAATTAAAGCATAAACGCATAGAATCACAGTAATTTACCACGACCCTATGCGTTCAAATTTTAGTTACTTAACCAAATACCGTAACCAGACCGCTCCATCATCAAAACTTGCAACATCTTTTAATTGCAGAGCGATTGGACGACTGCTTTCTGGACGGCCATCAAAAAGACTTGGCTGACCAGTTCGCCCATCGGCACCAGCACCAATTAAAATGCTGATTTCATCAACTAATCCAGCTTCAAGAAAACCACCGTTGATTTTTCCGCCGCCAACAATTGCTAGACGATTAATATTGAATTCATCAGTAAGGATTTCCATTGCCTTGGCTAGATCAATTTGATCTTTCCCAGATGCGATCCATGAAATATTTTGGCTGTTGAGGTAATCAAGGCAATCTTTCGTAATTTGTTCACTCGTAACGATTTAGAAAAAGGCCTCTTTTGCCTTAAGATGTAGGCGTTCAAGCCAAAGTCAATAAGGGAAAAGAGGTAATAAGAATATGGTTAATAATTAAACAAGTTAACCATATAAAAAGTATAGACAGAAAATTATATAATCAATATTGAAAGATTATATGGCTATTGTATAAGCTAAGAATACTTAATCGTTATGCAAAATTGAATAAAAACAGCCTCTATTTATTGTGTTTGCATAAGTTTAAAATATAACGATTTATTTTTGAGAAGTTCTTCATGAGAACCCTGTTCAACAATTTTGCCATTATCAATAACTGTAATATTATTTGTAATTCGAGCTATTGAAAGACGATGGGCAATAAAGATAATTGTTTTTGAAGATAATGCCATGAGATTTTTGATTAGTTTCTCTTCTGTTAAAACATCAAGTGCAGTAGTTCCATCAGTAGTAGTTTTTGTAAATTTTTGCAGAGTTGCTAATCTACAATCAGTCTTATTGACTTGATTTATATAGATTATTTAATTCTTTAGATCTGCTTCTAGAATACTTAAGATAATCATTGTTGGAAAACTTAATAAGCCGTTTTTTAGTATTAATTGTTTCAACATTTTGTAAGTTAATTAAGCTAGACTGAGAAGCCTTGAAAAATAGAGGATAATTTTGTTCAATTGTTTTAATATCACCTGAGAATTCCCCTTGACCATTAGATGTAACAATCTTTAATTTATGAGGGAATTTTGTAGTAGAGATATAAAGGATATTACTGAAGTTTACATTTATAATCCTTGTACCAACTTTATAACTGAATGTATTTTTTTTAATATCGCCGTTTGTAAAATTAAGTTAGAAAAAATAAAAAGCCATTTGTGATAGACTTTTGAGTATCCCTAATCAAAAGAAAGGCAATCACAATGACCTATAAACATCTTACCACACGCGAATTAACTCTCATAGCTGATTTTTGGTATCAAGGCACTAAAGCTTATCGGGCCGCTAAATTACTTCAACGTAGTCAAGAAACCATCTATCGTGTTTATCGTTTCCTCAATAACGGTAAAACCATCGACCAATATCTTCAGACTTATCAGCGTCATAAACGTCGTTGTGGTCGGAAGCAGACCCAACTGCCAACTATCGAGGTTAACTATATCCATGCGCAAATCAAGGCTGGTTGGACTCCTGATACTATTATTGGTCGTGATGAGCACCCGATTAGCTGCAGTATGCGCACCCTTTATCGCATGTTTGTCCGCAATCAGTATGGCTTTTCCGTTAAACAGCTACCGATGAAAGGAAAACGCCATCCCAATGGCTATGTGGAACGTCGTGGTAAAGCTGGCCAATTAGGACGCAGTATCTATCAACGATATCGTGATTTCCCGCATTACCAACATGAATTTGGACACTTTGAAGCTGATACAGTTCAAGGTAAAGCTCACCGCGGAGCGGTAATGACGCTAGTAGAGCGACAATCCAAAGTAATGATTGTCCTTAATATTCATCATAAAACAGACGAAGCAGTGAATTGCCAGCTTGACCAATGGCTCGCTAAACTGCCACGTCACTTTGTTAAATCAATTACTTTTGATAATGGGAAAGAATTTGCTGGATGGCGAGAGATAGCCAATAAGTATGATCTTCATACCTATTTTGCGGAAGTCGGTGCTCCCAATCAACGAGGGTTAAACGAAAATAATAACGGCATCTTGCGTCGTGACGGTCTTAGCAAAAAGCTAGATTTTCGCCATTTACCAAACGAACTAGTCACTCAGCTAATGCACCGTCGCAACAATATCCCACGAAAGTCGCTTAATTATCGTACACCACTAGAAGTATTCATGAGTTATGTCACAGAAGAACAGCTTTCAACTTTTTTCTAATTTAAATTGACATTTCGGGGTATTTAATATTTGATTACAATTTTGGCATGATATCTATGTCAATCTTTTGTGGACTTTCACTATTAATTAGTAATCTAGGGAAGAAATTTTTATATCTGCAAGCACTATTGTTCATAATATATGGATTATTACTTTTTATAGTTCATCCAAGCACATGGATAGTTTCTGTAATTTTGATCTTAATTGGAATAGTTTTCTTTATATTTTATTTTAGAGGCTAAACTGGCTTCTAGAATAGTTAGAGTCGGAGTAAAAAGTTGTTTTGACTATCATGGGGAGTTTTAATGATTTTGATTGATTTTTTGAAAAAGAATAAGTGGAATATAATTGCAATATTAATATTTTTCATTATTTGTGTATACTATGCATACAATAAGAATATTGTTGCTTCTACATCTTCTTTACTTTGTGCAATCTTATGGCTGATTGATTGTTTAAAGAAACAATATTTTTTCTTAGCAGGAATAGCACTAATCTCATATGCCGTGTTTATTTTAATTATTCGGGCAGATTTATGGCCGGGAGCAGTCGCATGTATAGTAATAGGATTGTTTATCTTATTTTTCTATCTAAAGAAACTTAAAAAGCAATAATCTAGAGAATAAAAGGTATGATCCCAGTTGGATATTGGAATCATACCTTTTTATCTTGCACTTCAACTTTATAAATTTCATTACGCAAGACTCTTCGTTACTTTAGTTTAAATATTCAAAGTATATGCGAGAGTTCTTGCGTTTTCTTGTTTTTAAAGCACAAACGCATAGAATCACAGTAAATTACCAGGACCCTATGCGTTCAAATTTCAGTTACTTAACCAAATACCGTAACCAGACCGCTCCATCATCAAAACTTGTAACATCTTTTAATTGCAGAGCGATTGGACGACTGCTTTCTGGACGGCCATCAAAAAGGCTTGGTTGACCGGTTCGCCCATCGGCACCAGCCCCAATTAAAATACTGATTTCATCAACTAATCCCGCTTCCAGGAAACCGCCATTGATTTTTCCGCCACCAACAATTGCTAAACGGTCAATATTGAATTCATCAGCAAGGATTTCCATTGCCTTGGCTAGATCAATTTGATCTTTCCCAGTTGCGATCCATGAAATATTTTGACGATTGAGGTAATCAAGGTAATCTTTCGTAACTTGTTCACTCGTAATAATTAGGTGAGAGAAGTTATTACCATTTTCCTTGCCCCATTGTAAAGTTCCCTTAGTGTCGACAATGATATTATAACTATCAGCAATTGCATTTTTAGCAAAGTCAGTTTTACCAAGGATTTCTTTGTTTTGCGGATTAAATTTACCACCACGTGTCAATTCGGTTTCTGCAGTAACACGTCCACTAATCCTTGTAGGAACATCTAAACTGTCCAATGTAGAATAGTATTCGGGTTCACCGGCTAATTGGGCCGTCATTTCACAATCAATTCGTCCATCAACTGATGTCATCATATGGACGATAATATATGGTTTATTCATTTATAAAGCCTCCTTAATATCTAATTCCATCATAGATTAAGGAGGCTATTATTTGAAATGCTTATTATATTTAATCCTTTATTCAAAAATCGTATATATCATTACCATAGACTAGCAAACCAATAGACTAATGGAATAGTTACTAAACTCAAAATGGTTGAAATACTCATTAAGACGGTTGCTGGCCGTGCATCCCCATTTGATTGTAAGGTAAAAAGAACGACTAATCCTGCTACTGGACATGCACTAAGAATTACTGTGGTGAAGAGTGGAACACCAGTAATTCCCAATAATAATAAGATAATTGTTCCTAGAATCGGGAAGAAAATATTCCTTACGAAGAGACTTCCCCAGAGTGCAGTTGGTAATTTGATATTTTTAATACTTAGGTTTGCAAGATTACTTCCGATGACAATCATTGATAGTGGAGTAAACGCTGGACTGGTGTAATCAATAAAACCAGAAATTAATTTTGGCAACCGAAAAGAACTAATGAATAGGAAAAGACCAATAATAATAGCAATAATATTAGGATTTAAAATAATTTTCTTTAACTGTGTTCCCCAATCATGAGGCTGCCGTTTTTGAAAAATTCCAATTCCCTGAGTCCACGACATGACATTAAAACCAATCATTGAAGCGACGGCATAGAAGACACCCACACTTCCGAAAAGCCCTTGTGCTAATGGAACGCCCATAAAGCCATTATTAGAATAGATACTTCCATAAGTTGCAATTTGACGAATATTTTGGTCCTTTACTTTATGAAAAAGTAGTTTTGCAATCAAAATTGAAACAAAATAGGTCAGAAAGACACCAGCAATCAATAGTAATAATTGATAAAATCGTGATCGCGAAAACGGCTGTTCAAAGGCCTTAATAATTACGATTGGCGATAAAAAGTAGAGTGTAATATTGGTTAAATCATTAATTGATTGTGGATGGAGAAATCCGAGCTTTCTAATAACTGCTCCTAAAAGCATTAGTAAGAAAATAATGACGACTTGGTTAAAAATTTGCCCAATCGACATTGCACCACTTCCTTCAGTTAAAAATCACAATTACTATTTTATAACAAAAAATCTTTTTCTTTTTTTGTTGACGGGTAACATAAAAAATAAGGATTTTATTGAGGGTGCCGATGTTCACCGTGATCAACGGCAAAAGATTCTTAATAATGCATTAGCAGAAGCAAAATCGATGGCGAAAGTGTTTTGATATAATGGCCTTAATAATAGATAGTGGGGCCAAGTAATGAATAAAGAAAACGAAGAAACAATAACTAAGATTCGCCATACGATTGAACTATTACGTGTACAACACAGCAATATTCATGGCTCATAAGGACAGCAGTGGATTCAAGAACACTTAACCGATAAAAATTGAAGCAAGAAGTACTTAATTTGTCGATTATCGCATTCCATATTCTGTCCACGCTTGAATCAAGTGAACAGACAGGAATAGAAATCGCTGAAAAATAATGTTACACGAGCCGCAAAAAAAGTTTCATATGAAACTTTTTTGCCTTTTGGGAAGTTAAAGTAAAAAAGGCCGGACAGTTAAAGAAGTTAAGATTGATGCTGGCTCGAAAAAAGTATTAAATGTTGAAAACGATCATTAATAAAATCCCCCGCATGTGTCAAAGTTGCATGTGGGGGATTTTGCAATGATCTTCGGTGACTCAGCGTCTACTGATTAAGAGCAGCCACTAATCTTTCTAAACCATCTTTGACTTGTGAACGAGGATAGGCGATGTTAATGCGAATAAACTGACTGCCATTGCCATGATAATAAGTTCCTGGATTAATAATTAACCCAGTTTGTTCGCGAATCTTTTGTGCTAAAGCAGTGCTGTTATTAGTTACTGCACTAACATCAATCCACACAAGATAAGTTGCTGTTCCAGGAACAACATGGAGCTGAGGAAGGTTAGTGCGAATGAATTTTTCAAGATATTTCCGGTTTCCCAGTAAATACTGTTTGAGCTGATGAAGCCAGTCTGCACCTTGCGTATAAGCAGCGATTGTTCCAGGAATTGCTAAGAGGTTTGGTTCTGCTACTTCATATTTATTGATTGCGCGCGTAAAGTGTTCCCGCAAAAGAGGATTAGGAACGATTCCCGTCGCAGCATGAAGGGCCGCCACGTTAAATGTCTTACTGGTTGATACTAATGTAACCACGTTTTGGCGACAATCTTCTGGTAAGGAAAAAGTAGGAGTGTAGTCTGGGCCCGTTAATACTAGATCACCATGAATTTCGTCACTAATAACTATGATACCGTACTTTTGAGCTAGCTTAATAATCCGAATTAACTCATCGCGCGACCAAACATAACCAGTAGGATTGTGGGGATTACATAAAATCATCAGCGTAGTAAGCGGGTTGCTCATTTTTTCTTCAAGGTCATCCCAATCGACAGAATAAGTATATGTAGATTGATCATATTTTAGCTGAGTAGGAAAAGCATGACGGCCGCTATTGAGGATAGAATTGTAAAACGTATTGTAAACCGGCTCCATTAACAGGACATTATCGCCTTCATGACTTAAATAATTAACACAGGCAGTAATAGAAGGGATAACACCAGTTGCGAACCGCATCCAAGAGGTATCAGCTTCCGCGTTATGCTCGGTTTTATACCAGGAAGCAACTGCATTAAAGTATTCCTCATTCGGATATTCATAACCAAAAGCACCTGAATCAATCTTCTTTTTCATTGCGGCCATAATTTCAGGAGCAGTTTTGAAGTCCATATCAGCAGTTGTCATTGGTAATTCATTCGGCTTAACATCCCATTTTTCAGAATTGGTGTGACGCCGATCGAGAATTGTATCAAAATCATATTCCATAATTTTTTCACCCTCTACTTTCTTTGGATAATTTGAATTTTGCTTGAATCAATTTGGGGATCATCCATAATAATTTCATCAGCGTGATCAACGGTGATTTTACCACTAATTGGGTTCTTGATACTCATAATAGTACCTTTTAGCTCGGCATCAATATTAGTACATAATTCAAAGGCGAGGTCAGTTCGCAAAGCACGACAATTCTTCATCGTTAAGTGATCGACATAGCATAATCCCTGATCGCTTTCGATTGTGCAATTAATAAAAGTAATGTTCTTGGTATTCCAAGCAAGGTACTCACCACTGATCTTAGAATCATAAATTGTGACGTTCTTACAGTTCCAAAAGGCGTCCTTTGATACTAAGCGTGAGTTATGAACTTCAACATTTTTAGCTCCATCAAAAACATAATTTCCGACAAGATCAAGATGGTCGACATAAATGTTTTCACTATTCATCCCGAAATAATCACCAGTAGCGTAGACATCTTTCATCTGAATATTTTTACAACTCCACATTGTTTCACTAGCATCTGTAAAGTGGACGTGGTTAAGGGTAATCCCATCACAGCGACGAAATTCTTTAGGCGCTTGAATTGTACTGTCAGTAATTTCAATATCGTTGGTATACCAAATTCCAGAACGTGACATTTCTTCAAAAATTGTATTGGTTACTTTAATGTGATCGGAATACCAAAGAGGATACTTCCATGTGAAGAGCACGCCATCAAGAGTTAAGTTAGCAGTTTCTTTTAATGGTGATTCACCCTTACCAAAAGTAGTATTGACTAAATGCGCATCTCGGAGACCATAAAGAGGACGTTCCCCATCATAATAGGCTTCTTTAATTTCTTCCATCCTAATTACCTCACTATCCTTAATTAATTTTATAATAGGCCGAAAATAAAAAACGCGCCATTAAAGACACGTTTTAAATTAATTTTTTAATCGTCCCATACTTTTTTAGCAACGTTGAATGCGGACCAAGCATTTGGCCAGCCAACGTAGAACGCTAATTGAGTAATAATTTCCGCAATTTCATCTTTTGTAATACCGTTGTTCTTAGCAGTTTGCATGTGGTAAGGGAGTTGTTCAAAGGCACCCTTTGTAATCAACGCGGTAACGGTTAGAAGACTCCGATCACGAAGGCTTAATTCCTTTTCCCGTGACCAAACCTGTCCGAATAATACATCATCATTTAATTCTGCAAATTTAGGGGCGAAATCACCAAGTTGGTCGCGACCAGCTGTTTGTTTCTTTGCCATGAAAATCTTCCTTTCTCAACTGTTGTGTTTAATTACTTTTACTATAAGCCGAGATAGATAAAATGGAAAATACTTATATTAAGTAGGTAATAATGCAAAAAATGAATAATTATAAATGGTTTGTCCTCATTAAATTGAAACTTAGTGTTAAATGTATAGTGTTAAAATTAAAACCAGTTATAAAGACGTTGAGAAGGAATTGTTGTCTTTCCTAAATCTGTTCACAAAACACGAATTAAGAGTAATCTTGATATTTTTGACTTCGAATTAACGGATGAAGAAATGGACCAAATTCGGGCCCATGATAAAGGCAAGGGAATGCACGATCCGGATGCACCCGGGGTTGGTGAAATGTTATTAAATGCATATGATCTTCATGCTACTGATTAATACTTTTAAAGCATAGATAAGGATTGATTATAAGCATTTTTCATCATTGCTTTTTTACGTTAAAATTTATACCACGTTTTAAGATAAAGGAGGCCCTCAAGAATGGCAGAGACCCTTGTTTTATACTATTCCGCAACTAACACTACGAAGAAGATTGCAGAACAAGTTGCGCAAAAGTTAAATGCTGATATAGTAGAAATTCATCCGGCACAACCATATACCGCTGCTGACCTTAATTGGCATGATGAAAGCAGTCGGACAACGGTTGAACAACACGAGCATAATAGTCGTGTTGACATTAAGGATGATTTACCAGATATTACTAACTACGATAATATTGTTATTGGTCATCCAATTTGGTGGGCAATTCCACCGCGGATGATTAGTACGGTGATTGATCATCTTGATTTAAACGGGAAGAATTTAGCACTATTTGCTACTTCTAGTGGGACAAACTATAAGCGTTCACAAAGTTATGTTGAACGTACTATCGATGAAAATGGCTATGATACTAAGGTCAACCAAGGAGCAATCTTAAATAACCCACGTCAAATTGATGGCTGGATTGACTCACTTAATTTTAAATAAAGAGAAGCGCTGAGACTGGAGAAATCCAGTTATTCAGCGCTTTTTGTAATGGCAAGATTCATTGCCCTTCCTTTAAGCGATTCAAGAAAAGCTGCGCAACATTAGATAGCTGACGATTTTTATTCCAAATCAGATTATTTTGATCAGTAACAGTAGGAGTTAAGGGACGAAAGACAAGGTCGGTCCCAGTAATATTGATTAAATTTTTATAGGTTAGTGCAAGACAGGCCCCGGTTTCTGCTAAGAGACGAGCATTAAAAATTAAATTATACTGGCCAATAAAGTTGTACTGATCAATCAATGAACCAGCCCACACCCGAAACACATCCTGCTCTTTAGATTGAGCTGACGTAATAATAGGGACACCCTTTAGATCTTCCGGAGTAATCTTTTCCTTTTCTGCAATCGGATGATCTTTTCGGACTAAGATTCCCCAGATATTCTTTTGCGGCAACCTAATTGAATGATAATCTAGGAGCTTTTCTGGTCCCATTATGATTCCAAAATCCAAGGTACCGTTATTTAAGCGCTGATAGATTTGATCGCTATCACCACTTACTAAGTTAATCTTAACATCTGGATACTTTTTGATAATATCACCAATTACTGTCATTACAGGATGAATAGCTGTACTTTCTCCAGCACCGATATCTAATGTTCCGCTAATGATCTTTTGCGATTGTAGGTCGGTTTCAGTTTTGTTAACGAGGCCAGTAATCTCTTGTGCCCGTTCATATAAATAGTAACCTTCTTGGGTAAGTTTGATTTGCCGGTGTCCTCGTTCAAGTAAAGTAATCCCAAGTTCCTTTTCAAGATCCATTAATTGTCGTGATAGTGTCGGTTGAGAAATATGTAATCTTTTAGCGGCATTTGAAATGTTCTTTTCTTGAACTACTTCGATAAAATACCTCAGTACACGAACTTCCATTTTGATCACTCCAATATGCTTTTTAACTATAGTATGTCATTAAATATAAGTATTTAACATTATTATAAAAATTCGATAAGATATAAACAATAATTTTGAGCAAAAGAGGGATGAAAATGAAAGAGATTCAAAAAGAAGAACTTGCGACAATCACGGCAACGGCTTTAAAAAATCAAGACATACTTCAACAATTGAATAGTCGACCAGCATCACAAAGAGAAATTCGCCACGTCCTTAATGATGTAACTGGTCAAAAAATAGATGACTCTGTTGAAATTCGCTTACCGATCCGTAGTGATTACGGAGCTAACCTGAAAATTGGGAAACAAGTATTTATCAACAGTGGTGCGATGTTTACTGATCTTGGCGGAATTGAATTAGAAGATAAAGTGTTAGTCGGACCCAATGTCACAATTATTTCGGTAAATCATTCACTGGATCCAGAAAAGCGCCATGGGGTTGAATTGAAGGCAGTCCTTATTAAGGAAAATGCATGGCTTGGCGCAAACGCGACAATCTTACCAGGCGTTACAGTTGGAGAGAATGCTGTTGTTGCAGCGGGAGCAGTTGTTAGTAAAGATGTTCCTGCCAATACTGTTGTTGCAGGCGTTCCTGCTAAAGTGATTAAGAAAATCGGAGGCGAATAATATGTCATTTGGATACATTACCCCATTATCAGAAAACGTTGAACGGCAAAGTATTAATTTTAAAAATCGTTATGGATTAAAATTAGCCGGTGACCTTGATGATCGGGATGTTTAAATACCATTTAAGCATTAAGCAGCTCAAACAATTCTTTGATGCAGTTGACAAAAAAGGGAGGGTAACTTTTAACCGCCCAATTCCAGCAAATGCCGTTAATCCGATTGTGGAAGTTAACCTTGAAGATAATAAATTAAGTGCATATCAAGATGATTACACGCAAGGTTATCATCGTGGCGGTGAATATGTAAAAAATGTGGTATTAGCTTTAGAAAAACAACACTATTATAAGCAAATTAACCTTGTGGGCCATTCAATGGGAAACTTGGAAATTATCAATTATATTAATGACAATGTAAATGATAAAAGCCTTCCGCAAGTAGCCCACTTAGTAGCGATTGCTGGACACTATAATGGACTGGTAGGGCAAAGTGAGACGCAAAATGCTAAGATAAATCCAAAGACCGGCGAACCAGAGAAAATGGACTCTGCCTACCGCGAATTACTTGGGTTACGGCAGACCTTTCCGAAAAATACAGCCGTGTTAAATATTTATGGGGATGTTGGGGATGGCAGCCATTCGGACGAAGATGTACCGGTAAATTCTGCTAAATCATTAAAGTATTTAGTCAGTGATCGTGCAAAATCATACCGCGAAGTTGAAATTCATGGAAAGAATGCCCAACACAGTAAACTTCACAATAACAGTCAAGTAAACCGTGAATTGATTAAATTCTTGTGGGAAGAGTCAAATTAGTTGATACTGTGCATATTTTGTGAATAATGATCCATGACAATGTTATTTTTAATGATTTTCTAATTTAACTCTTGTTTTTCTCATTTTCACGTGATATTCTACTAATAATCAATTAAGAGAAATTAAAAAACGTTGACCGAGAATCGTCAATTCTGCTGAATTAAGAGAGCCGGTGGTTGGTGGAAACCGGTAGGAGGTAGTTGCGACAAATCCCTCGCGAGTTGTATGCCGAAATAATAGTAGAACATACTGGTAGCAGCCATTATCTTGCCGATTAATTGCCATTGTGGGCAGTTGATTGAGGCAACCCTTGTGTTGTAAATAAAGGTGGTACCACGTTGATAGACGTCCTTTTAGTTCTTAATAGAGCTAGGAGGGCGTTTTTTATTAGACATATTTAAAGGTGGTGGTGGTCATGACAGACAGTGATATTTCAGACATTATTAACATTGAAGAAAAATTAGAACATGACCTGACCGGCTTAGACCGATAATTAATTTGGTAACAGCGGTCAGGTCCTAAGGAGGATATTATTATGACTGCAAATAAAAACGTTACCTTAAATGAAGAACAAGAAGCTTTTGCTCAAGAACTTTTCCAAGCTTATCAAAGCAAGAAACCACTGGTAATGGATGAATGGGCAGAGGTCGTTAGCGATGATAATACAGCTTATGCCCTTCAAGATCGTTTCGTTGAATTAAAGGGACTCCCAACTGGCGGGTATAAAGTTTCCTTAACTAGTAAGAAAACCCAGGACATGTTTGATTCTGATAGTCCGCTCTATGGACAACAAGTTGATGCCCACTTCTTACCATCACCTGCCGTTCTCTCTCTCAAAGAACAAACGATGGCTCCGTTAGTGGAAGTTGAACTCGGCTTCCGTGCTAAAACTGACTTGCACGCCAGTGATTCGATGGAAGATTTATTACATAAGACTACTGTCTGCGGCACGCTGGAAGTACCTGATAGTCGTTTTGCTGACTGGTTCCCAGATCTAAATAAATTCAGTGTCATGAGTGATTGTGCTGTTGGTGGGTATGTAGTATATGGTCAAGAACGACCAACCGATGAGGTGTTTAAGACCGTTGATGATGCAGCAAATGTAAACGTCACCCTTTACCACGATGGCAAAGAAGTGGATAGTGGGATGTCAAGTGAAGTGCTTGGCAACCCATTAAAGTCATTGCAATGGCTAGTCAGAAAGCTTGAAGAACAAGGGAAGACATTCCGTGCAGGGCAGCTAGTATCATCAGGTACTTTCCTCTTACCACCACATTTAACTGCCGGCAAGTGGGAAGCCAAATTTGATAATGGCTTCGGCACTGTGAGTGTGGACGTGACCGACTAGAATTAATTATTTTACATAGTTGTGCAATAAAAGAGAAAGGGAGTTTTATTATGACGAGAAAAGTAGCAGTAGTCGGAATGGGTCACGTTGGGGCAACGGTAGCGCACTATTTAGTTGCTGGTGGCTTTGTCGATGACCTCGCATTATTTGATACTAATGAAGCTAAGGTGCAAGCGGATGCTTTGGACTTACGAGATGCAATGGCCAATTTGCCTTACCATACTAACCTGACTGTTAATGATGAAAGCCAATTGCGTGATTGTGATGTGGTCGTGTCAGCCCTAGGGAAATCAAAGTTGGTTGATACGCCAGATCATGATCGCTTTGCTGAATTTAAGTTTACGCGGACCCAAGTGCCCTTGGTAGCAAAGATGTTAGTAGACAATGGATTTCACGGTAAGTTAGTTGATGTTACTAACCCTTGTGATGTGATTACCTCAATGTACCAAAAATTAACGGGATTACCAAAAGAACACGTGATGGGGACGGGGACCTTACTCGACTCTGCACGGATGCGGGCCCGGGTTGGTGAAGCGTTGAAAGTTGATTCACGCTCTGTTGTTGGTTTTAATCTTGGGGAACATGGCAATTCGCAATTTACGGCATGGTCGACAGTCCGCGTCCTGGGGAAACCGGTCACTGAACTAGCAAAAGAACGGGGATTAAAGCTTTCTGAGCTAGAAGAACGTGCTCGTCAAGGAGGCTACCTCGTATATCAAGGGAAGAAATACACTAATTATGGTGTTGCCACGGCAGCAGTCCGGTTAACCAACGCATTATTGAATGATGCGCGAACTGAAATGCCAGTTTCTAATTATCGTGAAGAATACGGCACGTACCTTTCATATCCAGCTGTCGTTGGCCGTGACGGGGTAGTGGAGCAACTGCATCTGGACTTGACGCCGGAAGAAGAAGCAAAACTAGCAACATCCGCAACATACATCAAAGAACGATTGAAAAAAGAAGAAGAGCGAGCAAACCAGCTAGCTCAGGCAGAATAGATTGATAACGTTAATGCCTGATATCTATTACGAGGAGTGACGACAATGACCAAGTTTAATTTTTCCAAACGCGTGCCAGCAGATGGAACAGATGCAGTCGGTGTAATCTTAAAAGCAGCGGCGGATCCAAAGATTATTTCTTTTGCTGGAGGATTGCCGGCGCCTGAGCTTTTCCCTGTCAAAGCGATGAAAGAAGCTGTTGACCAGGTGTTTGCTGAACGTGGTCAAGAAGTAATGCAGTATGGAGCCGCTAAAGGGGTGACAGCCCTCCGTGAATTGGTTCTCCAACGTGTCAAAGAAAAAGAAAACGTGACCGGACAGCTAGACAATGTATTGATGACGACAGGTTCAGAACAAGCTCTTGACTTAGTCGGGAAGGCCTTTGTTAATCCTGGTGATACCGTACTGGTCGAACAGCCAACTTATCTTTGTGCTCTTGATGTCTTTAAATCATATGGTGCCAACTTTGTGGGGGTAGAAATGGATGAAGCGGGGATGAAGATGGATGCCCTAGAAGAAGCATTAAAGGCTCATCCGGAAGCTAAGCTGGTTTACACCGTGCCAAACTTTCAAAATCCAACTGGCCGAACCATGGCACTAAAGCGACGGGAAAAGCTGGCCGAACTAGCCGCTAAATATGATGTTTATGTGTTAGAGGATAATCCTTATGGTGAAATTCGTTTTAAGGGGCAGCATGTGCCAGCAGTTAAGTCGTTTGACAAAACCGGACACGTTTTCTATATGGGGACTTTCTCCAAGACGCTTGCTCCTGGTTTCCGTTTAGGATGGGTGGTAGCCGATGAAGCTGTTGTTAATAAGCTGACGGTACTAAAACAGTCTGCAGACTTGCATACAGATAACTTAGCCCAGTATGCCGTAGTAGAATTTCTGAAGCATAACGACCTTGATGCACATGTCAAGCAAATTAGTGACCTGTATGGGCAACGCAAAGCACTAATGACAGAGGGGCTAGAGAAATACTTCCCCCAAGGTGTTAAATATACTGATCCAGAAGGCGGAATGTTCCTATGGGTTGAAGTACCCGGAGTAGAAGATACTGTTGAGCTTTTTAAGCAATGTCTGGAACATAACGTGGCCTTTGTACCAGGTGACCCATTTTATGCAGGTGAACCACAGCCTGGTGCCTTCCGGTTGAACTACTCCAATGCTCAGGAAGACCAGATCAAGGCAGGAATGAAGCAACTCGGTGAAGCTCTGCAAGACGAGGGAGAGAATTAACGGCCAAGCCAAGTTATGACTAAGCGCCTTTCTGCTCCCGCCCAATCCACTGGCGTAATAATTAAACTGTGGTAAAGAAAATAAAATCCGCTAGTATTTTGGCGGATTTTTTCTTATCATTAACATAAATTTAATTTGCCTTAAAAGGAGTAAAAAAGTGCGCTCAAATAAGTTAACCAAAATCATTATTACTTCGACTCTTGCACTATCTTTATTAGCAGTGCCAGTTAGCCAGGCCACGGTTTTGGCGGCTGAAACAACTAGTGAAAGTACGAGTAGCAGTTCAACTACCCAGACTCATACGTTAAATAAATCATATGTTGTATATGGAGCAGGGGCTGCCGAGAAGAATGAATTAAATAATGTACTAGCAGTCGATGATAACTTTACAACGTTAACCGCTACTGCCAGTGATTATCAGAAGTATATTAATCCGAATGGTTCGACAACTAATGCTGCCATGGTTAGTTCGGTAGCAATTGTCCCCACCGATCCAGGTTCGGGGATTAAAGTTAATGTAAAAAAGTTTAATGGTGAGGATAATATTACGAAAGTTACTGCCCAACAGTACGCTATGGTTGCGCAAATGGCGGGGGTTACGGATGTTACTATTACCGTTAGCGCTAACCGAGCTGTTTCTGGAGAGTCAGCTTTAACCGGAGTCTATAAAGCAATTGCGGCAGATGGAGTTAGTTTAAATGAGCAAAATACACAATCTGCTAACCAAATGTTGACCGCAACAAATGGGGCAATTGAAGCTAATAAGGATGATAGTAAATATCCGGGTAAGTTGATGGCTGCGGTTGGTGATACCACTAAAGAAATTAACCAACAAAAGAAACAAGGAACTACCCCAACGCAAAATCAAATTCAAGTAATCTTTAATCAGAAACTTGAAGAGCGAAACATTTACAATGAAACAAAGAATCATGAACAACCAATTATCAATGCGCTTGTTCAGTTTAATAATGCTCCAATTAGTTCAAGTAAAGACTATAGCTCGCACGTAACTGATACGATTAATAATGTAAAGAATTCATCAGGAGATATGATGAATAAGGCGAAAAAATTCTTGAATTCTCAAGACGGGCAGGCAGTTAAGCAACAAGCTCAGTCTTGGTGGACCCAGTTTGTTAACTGGATCCGTAGCTGGTTTTAATTGACGCAAAAAATAAGAGGCAGGTGAAAACAAAATTTTCATCCTGTCTCTTATTCGTTTAATCTAAAGTTACTTCACCAGCAACATCAGTATTGAAGAAGTCTGCAATTTCTTTAACATCCATCCCTTGACCAAGACCCCACATTAATTTAGTGATGGCACTTTCGGAAGTCATATCGCGGGCGCTGATTGCTCCTTCTAGTAGTGCAAGTCGTCCGACCTCGTATTTTGTTAGGTCGCTTCGTTCATAAAGACACTGACTGGAAGTAATAATTGGAATACCGTTTTGGATTAATTCACCAACTGCAGCGACCATATTTCGCCGAATCGAGGTCATTCCTCCAAGACCATACGCTTCAATCACAATTCCATGACAGCCATTTTTAGCCATTGCATGAAGCAACGCAGGATCAAATCCGGGGAAGAGCTTTACCAGTGAAACATGAGTATCGATCTTAGTATTTAATTGACTTTTACCAGGTTGGGGATGCTGGTGATCCCTAATGGAAAAGCCGTCTGAAGTAACTTCTCCTACTGGTGGGACATTCACACTTTCGAAGGCATCGAAGGCGGTTGTTCGAACTTTAACACTCCGACAACCACGCATTACTTTACGATTAAAAGCAATATAGACTCCTGGCTCGCAGTTAGCAGCGGCTGCAAAGGCAAGTCGTAAGTTATCAGGGGCATCACTAAGAATCACATTCATAGGAACTTGGCTTCCAGTTAGCACAACCGGAATATTTATATGTTGAAGCATGAAAGTCAGCATTGAAGCAGTATAAGCCATCGTATCTGTCCCATGTGAAACGACGATCCCATCATATTCATTACGATGGTCATAGATCGCTTCGGCAATAATTTTCCATTCTTCTGGCTGGATATTAGATGAATCTAATTCGAGAATATCACGAACAGTAATGTCATATTCCAGCCGACCAAGCATTTTGATTAATTCTTCACCAGATTCGCCTGGAGCTAGCCCTTCATCAGAGACAACCGAGGCAATAGTCCCACCGGTTGAAAGGAGTAATAATTTTTTCGTCATTTTTAGTCACCATGATTCATTTTTTTATTAATATTTTAAATAGGGATTTTCAGCGAAACAAGTTAAACGCCTATAATTTAACTTAAATTAGGCCAAGTTTGGTTAATTTTATTAAGTAGGGGCGTTAAAGAATTTTTTTGTTTCTTAAGGTAGTTAGCATAAAACGTCATTTTTGCAGCTTCATCGGTAATCGGGAGCCTGACTCGATTGTCCTTTGAAGTACGTGGTCGTGGATTAGCTGTTGTTATGTTAGTGCTAAAGTATGGGAAACTAGAATATTTTGTGATTTCAGTAAGTGCGGCCCATTCTTCTTGATATAAAAATTTAGCATTTGGAATATATTTTTGGATGATTTCTTTCCACGGTCCGATATCGTTCAAAACGACAAAACTTAAGCCGGCTAGGTCCTTAAAAGAAACCTGTTGGGAATTAGCAAGGTACATAAATTTATCAAGATTAACATAGAGATTTTCAGCACCTAAATAACGCGATTCAATTTGATCAGTTTGAATCTCTTGGTCGCTGATAATTATTGAATTTTCATTGTTTAAAAGTGAAGCGGTGATTTGGTCAGGGGTAATAAACTTCTCGTCAATCGAAATTTGAGTAGAGAAAGATGCACTTTTTACGCGAAGCAGAATTAATGGGCCCGGAGCAATTGATGCGATTTTAATTACTGATTGTCGAGCAGCATAATTTTGAAGCTGCTGAATAAAATTGCGGTTGACGGCGAGAACTTCAGTAGCTTTTTCAGCAGCTAATTTTCCGGTATCAGTAAGGATAATGCGGTTGGGTTGGCGGTCAAATAATTGAATTCCAAGCTCGTCTTCTAATTTTTGCATCCCCCGGGTAACGGTCGGTTGGGTAACATTAAGTTTTTCAGCGGTTTTAGCAAGTGTTTTTTCACTGGCAAAGGTCACTAATTCTTCAAGCAAGTAATTGTCGATCATTAGACTACTCCTTAATAGTATGCACTGATTGTATACTACCATGTAAAGTTAGTAATTTTCAATTTGTAAATTAGCAATTAATATATAGACAACGATTAATTACAGGAAGGAAGAATTATTTTATGACAAATGTACCAACAGTAAAATTAAATAACGGAGTAGAAATGCCAACCCTTGGATTTGAAGTATTCCAAGTTCCAGACTTAAGCCAAGCTGAACAAGCAGTTACCGATGCTCTTGAAGTCGGCTATCGTTTAATCGATACTGCTGCTGCTTACCAAAATGAAGAAGCAGTTGGAAAGGCAATTAAGAATAGTAGTGTAAACCGTGAAGATGTCTTTGTAACTTCTAAGTTATGGGTGTCTGATTTTAACTATAAGCGGGCTAAAGCAGGGATTGACGCTTCACTGCAAAAACTTGGCCTTGATTACATGGATCTTTACCTTCTCCATCAACCATATGGCGATACAATGGGGGCTTGGCGAGCATTACAAGAAGCACAGAAAGAAGGTAAGATTCGCGCAATCGGTGTATCGAACTTCTACGCTGATCAACTAAAGGATCTTGAATTAACAATGCCTGTTAAGCCAGCGGTCAACCAAATTGAAGTTAACCCTTGGTACCAGCAAGATCAAGAGGTTAAGTTTGCGCAAAGTGAAGATATTCGTGTTGAAGCATGGGCACCATTTGCGGAAGGTAAGCATGATATTTTTACCAACGAAATAATTGCGGAAATTGCTGCCAAGTATGGCAAGAGCAATGGTCAAGTAATTCTTCGCTGGCTTTTACAACGGGGTATTACTGTCATTCCAAAGTCAGTCCACAAGAACCGGATGGAAGAAAATATCGATGTCTTTGATTTTGAACTTTCCAATGATGATATGAAAAAGATAGCTAGTCTTAACAAGAAGGAAAGCCAATTCTTTGACCACCGTGATCCGGTTACGATTGAACAAATCTTTGGCTCCAGCTTAAAGATGGTTCAAGATGACGAAAAATAAAAGTTTTGGGAAGTTTTATTAGAGGATGCTATAAGAAAAAAACTTGGTGATTTTAACAGTCCCGAGTTTTTTCTTTTTATCAGAACACTTGGCCTTATCTTCATTTGTTTTGGAATTCTTTAATAGCACCGATACGAATTTTAAAGAAAAATTCTGCCATTTGTGATGGTGAGTAATTTTGATTTTTTCGCCAAAACTGAATTATTCCGATCAAAGAGGAAATACTATAGTAAGAAAACATATCTGGATTCAATTTCTGGATACTAACCGGGATGTAAGGATGTGATTTTTCTTCTAAGTTGATTAAATAAGTCATTAATTTATTAGTAAAGCCTAAGTTGGCATTTGGACCCATAAGAACTTGCAAAAGAGGAAAATTATCTTGAAAGACCTTAAAGAAGCTTGTTAGTGCTCTTAAATTAGGATGAGGATGTAAAGACTGAGTAGTTAGCTGAAGATTAGTGATCATTTTTGCATGCGGAGTGTCTAACTTATGAAGAAATTCTTGTTCTATATTCTCTAAAATATCCCATTTATCGTTGTAGTGTCGATAGAGAGTGACACGATTAAGATTAGCTTTTTGAGCAATCTGGCTCATGGTGATGTGGTTAATACTTTCCGTTTTTAAAAGTAATAGTAAGGCATCTTGAATTTTTTTCTCAGTTTTAGATTTTTTCATAAAAATGCAACACCTTGTAGCGTTTTGTAGTTCTAGTATAACACCCTCTTTTTTATAATGACGATATTATTAGAAATAAGAGGAGATTGCTATGTTAAAACTATTAAAAAACAAATTTTTATGGTTACCAATTATAGTAGCTTTATTTATCGGAGCCTACTTTTCAATTACTGCAATACCTTCAACTCATGTTAAAGTTAACGATTTGCCAATCGCTATTGTAAATGAAGATAGCGGAGTAACTGGGGAAAATTTGGCGAAACAAATAACAGAAGCAACTAGTTCTTCAAACTCTTCAGCAATGAGTATTAAATGGACAGTGTTTGACTCTGAAAAAAAGCTATTAAAAGATATGAATCGAGAAAAATATTATGGGGCAATTGTTATCCCTAAAGATTTTTCAGAAAAACTTCAAAGTTTAACAGCACCTAATGCACAAAAAGCAGAATTAAAGATTATTATTAATCAGGGAATGGGAACAACTGTTACAACCCAAGTCAATACTGCATTGACGCAGATGACAACTCAATTAAACAATAAACTCAGCACTAACTTACTACAAAACGTAGCGAATAGGTCAACATCAATTCCAGCAACAATGGCATTGAATTTATCTAATCCATTAACCATAAAAAAAGAAAAGGTTAATAAAACTGGCGATTTGGCAAATGGTGGCGCACATTTCTTTCAATCGGTATGGCTTGGAAGCCTAGGAACGTCAATGCTTTTAGGATTTGCATTCTCAAAAATTCGATTTAAATCGCTTAAAGAAAAATTTTCAGCTTTGTTTGTTCAACTAATAGCTGCTGGGATATCAGCTTTAGTGATCGGTTATGGAGTTCCCGCATTACAATCTTGGATTTTGGATGTCAATATTCCTAACTTTACTGAACTGGGACTATTTATGTCGCTATGTGCTTTTGCCTTCATTATCTTCATTAATGGGGTAGAATCATGGGTTGGGATAATTTCAATTCCAGTTTTTATGTTACTGCTATTCTTTGCAGCGCCATTATTGACTGCAGTTCCTGAATCGTTGAATGGTTTTTATAGTACATTAGCTGATTGGCTTCCGATGTCTTACATGTATAGGGGAGTAAAAAGCATTATGTACTTTAACCATGGACCTGCAAACTCTGTGGTGATGGGACTAATCTATACGATAATTACAGGATTAATTCTAATAATTACCGCTCAATTTAAGAAGGATAATAAGAAAGAAGGTAGCAACTAATGAAACTATTTATTCTTGGAGCAACTGGACGAACGGGACAGGAATTAGTTCGGCAAGCACTATCAGAAGGACATGAAGTGGTAGCATATGTGCGTTCTCCTGAAAAATTAAATTCACAAGAAAAATTAACGATAATTCAAGGAACACTTGAGGAGACAACAAAGCTTCAGCGGGCAATGCTGTCTTGCAATGCAGTATTAGTTGCCCTGGGAAATCCAATTAAGGATAGTTCCGCTGATTTATTTGCTAGTTTTATGCCGCGATTAATTAAGATAATGAGACTAGCTGATGTATCACGGATTATTGTTTTATCAAGTTTGGGAACTGGTGAAACTATCAGAAATGTAACTTATCCATATAAAATCGGGGTTCAAACATTTTTGAAGGGGAATCAGGCTGATCATGAGAAAGGAGAACGCCATTTAATCGCCTCAAACTTAAACTGGACGTTAATTTATCCGGGTCCACTTTTCGATGGTCCTAAGACTGAAAATCCACTGGTTAGAAATGCAGCTTCCGGTTATAAAATGCCAGGAGCACCGCGTACGAATCGTGCAGATGTTGCAGCAGTAATGCTTAGCCAATTAAATCGAGAAGAAAGCTACCAGCAAAAATTACTTATGTGTTCAAAACAAGAAAAATAGATGCCGAGAATATATATCATTGTTATTTAGTTATTAGGGTGTGGTAGAATAATTAAACATCTTAGAGATTTATTAGATCAATCTATTGCAAGAATCATCCAAGGAGTGATTGAAGTGCAATTAATTATTACTGATACTGCTAGCAAATGGTTCCAACAAAAATATAACCTGGTTAGTGGAGACGGAATAAAGCTTTATGGTAAAACAATTCAACCACACAATGTTAAACATGGTCCTAAGCAAGGGTATGAACCTGAATCGACGCTCGATGAGGCAACAATCGTCATAACAAAAGATGGTATTAATTACCATGTTAACTTTGCGGATGCTTGGTTCTTCTCAGGACTAGTTGTTACTGTTGATTATCAGCAAGAGACTGAAGAGCCAGTTTTTATTTTTCGCCGTGAAGATAATGGTGAAGCAGACGTTGATGCTGCAACCGGAGCATCACGAAAATATGAAGAATATTGGGAATAAAAATTATTGTTAAGCTCATGATTTAATGTTATAACAATAATATCTTAGGTACTTGCAGGCGATACCTAGCACAACATTGCCGTCGACGGAAAGGATATTCGATGAGAATCAATGTTTTGCAACACACGCCAAATGAAGGACCAGGAACAATTCAAGAATGGTCACAGGACCGCGGACATGAGATGTACGTTTATCATCCCTATCAGTTTGGTAATTTGCCGACTGCTGATGAGACTGATATGTTGATTATTCTTGGCGGTCCCATGAGCCCTAATGACGACTTAACGTGGATTAAGCAAGAGCGAGTTTTAATTCGGCAACTATTGGATGCTCGTAAGCCAATTTTTGGTGCGTGTTATGGAGCCCAACAGATCGCTAAGACACTCGGTTATGCCGTAAAGAAGGCACCACATAAAGAAGTTGGTTGGGCGCCGGTGTATTTAAAAAGCGATCTAATTTCTGATATTCCTCCAAAATTAACCGCTCTGCATTGGCATGAAGAGATGTTTGAAGTTCCAGCTCAAGCAGACTTATTATTTAGTAGTGACTTAGTTAAAAATCAAGGCTTTGTTATGAACGGTAATGTTATTGGGCTTCAATTCCACTTTGAGCCGACAGCAGATAATGTTCGCGAGATTGCTGTAAATGATGATCAATATCCATTAGACCATAATGATCTTCACCAAAATGGAAAAGAAATCATTCAGCATGGCGTTCCGGCTGAAAATAAGCGAGTTATGTATCGGTTATTGGATTTTATCGCAAATAGCTAAAGCGCAAAATTATTGTTAATACGAATATATTTCTAAAATAAATAAGCGAGGCTGGTTAAAAACCAACTTCGCTTATTTATTTTTTAAATTAATGTCTTTAGACCTAGTTGAGTGCGCGAGCAGAGCGAGTGCACGAAACAAAAAACCACCTGCTATGCGGGTGGGCGATAAAAATTATATAAAAAAGGCCTCTTTTGCCTTAAGATGTAGGTGTTCAAGCCAAAGTCAATAAGGGAAAAGAGGTTATATAAATATGGCTAATAAATTAAATAGCTTAGCCCATACGAAGTGGTTATGTAAGTATCACATCGTATTCATACCAAAGTATAGACGTAAAGCGATCTTCAATCAATACCGAAGAGACCTGAGAGATTATATTCGTTTGTTGTGCAAATATAAGGGAGTAGAAATAATTGAAGGTCATATGATGCCAGATCATGTGCACTTGTTAGTAAGTATTCCGCCGAAACTAAGTGTCTCGCAGTTTATGGGATACTTAAAAGGAAAAAGTGCATTAATGATGTTTGATCGACATGCAAACTTAAAATACAAATATGGGAACCGACATTTTTGGGCTGAAGGCTACTATGTGAGTACAGTTGGATTAAATGAATCCACGATAAAGAAGTATATCCGAGATCAAGAGAAACATGATATAGCAATGGATAAGCTAACAAGTGTGGAATATTCGGACCCTTTTAAGGGTAAGTGAGGTAGTATAAACACCGCTTAAAGCGGTGGCAAAGTAGTCAGAGCATTTTGGCTTGAGCAAAGCGAAAGCCAGCGCCTTGAGACGCCGGCTTTTATTATCGGCTTATAGCCGATGTGCAAACCACCCGTTTGACGGGTGGTTATGATTTTCTGGATGACCGTAAGCATAACCTTGACGGAAAGGGATATTTAGTTGATTTACTAATGCAACCTGATTAATATCTTCAATTTTGCCGACAATCATTTCAATGTTGAAAATGGCGATTCTCCGTTGCCACTGCGCAAGAGTGATATCTATCCAGTGATTTGCCGACTTGTTAAAAGAATGAATATTGAATTTTAAATAGGTGATATATGGAAAATACTGCTGTAGTAAGTTGTATGTTTTTTTAGAAGAATCAACATTTTCAATAGTAATTTTAATTTGAGGATGTTGGAGCTTTTTGAACATATGTAGTATTTCTTTGCGTTTAAAAATATTAGCACGTCTAATATCATTAGTATCTAATTCGATGACTAATTGTTTAATATTTGTTGTTCCTAAGACCCAAGTAAAGAAATATTCAGCGCGAAAATCGGTAATTTGGCTGACGGTCATATTTAACGATAAGTTTGCGATATCTTTTAACTGTGGATTGATTTCTTGAATTGTAGAAACAATTTTACTGAGCGGAAAATCCACAACATTCCGTGGTAATTGCCATTTATTAGTGTGCTGATTGTATTCCCGTAACAAAAGTTCATAACCATGAATTTTATTTTGTTTATCATAAACGGGTTGACCAAAATATTTATATTTATTTGAAAATTTGTATTCATTATCAATGCCATTTTTATTTTTATATCGATAGTGCGCCTCAATGCAAAAGCCCCCACAAATTAGGGTAAAGATAATAAATATCCACCAAAGAAAAGTTTCAAAACTTGCCATTATTATCAACTACCTTTCTTTCAGGACTAATCCATTTACCACTTCCATGACCAGTAACAGTTTTTATCGCTTTATGAAATGTAGTAACGATTGTTAAAGGATTAACGATCCAGGTAAATAAGAGATAAAGTGGCGAAAACATTAAATAGCGTAACTTAGATCCATTAAAATCAAGAATTAACGCCGCCAGCACTTGAAAAAGACCGGCTATTAATTGAAAGTTAACAAAGATCATACTCATAACGATGCCGTGCCAAACCCGTTCGTAGTTACCAGTTATTGCAAAAGACAGCATTGTAATAATAAAAATGATACTTGTTATCCAAAAAAAGAAAGACCAAATAATCGATAAGGTTGTGTCGGTTAGCATGGGGATGACAAACCGATATTGCCACGGATGGCGAAAGACTTTCAGAAAATTAGAAAGCCAAACTTCTGACCCGCCTTGTGCCCACCGTTTACGTTGCCGATATAAATCGTGAAACGTTTCAGGAACATTCATATGGAAAACGATATCTGGGGCAAACTTCGGAGTAGCATTAATGAATGTATGGTCCCAGGCAATGCTAATGTCCTCAGTCGCACGATCTTGGCGAAAACCACCAACATTAATAAGGAAATCGCGTCGATACATGGTATTTGCACCGCTATATGCATACATCGTGTTATTGATGGCAGTTTGGCTTCGCTTGATTATGCCAACGATACTGGAGAATTCAACCGTTTGAGATTTACCCCATAATGAGGAACGATTATAAACATCCATATTCGCAGTAATAGCAGCATAGTTAATCCCGTTAGCACTTGTAAAATATTGCATATACTTTATCAGTGCATCAGTTTCAGGAATAGTATCAGCATCATTGCTTAAAATATATTCACCCTTAGCAAAGAAAAGCCCAATATTAAATGCATGGGCCTTTCCTTGATTTTGTTCGATTCTAATAACTCTGAGGCGAGAATATTTTGTTTGCATTGAATGAAGAATCTCAGGGGTGCGATCATCGCTTCCATCATCCATTACCAGCACTTCATAATTGTGATAATTCAATTGGGTTAATAAATACTCTAAAGTACTTTTTATTACAATTTCTTCATTATGAGCTGGAATCATAATCGTGATAAAAGGTTCGGGGGTAAGTTCGGCTTTTGGTGGTAATTCTTCTTTTTGGCGAAAGAGAATATATGATATTGCGCCAAAGAACCAGAACATCGCTCCTAAAATAGGATATATACATAAAATTAAATTGATTATTATAAGAAAGACCATCCATGGTGAGCTGGTTTGAAATGCTTCATAGAAAATGTTAGAAACCATCTTTATCATCTCCTATGTGATTGTTAACAATATCGCGTAATTGATTCTTGGTTAAATTTTGTTCAGGCTTAACAACAAAATTGCGCGTATTTGTTCGCATTTCAGGATCACCAAACTGCTTGGTCATGAATGATTCAGCTCGTTGGCGTTGTAAATGACTTTTGTTAATGTCAAACATGGGCCATTTTGTAGTTAGTCCACGAGTTCTTTGAGCTTGGATATATCCCATTGTAATGCAGAAGACCCCAATCATTCCTAAAGCAAATAGCAAAATGATTACTAAAAAATTAAGTTCACGAAATCCTTCAGCATAATACCAGAAAAAGTATCCGTGATGACCATTAGTCTGGTAAGCCACATAGGTTGAAGTAGTGATAATAATGGGGATAAGGAAAATGCACCAACTAAGGAGCATAAGTAGTGTTTGTCGAATTTTTAAGAGCCAGTGGTGATGCTCAAAATACATATCATGGTAATTATTTTTCATTATAAAAATAAAATCTGTCGTCCCTTCTTAATATTCTTAATATTCTTAACGCGTTAGCAGAAAAATTATATCATACGGTTCTTTTAGGAAAATATTATTAAATGAAAGATTAGAAGCGCTACTAGATTAATTCAGCTATAAGAAGTACAATTTTAAAGCTATTAATAAAAATAAATTTTGAAAAGGTGAAAATCAGTTGGCGCTTAAATTTTTTTACGCGATACTCTATTTACCAATAATCGTTATTTGTATGATTATCAGTCAAATTTATTTTGAACGGTATTGGGTTTCGTATAAGAATTCACGGTTAACTAGTTGGGGGCTAGGAGCCGTTATTATAATAACTTACTTTATTCAGGAATTTTGCCTGTTTCAGTTGTCCTTATTTAATATCGGACAAGTCGTTTTCATGCAAGTTGTTTCTGTTACAATGCTTTTTCGCGATAAAGTGTACAAAATATGGTGGGCATTATTAGCTCTAACTCCGTTATTTGTGAATGTCGTGGAATATTTGATGGGGATTTTACCACTAAAAGATTGGTGGTATTGGATCGTTGAATCGATTGTTTTTACAACAATTTGCTTGGCTTTAACGCGGTGGTGTAAAATTTCAAAAAGAATTAGTTATTTTTATGCCATTGCATCGTTGGGAATAGTCGAGTTAGTATCGCTTGCGATTACTCGCAGTTTTTCTCCTGTAAGTATTGCTGCAGCCACACTAGGATTATTTGTTATTGCGATGTTTGAAGATCAGCGTTTTTATAGTGAAAAGAAAAATGAGCAAAAAATAAAGCTTCTTGAAAAAGAAAGTGAACGTGATGATTTAACAGGGTTACTTAATTACCGAGCTCTTAGTCAAGAAATTAATCGATTAGCTAATAATAATGAAATCCATAATATCGTAATCGGGGCATTAGATATTGATCACTTTAAGAAGATAAATGATACATACGGTCACTTTGTTGGTAATGAAGTGTTAAATTATTTCTCAACAGTTTTTCGCGAACAAATTCATTCCGCATTTCCCAAGCATGGTTATGTATATCGCTTCGGGGGTGAGGAATTCACTATTGTAGTTTCTAACCATTCACTAGAAGAAGTCTATCAATTACTCCAGTCGATTGAAAAATTCTTTAATAATAAATCGATTGTTACCAAGGAAGGAATGAAATTAACAATTAGCTTTTCATGCAGTTTAACTGATCGTTTGAATGATGAATTACTTGACACGACCTTGAAGCGAGCTGATAAAATGTTATATAGTGTAAAGAACAATGGCCGTGGATGGATTGTTACTGATCAGCATCATCAACGTCCCCAAAAGCCTAGTTTAGAACGTAAAATAAATAACAATTATTAAAAGTTAGGGATAAAAATGTACAATATATTTCAGCCAATCCTTAGTGTTGATCAAGCGATGAATGCTGAAATTGACACTTATGAAATGCTTATTCGAAATAATAATGGCGAATTTCCAGGAATTAATTTCTTGCACAGCCTCACAACACAAGAGGGTAACGATGCATGGATTAAGGCAAGCCGTAAATCATTAAAAAATGCTTTAAACGAGCAAAAAAATCGCAAAATATATATTAATTTAGAACCATGTCAAATGAAATTTGAAAGTATTTGGCGATTTTTAGAAGAGATTCGCGAAGCATATCACGATCACGTAGCCATTGAGATTACGGAACGCCGCGAAACGATTCATAGTCTTGATTATTTAGATAGAGAAATCCAACGTCTTAAGAAAGTGGGGTTTGAATTGGCGATTGATGATGTGTGTGCGGGTAGTAATAGCTATGCATTCATTAAAAGGCAGTTAAAGGTTGTTAGTCGAATCAAATTATCACTATTACTTTTTAAGGATGAAGATTATGAACTGATGATGAGCTTTGTTAATGCGTGGTTAGCTTTTGCGAAAAAACATCATCTTACCTTTGTTATTGAAGGAATTTCGAATCGACAATTAGCTAAAAAATTTGCTGGAAATCCGGTTATCTTACAACAAGGATTTTATTGGGGAAAAGGCACAGCATATTTTAATGAAGAATAATTAATTTAAGTTCTAAAAAAGTATATAAAAAAGGGAGCGAGACAGAAGTCACTTGTGACTTCGTTTTCGAGCCCCCGCAAACAACAATAGGCCTCTAACGTTCGGCTTTGCCGGACATTAGAGGCCATTGTTGTACTGCGTATTTGCTTTTTATGAAAGTAACTTAACTTATGTCACAGTCCCTTTTTCGTTATTAAGGGTTCAAACGGTTAAGCATCCGTGGGAATGGAATAGTTTCACGAATGTGGTCTTGGAGAGTAATCCAAGCTAAGAATCGTTCAAGGCCCATTCCAAATCCAGAGTGAGGAATTGAACCGTACTTCCGTAAATCATCGTACCAACCGTAATCTTCTTTACTTAGGCCGTTTTCTTCAAGTTTGTTTGTGATGTATTCGTAATCGTAAGAACGTTCAGAACCACCAATGATTTCACCATAGCCTTCTGGAGCAAGCAAGTCCGCACAGATAACTTGGCGAGAATCTTCAGGGTCTTCAGGCATGTAGAAAGCCTTGATTTCTTTAGGATAGTTCAAGATAAATACTGGCTTTTGGAATTGATCTGCCAAGTAGGTTTCTTCTGGTGAACCAAAGTCAGCACCGTATTCGACATCAAAGCCACCCTTTTGAAGGATTTCGATTGCTTCTTTATAAGTGATTCGTGGATATGGTAATTCAGTAAATGGCTTCAAACTTTCTACACTACGACCTACCATTTCAAGTTCGCGTGCACAGTGGTCGATTAAGTCTTGAACCAAGTAAGCAATGTATTGCTCTTGAATCTTAAGGCTTTCATCTTGGTGCATCCAAGCCATTTCTGGTTCGATCATCCAGAATTCCATTAAGTGCCGACGAGTCTTTGATTTTTCAGCACGGAAAGTAGGACCCATCGTGTAGACGCGACCTAATGCCATGGCACCAGCTTCTGCATATAGTTGACCAGATTGTGAAAGGAAAGCAGAGCGGTCAAAATAGTCAGTTTCAAATAATTCTGTTGTCCCTTCAGGAGCACTTCCAGTTAGTTCTGGAGCATCAAATTGAGTAAATCCATGCTTTTCGAAGAATTCCATTGTTGCAAGCTTAACACGACTTCGAATCCGCATTAATGCCCACGGCTTGCGAGAACGTAACCATAAATGACGGTTATCAAGCAAGAAGTCAATTCCATGTTCCTTGTTACCGATTGGGTAGTCTTCACTTTCGCCAACAATGTCAAAGTCTTTGATATGAATTTCATAACCAAACTTTGAACGCTTGTCTTCAGCGATTTCACCGGTTACCCAAAAACTGGTTTCTTGGTGTAAATCGTGCTTAGCAGAATCAAATTTTTCTTCCGAAACATCATTTTTACGGATGATTCCTTGGAAAAACCCAGTTCCGTCACGGAGTTGCAAGAATGCAATCTTACCGCTTGAACGCTTATCAGTTAACCAAACACCGATTTTAACTGTTTCCCCAACATGTTTAGGTACTTCACTAATTGTAATAGTTTCCACTTTTATACTCTCCCTTAAATTATAGAATTTGAATGTGGTTTTCTTCACACTTCTTAATCATATCTTCTGGCCAAATACTTGCCTGTACTTCTCCAATATGAGCTTTGCCAAGAAGGAGCATACAGAGACGGGATTGACCAATTCCTCCACCAATTGTATATGGTAATTCGCCATTGAGCAACATTTTATGGAATGGTAATTTTTCACGATCAGTTGCATCGGCTTGTTCAAGTTGGTATTTCATTGATTCTGGACTAACCCGAATTCCCATACTTGAAACTTCGATCCGGCGTTGAAGAGGTTCATACCAGAAAATAATATCACCGTTTAAGCTCCAGTCATCGTAGTCAGGTGCTCGACCATCGTGAGGCTTACCACTGCGTTGCAACTTGTCACCGATCTTCATTACAAAAACAGCACCAAGTTCTTTAGCAATTTTATCTTCCCGTTCAAGTGGGGTGAGGTCTGGCCACCGATCTTCAAGCTCTTGCGTTGTAACAAAGTGAATCTCATCTGGTAAATGGTAAACAGCTTGCGGGAACTTGTACCAAACTTCATGTTCCATGTGCTTAATCACTTTGAAAATATCACGAACTGTATCCTTTAAGGTTTCTTCTGTTCGTTCATCCTTACTAATAATCTTTTCCCAGTCCCACTGGTCAACATAAATTGAGTGGAAGTTATCGAGGTCTTCTTCCTTACGAATGGCGTTCATGTTGGTGTAGAGACCTTCATGCATCCCAAAACCGTACCGCTTAAGAGCAAGACGTTTCCACTTAGCGAGAGAATGGACAATTTCAACAGTTTCGTTTGGCATATCCTTCATTTCAAACGATACTGGTTGTTCAACACCGTTTAAGTTATCGTTTAATCCAGTACTCTTTTCAACAAACATTGGTGCAGACATCCGTTGAAGGTTTAACTCTTTACCAAATTCGTCTTGGAAAGTTTCACGAATATAACGAATAGCAGCTTCAGTTTCTCTAATTGAAAGACGTGGATCGTAATCCTTTGGAATAGTTAAGTCCATAATAGACACTCCTTAAAATAATAGATTTAGGAATGAATTAAAAAAGCCCTTCGTTCCCCTTATAATCAAGGGACGAAAGGCTTTTTTCCGCGGTACCACCCAAATTGTCTAGTATAAAACTAGGCCTCCTCAAGAGCACATCATGCTCTGCCGGTGAGGTAACGGTCCGGATCCGGCCAAGCCTACTTTAAGTAAACCTATTTGGGTTGGCAGCACTCGCGAAAGTGTTATTCACTAGCGTAGGGTCGACTGGTTTCTCACTACCACCAGTTCACTGAACGAATACAACTAGTTACTCTTCTTTCTCATCGCTTTTCTTATTTTGTTAATTGTATTTTAACCTAATTCATTTAAAATGCAATACTTTTTTAAATAAATTTATTTTTCATTCTTTTTTGTAATTAAATTTAATCGTGATAATTGCCGCAGGATAACTAGTACAAGCAAGGTTTCAATCGGCCAGGTAATCAACTCTTTTGGCAAACGAATGAAGAGAAGAGCCATGAAAGTATGGCCGGTACTACTGGAACTTAAGCTCATAAGGTAAAGCCATAAAGTTGTGCCGATAACATTAGTAAGAAGAATTTGGAAAAACTCATATATTAAAATTCGTTGCCAGCTTATCCGTTGTTGGTATAGGAACATTCCTGCAATTACACCAGCGATAAATGCTGAGAGGGTAAAGCCAGGAAAGAATAAGCTTCCTGAATTTAAAATAGTATTACTTATGATATCAGATACGACCATTGACCAGCCACCAATCCATGGTCCAAGACAGTAGCCAATAAGTGCGGTGGCAATAAAACCAAAACTAAATTTTAAAACCGCTGGATCTCCAATTGAAAGTTTGTTTAAGATTACCTGCAGTGCGATCAGCATAGCAGCTAAAGTTAAATTCTTTGTAGTAAAACGCGGTCCGGCAAATGATAACGTAGACATATCAATCCACTCCCTTTTGAAAATTTTGTTAGGGAACACATTGACGTTTCCGTTCATGGTGAATGCGGAATAACAAAGCAGCTAGTTATAAGCCTCCTCCTAACGTTCACATTCCGTTCCGTTAGACAATAACTCTGAGATTCCTACCCCAACAGTAGTAATATATGCTAAGTCTAAACACGAATCAACAAAATAGGTGAAATTTACTATTAATTAATTTCGTTATTGTTGAGCGATTGCATCATTAACGGCTGTTTGTTCTTTGTTAATTAAGTTAACTTTGCTTTCAATTACGCTAATGTCCATTTTAATTTCCCGGGTTAAACCTGGTGTATTAAGTTTCGGTTCAAAGAAATCCTTAAATTCGCTCAATCGTTCTGGAGTATGGAAGACACCAGCAGTTACAGTGATAAAGGTAGCAAATTCCATATCGCCACCAACTGTGTCATTTAACCATTGCCATTCATCACGAAGCCAATTCCAGGCCGCTTGCTGACCTGCTTGATTGGCAAGAAGTCCGCGATACCATGCTCGTAAATCTTGTGGCTTAATGATGTCAGCATCTTCAAAGTAACTAACAACTTTTGCGATTAATGCTGGATCGGTTGTATTTGGTATTGCCATTCGCAAGTCTTGTTTAAAGCTTGCGTCCGCCGTTTGTTGGTAAGCTTTGATCAATTTATCGAATAATTCAGCACTTCCGAAGTTTTGAACTTCATTTTTAAGAACCAACCCACGAATATCCGCCGAAAGGGACTCTAATTTATCTTGATTTTCGGTGAAGATTTGGTGAGCTTGAGTAATTGAATCATTATTGCGTGCAAATAGTGAAGCACTAAGAATGTAAGGGCGCGTTAATTGATCGTCATTGCTTTCACCATCTTTAGGTAACCAGCCAAGCCGCTTTACCTGATCCTTGCTTAATAAATCAAAGAATTGTCGCAGTTCTTGTTCAGCAGGAGAATCAGGTTTAGCAAACATTTTAAGGCTATTAGCAATTTGGTATAGTTCGGCGTTAACAATTGCCGAAGAACTATCTTTAAATTGCTTTAATAATGGAATTAATGACGCATAAGATACTTGTTGGCCTTGGGCAAGTAACCGCAGATCCTGAAGAAGTTGACGTTGGGTAATCGGATCTAATTCATCAGCGTGATCTAAAATATCGTTTAATAGCGTATCGTCATATTTTACGATGAGATGTGAATTATTGCCGAGGTTTAGACGGAATGGTTGACCATTCTTATCGCGCAATGCTTGATAATTGCCAAGGTTGAGTTCTTGTTCAGCCATAATTTGTGGAGCTTCATCATAGTTGCTATTAAGTGGAATTTGCCATTGACGATCAACATCTTTACCGTCACCAATGAAAAATTGCTTTTGTAACAATACTAAATCGCCATCATCATTAATTTTTGCTGTTACAACAGGGTAACCGGGTTGTTCAAGCCATGAATTCATGACTTTTCCAATGTTAAGCCCCGATGCGTCGCCAAGAGCTTTCCATAAGTCAGCTCCGGTTGCATTACTGTATTTGTGAGCAGCAAAATAATTCTTAAGGCCTTCTCGTAACGCTTTGTCACCTAAAAGAGCCCGGACCATTACTAACATTCGCGATCCTTTGGCATAAACAATCGCACCATCGAATAGGGCATCAATTTCGGCCGGATTGTTAACATCAACATGAACGGATTGAACACCATCAGTTGCATCTCGTTGTAATGCCATTGGAGCTTCTGAAGTTTGGAAAAGTTCCCAAATATGCCAGTCAGGCTGGAGAGCATCCACGGCAACATATTCCATCATATTAGCAAAGCTTTCATTGAGCCATAAGTCATCCCACCACTTCATTGTCACAAGGTCACCAAACCACTGGTGAGCTAGTTCGTGTGTGATAACAGTTGCAACTAATTGTTTTATTTCAAGAGAAGTATTGTCTGGATCAAGTAATAAGTAAGCTTCACGGTAGGTTACCAATCCCCAGTTTTCCATTGCACCGGCAGAAAAATCAGGTAAAGCTAACTGCCATGAGTGTGGAAGAGGGTACGGCGTTTGATAGAAATCCTCGTAAAATTCGATTGATCGTTTGGCGATGTCTAATGCAAAATCAAGTTCCTTTGGTTGGTGCGCTTTCGTTGCGAATACCCCTACTTTAACGCCACCCTTTGTCTCAGTAATTTTACTTTGGAGTTCTCCAAATGCAAAGGCAACAAGATAAGTGGACATTCGCACAGTGGGTTCAAAGTAGTGGATGCCATTTTCAACGTGATCTTCTGGCATATTAGCGATAATGGTTTCACCAGGATGCTCATCAAATTTAATTGCTAGACTGAAGGTAGCTTTAGCTTCTGGTTCATCGACACAGGGGAAAGCTTGCCGCGCAAAAGTTGTTTCAAATTGAGTTCCAATAATTTGCTTTTTCTCCCCATCAACCTCATAGTATGATGGATAAATTCCCATCATTGAATCGGTTAACTTAGCATTATAAGTTACAGTAAAAGTTACTTTACCAGTTTGCGGAAGGGTAATCCGAACTGCCTCGGCATCATTATCAATCTTAAAGTCTAATTCTTGACCGTCTGCTTGAACGCTGGTGACCTGCAAATTCTTTTGATTAATTGCAATTTGAGGATCAGTCGCGTTACCAGTGATAGTTGTTTTTCCATTAATGGTTTTCTTTGCTCGATTAATATCGATAAAAACATCATAATGGTCAGGTTGGAAAGTATTATAAAAGCGTTCGAGTTTTGCCATGTAAAAGATTCCCTTCTTAATTTGTTTTTAATGTTTATTATACGGCTGATGAGAAGAATTAGCTAAACTATTACCTGATTTTGGAATAGAAAAAAGTTGTAGATCAGCCATATCTTGTTTTGACTGATCTACAATCTGTAAAAAATTAAATTTGATCCAGTGCTTCTTCAATCGGCGTATCGCCACTCCGCATCATGATAACATGACCGATTGTATTATCGTGTTGTAAGATATCGGCTAAAGTCTGGGCAACATCTGGAATCGGATTAGAGGTTGCAGAGCCTTCACCAATTTGAATTTTACCGGTACCAGGTTCTTCAGTTAAGTTAGCGGGTTGAAGGATAGTGTAGTCAAGGTTCGTATTTGAAATAAGATAATTATCAGCGAAGAACTTGGCAATATTGTAGTCCATAATTGAAGCTAATGATGGAACTTTTGGCCACATTTCAGGTTGTAAGGCATAGAGCGAACTTAACATAATGTAACGTTTAATACCGTCTTTTTCGGTAGCTTGCATTGTTTTAACTGCCCCCATCGCATCAGTTTGCAGTAAATCTTTGCCACGTGATCCGGCAACAAAGTAAACTGCATCCATGTCTTTCATTAATTCAGCGATTTTTTCAACGCTATCATGTAGGTTCAATTCTACAGCAGTAACGTGGTTTAACTTAATAACTTTTTCTGGATGGCGAGCACCAGCTGTAACTTCATTACCAGTAGCAACTAAATCTTTAATTAAGTCAGTAGCGACACGGCCTGAACCGCCGACAACAAATACTTTCTTCATAACTAATCGACCTCCTAGATGAATTTTAACGCAGTTTATCCAATTTATAATTAAAAGTGACCTATTACATATAATTTTAACTAATTTTTTGTAAGCGGTAAAGGATAATGATGAATCAAAGCTTTAATTCAATAATTTTGCCTAAAATGCGGTATCATTAATAGTGTATAAGTCATTTTAGAATTTTAGGCAAAGAAGGGATTTATTGTGACTGAAGAACACGATTTAACCTCAAAAATGGTTGAAAAATTAAAGAAAGAATTTCATTCACGTAAAGATGCAGAAATTATTGCCCGGGCAATACAAAAAAATGGGATTAAAGCTGCGAGTGAAGATCCAACGGCAAGCGAACGTCTTCATCGAGCATTTTCTTATGAAATCAAGACAGGTAAGCCAACCAACCAGCGTCATAGTGGGCGTTGCTGGTCTTTTGCAGCATTAAACACATTGCGTCATAAGTTTGCAACAAAATATAAGTTCAAGGACTTTGAATTATCACAAAATTATCTGTTTTTCTGGGACCGAATTGAACGGGCAAATATGTTTTTCCAAAAGATTATTGCAACTGCTGATAAGCCTTTGCATGATCGAACTGTTGATTTCTATCTTAGTTTCGCATTAAATGATGGTGGACAATGGGCGAATGCTGCTTCTATTATCGAAAAATATGGTGTTGTTCCAGAATATGTAATGCCTGACACACATAATACGAAGGATACTTCAGATGTGGCCGAAGTATTTGATAGTTTAATGCGCAAAGATGCAATTGAATTACGGGCAATGGTGCAAACGAATGCCAGTGCAGCGGAATTACAGGAAGCACAAGAACGAATGATGGGTGACGTTTATAAGATTGCAGCTTATTCATTTGGTGAACCGCCTGCAAAATTTGATCTTGAATATCGGGATGATGATAAAAAGTTCCACCAAGTTCTTGGCTTAACGCCATTAAAGTTCTATCATGAATACTTTGATACAAACTTAAGTGACTATGTTGTAGTTACTAACGCTCCTGATCATGAAATGGATCGGAGTTATTTAATGCCAGCTCAAGATAGTGTGGTTGGTGGTTTGCCAATTAAATTTGTTAATGTTCCTTTTGCAGAATTACAAGAAGGAGCCATCAAACAATTGCAAGCTGGTGAAACAGTTTGGGTTGGGAATGATGTTCTTCAACAAATGGACCGTAAGCGAGGTTTGATGGATGCAAAATTATATCATCGAGAGGAATTGCTTGATGTTGACTTTGTAATGGATAAGAAGCATCGTTTGGAAACTAAGCAAGCCGTTGTTTCTCATGCAATGACATTAACAGGCTTTGACATGGTAAATGATCAACCTACACGATGGAAGATTGAAAACAGTTGGGGTAAAGATAATGGTGATAACGGATACTTTGTAATGACCCAAGATTGGTTTGAAGAGTATACTTATGAAGCTGTTATTAATAAGAAGTACCTTAGCGATCGAGTAAAGAAAGTAGCTGACAGTGAACCCGTTATTCTACCAGCTTGGGATTCTTTGCAGTAAAATATAAATAGTGAAGTACACACAGAGAGGTTGGGAAACAACACCCAATCTCTTTATTTATTTCCTGGGAAATCATTTAACTTTCCCAAATAGTTGTATGATAGTAATTAGAATTTAATTGAAATCATGCAAAGAAAGCAGGGGAATTGATGGCGAAGGAAAAATCGATTTTTACAAAGGATGTTGTGCTCGTAATGGCAGCCTCATTCTTTTTTATGTTTAGTAATATGTACTGTAACCCATTGATTAACGGATATGCTCAGGATTTGGGAGCATCAAGTGCTTTTGCGGGAATAATCGTCGGAATGATGAGTATTGTTTCAATGTTTTTGCGACCAATTGCTGGTAATCTGACTGACCGTTTTTCGAAATATTCATTAGCTTTTTGGGGTGGATTATTGTGCTTTATTGGGGTTGCAGGTTATGTGTTAACGCCTAATAGCACTTTCCTGTTAATATGTCGTTTGATTAACGGGTTAGGATTTGTGTTATGTACGGTTTGTATGACAACATGGCTATCATATTTGGTCCCCTTTAATCATGTTGGCGAAGCAATGAGTTTTTATGGACTAATGAATGCTTTGGCAATGGCATGTGCTCCTGCTGTATCAATTAACTTGTATAAAGTTATTGGTTATCGAGCTGCAATGGTGATTTCTGCATTATCGGCTTTACTAGTTGTTGTCACAATACAGTTTGTCAGTAATCGTGCCCAACCGGTAACACACTCTGTAAAACAAAGTGGCCTCCATATTAAAATTATTCAGCGAGATGCTATTCCAGTTGCTCTTCTAACAGCTTTATTTGCTATCCCATATTTTGCAACGCAGGCAGATATTGTTGAATATGCTGAACAACGGCACTTATCTATCGCTGTCGGCGCTTATTTCTTAATTTATGCTGTCGTTCTTTTACTTAGCCGGTTATTCTTACGGACCCAATTTGATACTGTTCGTTTTGAACCCTGGTTAATTTTAAGCACGGTCGCAACAATCTTTTATCTTATTATGTTAAGTATTATGAAAAATAATATTGAAATGGCGCTGGCAGCCGCTGGAATGGCATTTGGCTATGGTATTATTTATTCCGTTTGTCAATCAACTGCAATGATGCTAGCTCCAGATAATGAACGAGGGCTAGCAAGTTCGACATTCTTTCTCGGTCTTGATATTGGAATGACGCTTGGACCAATCATCGGGGGAATTATTGATAGTACGTTACCCGTGAAATATTTTTATCCCGTAATGCTATTTATTGTCCCGTTAGTTATTATTATTTTTCTAGTAAATCGAAAGAAACTGAATAGTGCAATTGACCAGCATTAGAGGTAATAAAAATGAAAAAATTAGAAAAATTGACTGGTGTCTGTAGTTTATTATTAAATTTAATGCCTTTTCTGCTGTATATTTCTCTTACTAAGGAGCAGTCTGATGTCTTTGTTGGTGCTTTGCCTTTCGCTATTTTCTATGCTTTCCGGCATACAATTTTATTATTTTGCCGTGATTTAGAATACGATTATCAACGGCTGGCCTGGATTGGTCTTTATAGCGGAATTATTGGTTACTTTTTAGGGATGTTTGGTGGATTTCAACCAATCTTCTGGGATTTGTCAGGTGTAGGGGCAGGGATTGCTTCTCAATTATTCCCAACCGCAATAAGTCAGCGAAGGCGATTAATGAAACAAGGGCTATTGCCTAAACAGGATCATCTTAAACCACTTTTTCAAGTTATTATAGTTTTGATCGGTGTTGGAATAATTGTGTGGATAAAGAAGCCAGTAATTAGTTTTGCTTTAATGTTAATCATTACCTTTTGTGCAATGGGATCAATTTGGGAAACACCCCATGCAATTCGTCCGCTGCCAGTTCGTCTACATGGGGCTAATTACTTACTAGCATTAATTTTGCTTGGCGCAATGTTACTGTTGCGATTAGGGAGAAGTTTAGGCTTTGGGAAACCACTTGAATGGGGAACCGCTCTTTTATTAATCTTCCTCATTACGATGATCCTTGCCTTGCTTGTAAACCATCGGCGATTACTTCATTATCCCAATCATTTACGGCAACGAATAATGCTTTATGGTGCTTGTGGTCAGTATTGGACCTTGTATAGTACCGTCTTTATTGGTATTTTGTATGGCACAAAAATGTATTCTTGGACAATTGTTGCTTACTTATTTGCTTTCGTCTTTGGAGGATTATTGGTAAAACAAACCCACCATTTATTCCATTTTAAGGCTTATCAAATTAATTTAGTGATGCTAACAATTGGAATTTTATTAACATTTTGGCTGCCAACATATTTTATTGGCGTATTTATTATCCGTAGCTTTGCCGGTGCAGAACGTAAAACAGCAATTGATGACTACGAGAAAGCAACCCATAATTATAGTATTTCTTCGATCGTCAATTATTACTCTGCATCAATTGCGGGGATAATTTCCCAATTAGTAATGTGGGGAAGCTTATTTATTTTTGCTGGAACAACGGGAATGAATAAAATTTTTGGTGCTTTCTCAGTAGGAAAAACAAGTATTCAAAGCTTTCCAATTATCATGAATACGCATCTTATTCTTGCGGGTTACATGATTATATTTATAATGGCATTGGCGTTTAGATTAAAGAACACAAAAAAGCAAGAACTTAGATAGAAATGTCTTTGTCCTTGCTTTTTACAATTTCTTGGCGCCAATGATTAAGATGTTTTTTAGTGATGACACACAAACCATCATCGCCGACCTGCTTCATTTCGTCAGTACACATGATTTTAATGTCACCAGTTTGTTTTGCTCTGTTTTCGCCCCAGTAATTTAAATAACGAAGGGCGGCATAAAGGTTCTCACCCTCAGGAGTTAAGCGATATTCAACGTGCGGAGGAATTGTATTGAAACTTTTACGGATAACGAGGCCGGCATCTGTCATTTCACGAAGCTGGTCACTCAAGACTTTATATGAGGTGCCTAGTTGCTTAACTAGTTCACTTGTCCGTCGGGGATGACCAGCTAAGAGATAGAGGATGACAGACTTCCATTTACCACCGATGATTGCTAGAGCGTAGTCTGCTCCAGTATTATACATTTTAGGTTGCCGTTCCATTAAAATTCCTCCTTTAACGTTTACAATAATTATATAACGTTCAAGAGGATGAAGAAAAATAAGTTTACTTAATTAATTTGAACATCTCTTCGTCATCAAGATGAGTCTTTTCCCCAGCTGGTGCCTCAATTGAACCAAATGGCATTTCAGCACGCAATTGCCAATCAGCTGGAAGATTAAATGCTTGATGAATTGCATCATCAATCAATGGGTTATAATGTTGAAGACTGGCACCGATTCCTTGCTCTGCGAGTGCTGTCCAAACGGCTTGTTGAGCACCACCAAGTCCTTGTTCAGCCCAGTTTGCAAAATTAGCTGCATATGATGGATAATCATTCTCTAATTGGTGCACAATTGTAGTGTCAGTAAAGTAGAGGATCGTTCCATAACCAGCTTTGAAACTATCAATCTTGGCCTTTGTTTGTTCAAAAGCATCTGGACTCTTAGCGATTTTGCGTAAAGCGTCCTCAACAATTTCCCATACTTTGTCTGATGACTTGCCAAATAATACGACTGCCCGTACTGTTTGACTATTGAAAGCAGTTGGTGAGTTTTTGACTGTTTGCTTCACTAAGTCAAAAATTTCTTCTGGTGTTTGTGAAAGATTATCACCAAGCGCATAGATTGAACGACGATTTGCAGATAAACTATTAAATTGTGAATTCATAATAATCACTCCCGTACATTTATTTACTTACTAATAGTAATTGAAAGATAAAAATATACAAGAAGTGAATTTTATTTCACCAGAGAAAGGAGAAAAAATGGTCGAAAAAGATTGTCCAATTGAAAATACGCTTAAATTAATAAACGGAAAATGGAAAAGCGTAATTATATATCAAATTAGTAAATATGAGCCTTGTCGTTTTTCGGAGTTGCAAAAATTAATTCCAGATTGTTCAAAGAGAATGTTGGCTCTTCAACTAAAGGATTTAGAAGAAGCAAGCATTATTCAAAAGCGTGTTTATTCGACAGTGCCGCCTAAGACTGAGTATTCATTGACAGAAGTAGGAAAAAGTTTGGTACCAATAATTAGGTCAATTAACCAGTGGGGCAAAAAATATAATAAAAAATAAAATTTGCTGATTACTTGTCCATCAATTATATCTTACCTGAATGTAACTACCTTACTTGTATGTACTTACTTTTAATTGGTACAGAGAATTGTATACTAAAAGTAGAATTTATGAGGAGGTAGAAATAATGGCAAGAGAAGTTTTGATTCTGGGTGCAACGGGAAAAATTGCTGGACACGCAATTGATGCATTGTTAGCAAATGGTAATGATGAATTATTACTATTTACCCGGCACCCACAAAATATGAATGTTGTCGATGAAAATCGCGAAACAGTTATTAAAGGGGATGTCCTAAATATTGGTGATTTAGAGCCAGCAATTGAACGGGCAGATGTGGTTTATGCTAATCTACGTAATCCTGAAATTACGCAACAAGCTAAAAATATTGTCAGCTTAATGGAAAAATATGCTGTAAAGCCATTAGTCTGGATTTCTTCGATTGGAATCTATGATGAAGTTCCAGGTAAATTTGGTGAGTGGAATAATGAGATGTTAGGTGGCGGCCAAGAAGATAGCTATTTAGGAACTTATCGCAGTGCTGCCGATGTAATTGAAAATTCAACCCTTGATTACACGATCATTCGACCAGCATGGTTAACAGATAAGGATGAAGTAGATTACGAAACGACTGCAAAAGGGGAAGCGTTCAAAGGTACCGAGGTCTCGCGAAAGTCGATTGGTAATTTTGTAGCAAAAATCATTGATGATCCGGCACCGTATGCACGAAAAAACTTTGGTGTGAATAAACCCAATACAGACGGGGATAAACCGGCATGGTATTAAATCGCTAATTGCAAGATAGATTAATTCATTGTATACCGATACCGAATAATTTAATAACGACTCGTCTTTAGTCCCCGGATTAAAGACATTAAGAGTACTAGCCATCTTCTACTAGGGCCTGTCACAATGACATGAAGAAGTTGGTTAGTACTCTTTTATTTTTTAGGAGGTTTTTAATATGAATGTTGAAGTAAAAACATTAAACGAAATGACAGCTCAAGAATGGTGTAAATTGGCAGAAGAACGGGTAAGGGTTTTTGTTGTTGAGCAAGAATGTCCTTATCAAGAAATCGATGAACAGGATTATCAAGCTCACCATTTAATGTTAAAGGACGAGCGAGGAGAATTAGTGGGTTATACGCGAATTATGGCTAAGGATAGCTCTCATGCGACTTTTGGCCGCGTATTAGTTTTAAAACAATTTCGTGGACATGAATACGGGCGTCAGCTAGTTCAGGCAACGATCGATGAAACTAAGCGTCTTTTCCCAAATAAGACAATTCAAATTCAAGCTCAAGCATATCTTAAAGAATTTTACGCATCGTTTGGACTTAAGCCGATTTCAGATGTTTACCTTGAAGATAATATCCCGCACTTAGATATGGTATTGGATTAATTGTGAAGAAAATACTAATAGAGTAGTAATTTTGCGTTAAAGTAAGATAATTATTAATTTGTTGTGTGCGCTTCCATGATATAGTGAGGATATTGAACTGACACTATCAAATAAGGAGGCAGAATATTATGGCAAAGACATTTACAAGAGAAGAATTAAAAAAATATGATGGGCAAAACGGGAATCCAGCTTATGTAGCAATTAATAATCGTGTCTATGATGTAACTCATATTCCCGCATGGCAAGATGGTACCCATCATGGAAATAAGGCAGGATTGGATTTGACAGATGTTCTGTTTAATTACTCTCCGCATAAAGATCGGGTGTTGGCCAAATTACCGTTAGTAGGACAATTAGTGTAAGAAAGACTGGGTTTATCTTAGTCTTTTTTATAAAATTAAATTATTGTATTTCTAGTCATTGGAGTGCTTTTAGTTTATTTATTAAATAATAGTGTTATATTTAAAATAATAATGGACTTTAGGAGGAACAACTCATGGCTGAGAAAAAATTTACACGAGATGAATTAGCTAAATATAATGGTGATGGCGAAAAACCACATTACATGGCAATTGATGGGTTAGTTTATGACATTACAGATGCTCCTAAAAAAGGAATCAGCATAAAAGAGTTAATGGAAGTCGTTTTTGGCCGTTCAAAAGAAAAAGATGAAATTCTAAAAAAGTTAACAGTTGTCGGGAAATTAGCTGATTAAGGAGTAGGTTGGATGGCAAATCAAACATTTACCAGAGATGAGTTGCGTAAATATAATGGACAGAATGGAGCAGCTGCATATATTGCAATCGATGGAATTGTTTACGATGTGACTCATAGTCCTGCTTGGAAAAATGGGATTCATCATGGATATCAAGCCGGTTATGATTTAACGGATGCACTGTATAAGGTTTCTCCCCATAAAGACCGCGTATTGGCAAATCTACCCAAGGTGGGGACTTTAGTTGGAGAAGAATAAATAGCAGGAACTCTCAAAAGTATCTTGAGTCCCTGCTATTATTCATTTGAAATTATCCCCAAACTTCTGTAGCAATTTCTTTAACAAGTGCAACCTTCTTCCATTGTTGTTCTTCTGTTAAAATATTTCCTTCTTCAGTTGATGCAAAGCCACATTGAGGACTAAGACAGAGCTTATCTAATGGATGGAATTGTGCGGCTTCATGAATTCGTTTGATAATTGCTTCCTTATCTTCAAGTTCACCTGATTTTGAAGTAATTAAACCAAGAACAACATACTTATCATCAGGAACTTTGCTAAGTGGTTCAAATCCGCCAGCACGTTCACTATCGTATTCGAGATAGAAGGCAGTGACGTTTTCCTTAGCAAATAGCGTGTCGGCAACTGGTCCATATCCACCGGCAGCCGCCCATGTTGAGTGATAGTTTCCGCGGCAAACGTGGGTATTAATTGTTAAGTCGGCAGGTAAATTAGCGATTGCATCATTGTTTACTTTTAAGAATCGCTTTTGAAGGGCTTCAAGCTGAGATACATCAGCATTGGGGTCTTTTTTCTTTAGGTTAGCAAAGGCGTTAACAGAAATTCCCCATGTACAGTCATCTAGTTGGAGAGTACGACAACCAGCAGCATAAAGATCTTCAATTACTTGATGATAAGCAGTTGCAACGTCATGATCTAAATCTTCTTGGTTGGGATAAAATTCTTTAGCATTAGCTTGATTTTCGGGACGAAGAAATTCTTCTAAAAATTGTGCTGGCGCAGGAATGGTTTGTTTAACTTGAACGCCATCAGAGGTATGAGCTTGGGTAAATTTGAAATGTTCGACAAAGGGGTGGTTTTCGCCGGAGATTTTTCCCGTAATTTGAGCAGTTTCAGGACGAGTCTCTTCATCTGCAAACTTATAGCCTTCCTTTAGAGTAGCTTTTTTAACGCCATTTAATCCCCAGAAGAAGTCAAGGTGCCACCAACTACGCCGGAATTCACCGTCAGTAACTGCTTTTAGGCCAGCAGCTTCTTCTTGTTTAATCAAATTAATGATTGCTTTATCTTCAACAGCTGTTAAGTCTGCTTGTGTTATTTCGCCGTTTGCAAATTTTGCGCGAGCTTCTTTTAGCTCTTGAGGACGAAGGAAGCTTCCAACGATGTCATAACGAAATGGTGATGTAGTACGTGTAGTGAATTCAGTCATAGTAAATCGATCCTTTCTATTTGTGATGGGTTCAAGAATTGAAGCAATAAAAAAGCCCCTAGGAAAAATATTTCTACTTTTCCTAGGGACGTTGATTAATCAATGGTTAATTAACGTGTTACCACCCTAATTTGATAGCATCTCACAATACTATCCTCAATAGGTACACTAATGGAAGCTATACCCAGACGTTTTATCGGTCGTCAATCGTGAATTACTTATATAAAATACTCGTAATTCGTGAAGCTCCAAGACCATCTTCATCTTAGTCTCTTATGTCACCTCTCATCAACCGTGATTCTCTGTAATAAGATTCTAAGATTACTCATCTTTTCTAAGCTGTTTCTCATTTATTTGTCATTATAATACGCGGATGAAATATGAATGTCAAGAAACTATTTTACTTTTTTTATTCGAAGGTAGTAAACAAGGAGTAATAATAATGTGACCGTAACACCACATGTAATACATGCAACAATATTACTAGGATCGCTTAGTTGACGAATAAAGTTTCCAAAATAGAGATATAAAACAAAAGCATTAAGAAAATATGCAAAGATTGCCCCTAAGATACCAATTTTTAAACTTTTGAAAATAATATTTCGGTAGGCAGAATGAATATCACCTTTCTCTACTTCTTGATCTGCAAGGTGATATTTGTGACCTGCATACATAACATAACCACCAGCAATGAATATAGTAAAAATGAGAATCGTACCACTAAGTATAAAAAATGCCAATAAATAATTTTTTGTTACACCACCAATTATTATTGTAAGGAGAGAGATGGCAATGTTAAACCAATAAAGCATAATGGCGACCGTATTACCGATAGTGTTTGCCTGAGTTTTTTTGTATTCGTCGATTGGACCAGAGATATTATAGAATTGTTTAAATATTTTTGTACCGATTGATTCTTTCATTATGGTTCCTCCCAAAATAAAGAGTTAAGGTCAGTATGAAGCGCATGTGCCAAGTTTAAGCAAAGACCAAGAGTTGGATTATATTTATCATTTTCGATTAAATTTATTGTTTGCCGTGCGACTCCGATTTCTTTGGCAAGCTCCAACTGAGATAATTTTTGCTGTTTTCGATACTTCCTAACATTATTCAATATTCCTCCCTCCTTTTGTCGTGTATATAAGACATCTTATATTTAATATTCTATTTATGCATCAAATAAATGTCAAGTATACATGACAAAAAATAAATCTTGACATTTACACTTCAAAGTATTAAATTAGATAAAAATTAAAATATGATTATAAAAACACGTTGAAAAGAAGAGTAATTATGAGTGGATTAGCAGAGAGTCCTTGGTTGATGGAAAAGGATAACCTGCTTATAATGAAAATCACTTTGAGTGCCATGATGAAATTAGTAATTAATGGTGGGATCAGCCCATTATAGCTGACGTGTTTAATGGAAACATTGAACATTTGAGGCTAATAATGTGAATTATTGGCGAATTAAGGTGGTACCACGCAAAAAGCGTCCTTAGGTTAAGTTGTTTAATCTAAGGACGCTTTTTTATAGTCATAAAAAGGAGAGAGAATTATGAAATTTACAGTCGTTGGTGCAGGTGCAATGGGATTACGGTTTGGTGTTCTATTACAAGAAGCAGGTAATGAAGTCGATTTTGTTGAAGGATGGTTACCACATTACAACAAGATGAAAGAACAAGGAGGAGTTTATGTAACTCGCGAGCATAAAAATAGACACCTTGTTCCCGTTAATGTTTATACACCTGAAGAATACAATGCTACAGATGCTGATTTTGTTTTCTTTGAATTAAAACAAATGCAGTTAGATGATATGTTAAAACGTTGTGAACATTTCTTGAAGGATCAATATGCGATGACAGCGATGAATGGAATGGGACATGTTGAAAAATTATTGAAGTATTTCCCAAAAGAAAAAGTAGTTGCTGGAACTGCCTTAGTAGCAACTATCTTAACTAAACCTGGCGAAGTTGAATTTGTTGGAGAACGAGGGATGGGAACGACTAATTGGGCTAATTATACTGAAAAGCCTGATGAGAAGACACAAGCGTTAATGACAGAGCTCAAAAAAGCAAACTTTAATCCATCCCTTAAAGCTGATTTTATGGGAACGTTGATGGCAAAAGTGGTCTTTAATTCAGTCGTTAATACCCTTTGTACTATGTTTGAAATTACAATGGGTGAGTATGCGGCGTTTGATAAGGCTGATGAACTATCTCGGCAATTAATCGATGAAGCATATGATGTCTGTGAACGTGCAGGAGTACAATTAGTTAATACGCGAGCAGAAGAGCTAGAAAGTGTAAATTATGTCTCTAAAGTTGGCTGTCCGCATCATTATCCTTCAATGTACCAAGATATGAGTCATAATCGTCCAGTGGAAGTTGATTATATTAATGGTTACTTTGTTAAGCTGGGTCGCCGATATAATTATGAAGCCAAAACCCATAATTTTGTTACTAATTTAGTCCACTTAGCGGAAACAACTCGACAAAATCGAAGTGTTAAATAGTATTAAATAGACCTCTAACATTTTAGATCAATGTAGGAGGTCTATCATAATTTAGAAATAAATTTTAATTGCCTGGGATATCACTTTCGTCTTGGAAGTTAAATTCGTTGGCATGACGAAGGGAATAGAAGAAGTAAACGCCTAATCCAACTACCAGCCATAATAAGTATGTTAACCAAGCATTGAGTGAGATGCTTACTAATAAAACAATACAGATCAATACTGATAGAACAGGAATAACGTTGCCAAAAGGTACCTTAAATGGTCGTTTTAATTCTGGATAACGGTACCGTAAGATAATTACGATAAGCGAAATCAAAGCAAAGACAACCAATGATCCAATGTTGGCGATTAATGCAAGATAATGGAGATCGAATTCTCCGGCTAAGACAGCTGCAAGAAGTCCGACTAACCAAATAGCACGATTAGGACTTTGAGTTTTGTCATTAACTTTAGCGAGGCCTTGAGGAAGAAAGGCACTTCGACTCATTGACTTCATGATATTTGAGCCAGCATAGATGAATGCAAAGACGACAGCCATAATTCCTAAAACAGCACCAAGTGAAACAATCTCAGCCACGTATTTATGACCTTTAGCTAAAAGAACATATGACATAGCTTCAGAGACATTCAAATCTTTATAGCTTAGAACTCCCGTCATAACAAGACTAACTAAAATATAGAGGGCCGTTGAAATGACTAAACATAAAATTATTGCCCGGGGAATATTTTTATCAACATCTTTAGCATCTTCAGCAGAAGTAGCTAATGCATCAAATCCAAGGAAGGAGAAGAAGACAGCAGATGCTCCTGTGAAAATCCCTTTGTATCCATATGGTAAAAAGGGGTGCCAGTTAGCTGGATTGATATGTTGAGCACTAACAACGATAAATAGAACAATAATAAAGATTTTGACACCAACCAAGAAGTTGTTAACAAGTTTACTTTCACTGGTTCCACGTGTCAGAATAATCGTCATAAAAAGGATCATCAAGACAGCGGGGAGGTTTACATAACCACCAGCTGCAGGCGTAACCAGTAATTTATGCGGTAAATTAACTCCGAGGACTTCTAGGAACGATTGTACGTACCCAGTCCACCCATTGGCTACTGTAGCGGTTGTAGTAACGTAGACCCCAATCAGCGTCCATCCAGCAAGGAACGCCATAAATTTACCAATTGAAACCCACGCGTAGTAAAAGGCACTTCCTGAATTGGGTAAACTAGTGGTTAATTCTGAATAACAGAGACCAATTAAACCACTAGCAAGAGCAGCAATCAGAAAAGAGAAAACAATTGCGGGGCCTGAATCTTCCGCGGCGACAATTCCAGTTAAAACTAAAATTCCAGTTCCGATGATTGCGCCAATACCTAGAATAGAAAGGTCGAAGAGGCCGAGAGTTTTCTCATGCTCTTTTCCCTTGGGTAACTGATTTTGCATGATTATGATTCCTTTCATAAAATACTGAAAACTGAAACTTAATTTTACATTAAAAATTACTGTGAATCAAATTTCACTTTAAAACTTATTGGCAATCCACGGTCTACCAATAGGGGTTAACCGTTCTATCATACAAATTTTGGCGCTTACGATGAGAATGGCTTTTGATAATTGCTTTCAAAACTAGTTATTAACAATAATTTATTTTAAAATAGCTAATGAGTTTGAAAAGAAAGCAGATGAACAAATGAAACAGCATAAGCTAATTGTCATTTCGCTAGATTCACTAGGGTTTCGTGACCTAAACGAATTACGCCAAATAACACCAACATTAGCGAATTTAATAAAAAAAGGAACCTGGGTAAAAAAAGTTAAAGGAATCTTTCCAACGTTAACTTACCCATCCCATACTTCGATTATTACCGGTCAGTATCCGGCTGTGCATGGAATTGTTAACAATACTAAATTGCAGCCACGCCGGCAATCGCCTGACTGGTTCTGGTATCGAAAAGATATTCAATCGATGCCCCTCTATGATATTGCAAAAGAAAAGGACTTAACAACTGCTGCATTTTTGTGGCCTGTTACTGCTGGCAGTAAGATTGATTATAACCTTGCGGAAATCTTTCCTAATCGAATTTGGACAAATCAAGTACTGGTTTCGTTAAAGGCAAGTAGTCCGTTATTTTTATATGAAATGAATAAGAAATACGGTAAATTACGGCACGGAATTAAGCAACCGTGGCTTGACGATTTTGTAACAGCATGTGCGGTTGATACGATTAAAAATAAAAAGCCAGACTTAACCTTAATTCACTTAGTTGATATGGATAGTATGCGTCACCGTTATGGGGTTCGATCACCACAAGCAAAAGAAGCATTGCACCGTCTAGATAAACGCGTAGCTAAGATAATTCAAGCGACAAAAGATACCGGTACTTACCCGCAAACAGACTTTGTAATTTTAGGAGATCACTATCAAATTAATGTTGATAAGATGATTCATTTGAATATGCTATTTGCGCAACAAGGACTTCTTCACCCTCTTGGAAAGAAAAGTACTTATCGAAATAACTGGCAAGTCACTGCTAAAACTTGCGATGGAGAAACTTATATTTACACTCGTGGTGCCGTGGATCGAGGAAAACTTAAGCAAATGATTGCTGGTGTCGAAGGCGTTGAGCGAATCTATGATAACGCAACGGCGATCAAACGGGGCGCAGATCCTAAGTGCACATTCCTCGTCGAAGCCAAACCGGGATACTATTTCACTGATGAGGTAAACAGGCCAGCGATTGTCGAAAAAGTTGATTCGGAATCAATTGGAACTCACGATCGCTATCGAGGGGTCCATGGCTACGGGCCAACACAAGCAAATTACTTCACTACTGCTATTTTTGCCGGTCCACAAATCAAAGGTGGTGCGACTGTTGAAAATGCTCACCTGGTTGATGAAGGACCGACATTTGCTAAATTATTAGGATTACATTATCCGGCTCCAACTGCCGGACAAGCAATTGATGCGATCTTTAAAGACTGAGGTGACGTTGTGAAGTTTACAAGACAACAATGGCAATGGATTTTTTATGATTGGGCAAATTCTGGTTATGGAATTTTAGTTGTGACCGCTGTTTTACCAGTCTATTTCAAAGCAGTAACTGATCATGCAGGTGTTAGTGCAGCAAACTCGACAGCGCTGTGGGGATACGCAAATAGTTTTGGTACGCTTATTATTTCATTACTTGCACCTTTATTGGGAGCATTGGCTGATTATCCGCATGCAAAAAAACGCTGGCTAAATCTCTTTACTTGGTTGGGAATTTTGCTGACAATTGGCCTTGCTCTTGTTCCAACCAAATATTGGCAGGTGCTTTTACTTGTTTATATTGGGTCGATCATTGGTTACTCAGGAGGAAATTTATTTTATGATAGTTTCCTAATAGATGTAGCTGATAATAAGCAAATGGACCGTGTTTCGTCGACTGGTTATGGAATGGGCTATCTAGGAGGAGTAGTCGCCTTTATCATCTTTTTAGTCGCAGAACTAAGTAAAGGCTTTGGCGGTCTCCTAAACAGTTATGGAGTAGCCCGATTTAGTTTTATTCTGGCTGCAGTTTGGTGGGGTATTTTTGCGTGGCCGTTATTAAAAAATGGTCATCATCAACAGTGTGACAAATCCTTTTATCGATAGTTTGCGCCGTCTGAGAAGAACCATGCATCATATTAATCAATATAAGCAGTTGACATGGTTTTTAGTTGCCTATTTCTTCTATATTGACGGTGTTGATACAATTTTTACGATGGCAACAGTTATTGGTAAAGACTTAGGAATTCAAACAATGATGCTGATGGTGGTTTTGTTAGTAGTTCAGTTAATTGCTGTTCCATTTTCACTTTTGTATGGTTGGCTTGCTAATAAGTTTTCTACGAGACGAATTATTATGCTAGGCATTATCGTTTATTTCTTTATTTGTCTTTATGCTTTACGGTTAGAAACTTTGATCGATTTTTGGATTTTAGCTATTTTAGTTGGGTCAAGCCAAGGCGGACTTCAAGCACTTAGTAGATCATACTTCGGCCGCCTTGTTCCTAAAAATGACAGTAGTGAATTTTTTGGTTTCTATAATATCCTTGGGAAGTTTTCCGCAATTCTCGGTCCCTTTATTGTTGGAATCGTTACTCAATGGACTGGTAAATCGACGGTTGGTGCGGCTTCATTAAGTGTTCTATTTGCCCTGGGGTTAGTTATGTTTATATTTGCTTCGGCTATTAAGGATAAATAAAAAGGGAGCGAGACAGAAGTCACTTGTGACTTCGTTTTTCGACGCGAAGCTAGCCTCTGGGAGCCCTCGCAAGCAACAATAGGCCTCTAACGTTCGGTTTTGCCGGACATTAGAGGCCATTGTTGTACTGCGTATTTGCTTTTTATGAAAGTAACTTAACTTATGCCGCAGTCCTTTTAAAATTACTTGCGAACGTTAAGGATACCTTGACCAATACCAGCGGGTGCATCAGTCTTAACTTCAAATGAAAGACCGCTTGCGTGACGTTCTTCAGTAGCTTTACCCATTGCTTTAAATAAATCGTTCATAGTAGACATATCTTATACCTCCAAAATAAATAGTTTTTATTTTTTATGATTAATTATTATATTTAGTGGCTCAGAAGCGAGCGTTTATTACTATAAAACCTTTGATGAATAGTGTCAATCATTAATTTTAGGTTGTCCAAAACTTCACGAATGCTTCGAAAACGGTTTATTTTTGGTGGTTAAAGTTATGCTAAAAATTTCACTTTCATAAAATTTAAAATAAAAAAATGGCTTTCACAAAAGTTGTGATAAAGCCATTTTTAATCTTAATTACTTTTCGCGGGAGTAAGAAGCAATATCTTCAAGAATTTCATTCATAAATGCTTCTTGACTCATTTCGTTTTGTTCTTTTTCACCGTACTTACGAACAGATACACCATTGTTATTCTTTTCGTCGTCTCCAACAACAAGAGTGTATGGAACCTTTTGTGTTTGAGCTTCACGAATCTTGTAGCCCATCTTTTCGTTTCGGTGATCGACATTAACACGGATATTAGCAGCCTTCATCTTCTTAGCGAGGTCATCTGCGTATTCACCATGGGCTTCTTCGTTAACAGGGATAATGTGAACTTGTTCTGGGGCTAGCCAAGTTGGGAATGCACCCTTGTAAATTTCTGTTAAGTAAGCCATGAACCGTTCCATTGTTCCAACAACACCACGGTGAATCATAACTGGTTGATGTTCTTTACCGTCTTGACCAACGTAGGAAAGTCCGAATCGTTCTGGAAGCATAAAGTCAAGTTGAATCGTTGACATTGTTTCGTCATTTCCAAGAGCAGTCTTAGTTTGAATATCAAGTTTTGGACCATAGAAGGCAGCTTCACCTTCAGCTTCATAATAATCAAGGTTAAGATCGTCCATTGCTGATTTCAACATTGATTGGGATTTTTCCCACATTTCGTCATTAGCGTAGTACTTCTTAACGTTCTTAGGGTCACGAAGAGAAAGACGGAAGCTGTAATCAGTAATATCAAAGTCTTCGTAAACGCTCATGATCAACTTCAAAATCTTAGCGAATTCAGAACGAATTTGGTCAAGGGTAACGAAGGTGTGACCATCGTTCAAAGTCATTTCACGAACCCGTTGAAGACCAGAAAGAGCACCTGATTTTTCATAACGGTGCATCATACCAAGTTCAGCAATCCGTAATGGAAGATCACGGTATGAACGAATATGGTGCTTGTAAACTTGAATATGACTTGGGCAGTTCATTGGCCGTAATTCAAGCATTTCGCCATCACCCATGTCCATTGGTGGGAACATATCGTCGCGGTAGTGTTCCCAGTGACCAGAAGTCTTGTAGGCATCAAGATTCATTAGGACTGGAGTATAAACGTGTTGGTAACCATCGGCAACTTCCCGGTCAATAATGTAACGTTCGATGGTCCGGCGAATAGTAGCACCTTTTGGTAACCAGTATGGTAAACCGGCACCAACTTTAGGATCAACAAAGAAGAGGTCAAGTTGGTTACCGATAACACGGTGGTCACGTTCCTTAGCTTCTTGACGTTTCTTTAAGTCTTCTTCTAATGCGTCCTTCTTGTAGAAGACAGTTCCGTAAATCCGTTGAAGCATTGGATTTGAAGACATACCTTTCCAGTAAGCACCAGCAACAGAAAGAAGGCGTAAGTTTTTAACAACGTTACCATATAAAAGAATGTCATCATCTGCAACAGCTTTGACATCACCAAGTTGGTACATTGCTACTTTGCCGTCTTTAGCATTTTCATTGATCAATTCAGTTGAGAAACGATCATCTTTTACTTCGGCAAGTGCTTCCTCTACAGGTACTTCAACAAATTCTACCTTAACATCGTTCTTTGCCATTCCCTTGATTACATCTTCAAGAGCTGGTAATTCGTCAGCAGAAACTTGTTGATTATCTTTATCAGAATCAACGTGGAAACCATCTTCGTCAGCGACAGCTTCACCAAGTCGAATACCCTTAAATTCTTGTTTTAATGCAGCCTTTAACATTAATGCAGAAAGCTTACGTAATGCTTCTAAACCTTCTTGTGAATCCCGATCGATCTTCTTAACTGATCCGTCTGGGGACATAACAGCAACCTGAGCCATAGAAATCTCTCCTTTAATATAAATAAAAACGTCCCTGATACTTTCAATGTTGAAAGTATCAGGGACGTCAATTAACAAAAATTAGCGTGGTTCCACCCATCTTTAGGACACACTAGTAATGTCCTCTCTAAGGTGCGGTAACGGACACGATCCGACTAGCCTTATCTCGGCTAATAATAAGGGAAGGTGGTACAACCATCATTGTCACTCATAAGTACTTCCACTCAAGGCACTTACTCTCTGTAGAGGACTTTGAAGGTGCATATCCTTCAATCGATTGTCTTGATTATAGCACGCCCACTTTAATTGACAACCCCTTTATTCCAAATTAATGTTGATTATTTTGAGATGAAGCAGGTTGCGGGTTTGATTGGGAGCTAGTACTTTGCGAACTTTGATTAGGCTGTGACCCAGAATTGCTACTTGCTGGTTGTGAAGTAGATTGTTGTTGGCTGTTGCCTTGATCGTGGTGTTCTTCCTGCGATGGTTGGTTTTGTTGTGGAGTTGAGGAAGAGTTAGTAGTTGGTTGTTGGTTAGTTGAATGATTTGTCTGAGGCGTGCTATTTGAACGACTAGGCGTTGAAATACTATAAGTATCTTGAGTATCATTATCATCACTGTCATTGGAATTTGAACGATGTTTATGACTGCTACTGCTGTTCTTTTTATGTTTCTTGCGTGATGAAGTACTGGTGGAGACAGTAGTGTCATTACTATCAACATTGACAGGGTCCTGTTGTTTAACTAAGAAAATAACAATGGTTGCAATTAAGACAACTAATAGACAGCCTAAAATGACCTTAAACATTCGGCGTGAAATTCCATATGGATTCTTTTTCTTGTTAGGGGATGCTGTCTTGTGTTTATGGTTAGGGGTAGGCTGTTTAGGCTTACGATTAAAGAAAGAACGTTTTTTCTTTTCTTCACCTGGCTTAGGAGTGTCATAGAGCTCAACCCGTGTAGGCCGCCGCTTATTGTTATTTTGATTATTATCTTTATTATTCAATGATTTCACCTCATACTTAATGAGTAATATATCTAGTTCCTTATTATACCATGGTGAGCCTAGATGTATTAAAAAATGGCCGACTCATTATGGGCCGACCACTTTTCGTATTTCTTCATAGCTATTTTGAGGGGGATAGTATAGAAGAAAAATAGGGGTTTATTTATATTAGGGATTGTCTATACTATACCGTTCAAGTATGAACATTTTGTGAAAGAATCGTTACAAAAATAAAAAACTGGAAATTTACTTCCAGTTCTTTGTTTTAATCTTCTACAACTGAATCTTTCATTTGAGCTTCACGTTGGCCGAATCCTTTGCCTTCAGCAGCAAACCGCTTGTCCCCTTTATAGAGTTCAACACAAGTCCAGATAAGAAGAGCAAGAATAACAATGATTGTGATATAAGCGAGAACGTCAGATGTTCCTTTTGACCAAATACCAAAGCCTTCGTAAGTTGCAGGAAGGTTGTAAAGGTTTAAGAAGGTAAGGGCAATTACAGAAATCCAACCGCAAACCTTAACCCAGCCCCTATTCTTAAATTCACCCATTTCAACTTCACTGTTAGTCATCATTAATAATGGTAACATTGAGAACGGAAGGGCAAAAGCTAAGAATACCTGTGAATTTTCCATTAAAAGGTTCAAGGCGGTATGTTGTTGGATAGTATTTTCACCGCTCGTCATTGCAACACAAGCAATAACCGGAATAACGGAAATAATCCGAGTAACTAACCGTCGTGCCCATAAAGGCATTCGCATATGAATGAAACCTTCCATAATAACTTGACCAGTTAATGTTCCAGTAATTGTTGAATTTTGCCCAGAAGCAAGTAAAGCAACGGCAAATAAAGTAGATAATACACCTGACTTAGCAACAGCAATTAACACTGGATTACTAAGCATTGAGGTATTGTTTAGGGCATCATACAGACCGAAGAAAGAGCTATCTTGAACAGCACCAGTCTTGAAAACAGCAACCCCCATAATCAAAAGAAGGGAATTAACGATAAATGCAAGAGATAATTGGATGTTTGAATCCCAAGTAGTAAAGCGAACTGTTTGTCGAATGCTGTCAAGATCATTATGATCAATCTTCCGAGTCTGAGAAATTGCTGAGTGGAGGTATAAGTTGTGAGGCATAACGGTCGCACCAATAATACCTAGGGTACCAGTTAGTGGAGTGATACCACCGATTTCAGGATGTTGGGCAATTGCTTTGGCTGATGGGAGCAGGCCCATAAATACGCCACCCCAGTTAGGGTTAGATAAGGCAACTTGGTAAGCAAAAACAAATAAGATCACCAAAATCAAACATGCAACAATTGCTTCGATCTTCCGGAATCCGATCTTGGTTAATAATAGCAGTACTAAAACATCAAGAACAGTAATAAATACAGATGGGATCAACGGAATGTGGAACAGTAAGTTTAATGCGATAGCAGCTCCGATAACTTCAGCGATATCCGTAGCCATAATCGCCAACTCAGTCATAATCCATAAAATAATACCTAATGCTTTACCGGTACGTGCCCGTGTTGCCTGAGCAAGGTCCATTTGGCTCACGATTCCGAGTTTAGCCGCCATGTATTGAAGTAACATCGCAATCAAACTTGAAATCAAGATAGTAGTCATTAAGGTATATTGGAAACTCTGTCCACCGGTAATTGAAGTTGACCAGTTACCTGGATCCATGTAACCCACAGCAACTAATGCGCCGGGACCAGAGTAAGCGAATAATGTTCGCCAGAAGCCTTTTCCACGAGGAACTTCAACTGTTCCGTTGATTTCCTCTAGTGATTTACCGTTAGCATATTCAATAAGTTTATGCTTCCGGTGTTGATTCTTTGTGTCGTCCACGCCAAATCCACCTTTCGTTTGAGTTTTGTTAATTAGATTGGAAATCATAATTAACTAAGTTCGAATACTTTGTTAGGGTAACATAAAAAAATATATCCTGCAATGGAAAATCGCCGTTATAACAGCCGTTTGGACGATCTTGAGGAGCGGTTGGAGATAAGTTTTGGCGTGCCTAATGGTGGTTAAGCGCTTTCTAAAAGCTGGAGAAATTTTCTATATAAATTTAGAATTTATTACTTTATATATAGAAACATTTTATTTCTTGATGTAAAAAGCTAAATAGGATAAAAAACCTTGTGAAATTATGTAATTGAAAAAATGATGGTAAAACCATTTATGTAATAGCAAAAAAATAGCTTAAACTTAGTGAAGAAAAAAATATTTAAAAATATTACTTTTTTTCAAAAGCCTTTTATATCAGCTTTTGTTTGAGTTTATATTTAGTAAGTTTAACGTTTTATGATGATAAAAAGAATGTGAGATAATTGTTGGACGTTTGACAATTAAGGCGTTTTCACACTATACTAACACTTGACAAATGATTAAATTCACAAGAGAGGTATTTTGATTATGAAGGCACTTGTTTTAACAGGTAAAAAGCAACTTGAAATTGAAGATATTAAAGAACCTGAAATTAAGCCTGATGAAGTCTTAATTCACACTGCCTACGCTGGTATTTGTGGTACTGATAAGGCACTCTATGCTGGTCTTCCTGGATCTGCATCAGCTGTTCCTCCTATTGTTTTAGGTCACGAAAACTCAGGTGTAGTTACAAAAGTTGGTTCAGAAGTTACTAACGTTAAGCCAGGTGATCGTGTAACTGTAGACCCTAACATTTACTGTGGTCAATGTAAGTACTGCCGGACTCAACGCCCAGAATTATGTGAACATCTTGATGCTGTTGGTGTTACCCGTAACGGTGGCTTTGAAGAATACTTTACTGCTCCTGCAAAAGTTGTTTACCCAATTCCTGATGATGTTTCATTAAAGGCAGCTGCCGTTGTTGAACCAATTTCATGTGCAATGCACGGTGTTGACTTACTTGAAACTCACCCATACCAAAAGGCTTTAGTATTAGGTGATGGCTTTGAAGGTCAATTATTTGCACAAATCTTGAAGGCTCGTGGTATTCACGAAGTTACTTTAGCTGGTCGTTCAGATGAAAAGTTGGAAAACAACCGGAAGCACTTTGGCGTTAAGACTATCAATACGACTAAGGAAGAAATTCCTGCTGATGCATATGACATCGTTGTTGAAGCTGTTGGTTTGCCGGCTACTCAAGAACAAGCACTTGCAGCTGCAGCTCGTGGTGCTCAAGTATTAATGTTTGGTGTTGGTAACCCTGATGACAAGTTCTCAGTAAACACTTACGATGTATTCCAAAAGCAACTTACAATTCAAGGGGCCTTCATTAACCCTTACACTTTTGAAGACTCAATTGCACTTCTTTCTTCTGGTGTTGTTGACCCATTACCACTCTTCTCACACGAATTAGACCTTGATGGTGTTGAAGGTTTTGTTAGTGGTAAATTAGGTAAGGTTTCAAAAGCTGTCGTTAAGGTTGGCGGCGAAGAAGCTTAATTCTAGATTAAGATAAAAATTAAATCTATTGAAAACGGGGCGAGATAAATTTCTCACCTCGCTTTTTTTATGCTTTATTTCATATGCAAGTGAATGTAATTAGCAATTAAATCAAGCCTTAGGTAAAGCGCTACAATCGCAAAATTTGCAGAAATAGCAGTATTATAATTTTTATCTAATGATTGACATGGTGTCACTTTGATGATAATGTATAAAATACATTCACGGTGACACGGTGTCACGATGCGGTGGAGGAATTAAGATGCCAAGTACAACATTTAAAAATTTAAATCGACAGAAAAAAGAACTTATTACTAACGCATTACTAACAGAATTTAGTCAACATAGCTTAGCAAGTGCTCAAGTTGCACGAATTGTAAAGCAAGCGGGAATCGCCAGAGGAGCATTTTATAAGTATTTTGCGGATTTAACGGAGGCGTATCAGTATCTTTACCAAGTGGCAATTTTAGAAATCCATACACCAATTACCCGGGCTAACCACATTTTAGCTGCGAGTGATTATGTTAATCAGATTAAAGCTTTTGTAGATGAAATCAACGGAAGCAAGTACCGCGATTTTATGCGTTTACACTTTCAAACAAATGAAGGATTGTTACGTGATAATACACAACCGCAAATTAAAATTCATAGTGCTCAAGAATGGAGTGTAATGGTTTTAAGTCATGAAACAATTAAGGATTGTCTTCTTCATCCCAATAAACAAGGTGAAGCAATTGAACGGCTATCCAAGGCACTAACTGCACTATTGCAGTAGGAGGTAGAATATGTTTTTAGCACTAAAAGAAATAAAACATGAAAAGCTGCATTACGGATTAATCGTTGCCATGATTGTTTTGATTAGTTACTTAATGTTTTTCTTAATGGGAATGATGTTGGGATTGCAAAATGAAAATGATGCTGCCATTAAAGAGTGGGGTACGGAAACTGTTTTTCTAAACAAAAATAGTAATGATAACCTTGGACAATCGATTATCACTCGCGATCAACTAGCAGGTAAGGATCAAAAGAATGTTGCGCTTGTTGGGCAAGCACCAGTAGTTCTTAAAGAAAAAGGGGCAAGTAAAGAAAGTGCTCAATTTATCGGTTTAGATCCTGACCAATTTATTTCCCGGGAAAAGATCAAGATTACAAGTGGTCGTCAAGCCAAGGGAAATAACGAAATTGTTGTTGATAAGAGTTTAAGCAAAAAGGGTTATCATTTAGGAGATCGAGTAACAATCAATTCTCAAAATGAGAAATATAAGATTGTTGGTTTTGTCAATGACGCTAAATTTAGTGTTGCGCCCGTCGTATATGGTAGTTTACCAGTTTGGCGGGAACTGAGAGGATTAAATAGTTCGGCTGTTGCTAGCGGACTCTTTTCTGACCATAAGCTTAGTAAAAGTTCCTATCCCGCTCTCCAACACTACACTGTTAACGAATATATTAATAAGCTACCGGGATATTCAGCACAAAATAATACCTTTACTTTTATGATTGGGTTCTTAATGGTAATTTCGTTAATTGTAATTGCGGTCTTCTTATATATTCTTACCATGCAAAAAATAAGTCATTATGCAGTTATGCGCGCTCAAGGAATTCCTGCGCGGCACTTAATTCTTGCAACAGTTACTCAATCAATTTTCCTAATGATTAGTGGTGTAATAGGAGGAATTATTTTAACCCTTCTTACGAGTGTGGCAATTCCAATGTCGGTACCAGTTATTATGAATTGGCCCCTAATTAGTTTAATGGCAGTGGGATTAATAGTTCTTGGGATGATTGGTTCATTATTACCAGTGCGAATGATTATTAAGATTGACCCCGTACAGGCCTTGAATTAAGATGGGAGGCAAATGTTATGTCAAAATTGAAGTTAGTAGATGTTAACAAATATTATGGCGAAGGAATTAGCCGTGTTCATGTTCTTAAAGATGTTAATTTTTCTGCTAAAGCGGGAGAATTAAATTTGATTTTAGGGCCTTCTGGATCAGGAAAGAGTACCTTTTTAACAATTGCGGGCGGTTTACAAACGCCTACTTCCGGAAAAGTGTTAATTGATGGAATTAATATTGAAAAGTTATCTTCTAAAAAACGTGATGAACTGCGCTTGCAGAAAATTGGTTTTATTCTTCAGTCGTATAACTTGCTACCTTATCTAAATGTGGCTGATCAATTTAAACTTGTTGATCGTGTAAAGAAGAGCGGTAATATTTCATCAGCAGCTTTTGATGAATTATTGGAAAAACTCGCGATAAAAAAACTGCTCAAGCAATACCCTTCTGAATTGTCAGGAGGTCAAAACCAACGAGTAGCGATTGCGCGTGCTTTATATACCGATCCTGAGATAATTCTTGCAGACGAACCAACAGCAGCTTTAGATAGTAATTTAGTAAAGTCAGTGGGACAATTATTTCAAGATCTGGCTAAAAAGAAAGGAAAAGCGGTGATTGCTGTAACCCATGATTTACGTTTACGTGAATATGCAGATAATGTTTACGAGTTAGCCGATGGGAAACTTACATTAAGCAAAAATTCCACAGACCAATAATATAAATAATGTTAAAGAATTATGAGCAAAAAGCCTTTTTTATAACGAACCTTGCTATAATAAACGGACTAAATAAATAGTGAAGGGGGAGGATGCAATGGCTTTTTTAGAATTAAAAAACATATATAAATCATATTATCTTGATAAAGAGGAATTTCCAGTTCTTAAGGGAATTAACTTGCAGTTTGATCGGGGAGAATTTGTATCCATCCTTGGGGAATCAGGTGGTGGAAAGTCCACTTTAATGAATATCATTGGGGGCCTTGATCGTAACTTTGAAGGTGAAGTCCTCGTAAATGGTAAAATCCTCGACCATAAAAAGGAAAAGCAACTAGATAGCTATCGGCGCGCGACGGTGGGTTATATCTATCAGTCCTATAACTTAATTTCTCACTTGACGGTGCTGGATAATGTTTTGGTTGCGTTGGATATGACAACGTTGACTAAGGAAGAACGGCGAAAGCGCGCGTTGGAACTCTTAGATAAGGTTGGTTTAAGTGAACAAGTAAAAAAGCATCCGAACCATTTGTCAGGAGGGCAAAAGCAACGGGTAGCGATTGCCCGAGCATTAGCAAGTGACCCGCAAATTATTATTGCTGATGAACCTACAGGAGCCTTAGATGCACAGAATACCAAAGAAGTATTAGCATTATTAGACGAAATTGCTCGTGATGGGAAACTAGTGATCGCTGTTACTCACTCCCAGGAAGTAGCGGATAATGGGACACGAATTGTTCATTTAGCTGATGGAAAAATTGACGGCGATGAAAGATTGCGTCCTGTTTATCCGATTCCAGAAGACCCAACAGAGATTACTCCACGAGTTTTACCGGCGATGGCGAGCTACCGAACGGCTTTTAAACATTTGACCTATAACTTTTGGCGTAATTCGTTAATTATGCTTGGAACTGCAATCGGTATCTTTGCCGTACTCTTGTTTAGTGGTTTAGGTAATGGGATAAATGGTTACATTCAAAATCAGATTAACTCTCTTGCTAATCCGCAGGCAATTACCGTATTTAAAAACACAACTGGTAAAAAGATGACCCAGGAACAAATTCAATCATCGTTAGGACAAACGATGGCGGCTAATCCTCAATCAATGACGATTAGTGACCATAATATTGACCGGTTACGAAAGCTTGATAATGTGTCGTCTGTCCAGCCGGGAATTATGGTGAGCGCCTTTCAGCTTGATTATAATGGAAAAAAGCAGAGCGGAACTTCATTAAGTACCTGGAGTAAGGCAATTACTAGCAATTCAATCAAGCAGGGACATAAACCCAAGAATGGTGAAATCGTTCTTACAAAGCAACAAGCAATCCAATTATCAAGTGCCAAAAATTATAAGCAAATGGTTGGTAAAACTATCCATCTCTCATTTACATGGATAGATGGCAATAATAATCCAGTTCCCGTTTCTGGAAACTTCAAGGTAGCAGGGATTACAGAAGGCGCGAGTGCCGGGACTTCAATTACGTACTCCACCATGCGTGCACTGCTTCAAAAAGCGAATGCCGCTACTGCTGCTAATTTTGTAACCGTTAATGTAACAAATCTTGACAATGTTCAAGGAGTAGCGAATAAGATCGACAATCTTCGTGGTAGTAATAACAAACGGATATTAGGAGCGATTACAGTCGGGTCGATCCTTAAAACTGTTAATACTTATGTTAGTCTTGCTTCCACGGTTCTTGCTTCAATTGCTGGAATTTCATTACTTGTGTCGGCATTAATGATTATTGTGACAATGTACATGTCAGTTTCGGAACGGACAAAAGAAATCGGTATTTTGCGAGCCTTGGGTGAACGAAAGAAAGATATTCGCCGATTATTTACGTCTGAATCTGTCTTTATTGGACTGTTTTCCGCAATTCTTGCACTGCTAATTGTTGCAGTTGTAACGGTTATTATTAACCACGCTCTGTATGGCTTGATTAAATATAATATTGTGCAAATTACTGTTGGAAATGTAATCTTTGCAATTGTAATTGCGATTGTAATTTCGTTTATTGCCGCATTGCTTCCTGCACGCCGGGCGGCAAACCTTAATCCAATTGATGCATTAGCTGCAGATTAGTTAAAAAGCAACAACTTTCCTATAGCTGAAGTTGTTGCTTTTTTATTTAAAAATATTTTAGGTAGTCCGAAAATAGGATATAATAAAAACGGAGGCGAGAAGAATGACAATAATTTATGTTCATGATAATAATCAATCACAAAATATTACTTGTTCCGATGGCTCACAAGGTGTGTTACGGGTTAGTAAACTGAATAATGCAATGCGGTATAGTTTTAAGTTTTATAGTCACGCACATCTTGGATTTTGGTTAGATAAGCATCAGTTCTATGATGGTAAGTCATTGATTGTAAAAGGAATTTTGGAAGATGAACGATTAGAAATTAAATTTGTTAACTAACGAAAAGACGTTTAGAAGTCATCGTCTAAGTTTGACTTAGGATGAGTTCTAAACGCCTTTCTTTTATTTCAATGGGGGGATCCCAAAGAATATTCACTAAATTATTAGATGATTTTTTCTGCATGACTTAATACATCAGCGATCAAGGTCATTACCTGCGGATCCTCTAAATGATAGATAACGGTTTTCCCTTCTCGCCGTTGTTGAACTAAATTATATTTTCTCAATAGTTGCAGTTGGTGAGAAACCCCCGATTGTTCCCAGTTCAACTTCATACTAATTTCTGAAACGCTCATCGAATGTTGAATCAGCAAATATAATAATTGTAATCTTTTAGGATTCCCTAGTAATTTAAATAATTGACTGATTTTATTAACATTTGGAATATCTGTTGTCCAACGGTCTACCACAATAAACATCACTTACTTTCTATAAACTCCCTAATAGTAATTTAGTGAATATTAATAATAAACTGCCTACCTTTATTCTAGAACAGAAAAGAATTTTTTTAAAACAAAAAAGCAAGAAGCATAGATTTTCTTATACTTCTTGCTTTATATTATATAATAATTTAATAATTACTTGACTAAAGTGATAAACGTTGTCCAACAAAGATTGTGTATGGACTTTGAATGTTATTTTTAGCTGCGATTGATCGCCAGTTTAAGCCATGATAAGCGGCAATCTTTGATAATGAATCACCACTTTGGACTACGTAATTTCCATTGTTAGTATTGGAGTGACATGAAGTGTTTTTTTGAGCACTAGCACTATTGTTAATCCGTAATTGTTGACCAACTTCAATTAAATTAGGGTTACTAATATGATTAGTTGAAGCTAATGCAGATGTTGTGGTATTAAAACGAGCAGCAATTTGTGAAAGGGTATCACCACTCTTAACGGTGTAGGTGCCATTAGCACTAGTAGTAACTTGTTTATTTTGCTGGCTTTCTTGATGGTTAGTAGTATTTTGAGCTGTAGTTTGATGAAGCGTTAATACTTGCCCTACATGAATCACATTAGGGTTACTAATATGATTGAGCTGAGCTAATTGAGTATAAGTAGTGTTAAATTTACCAGCAATTCCTGAAAGGGTATCGCCACTTTTAACGGTGTATGTATTACTATTAGTGGTAGTATTGTTTTCAGTTCGCTTAGGGGTTGTTTGTTGATGTTGTTGTTCAGCAGGTTGACGAACCAAGAGCCGTTGACCAACATAAATACGGTTAACATTGTGGATATCATTTAAGGTGGCGAGTTTATTTACAGTTGTATTAAACTGTCCGGCAATACGTGATAACGTGTCTCCGCCTTTAACCGTGTAGTATCCAGTGTTTGAGACAGTTACATTAGTTTCGGGAGTTTGAGCACTTTCAGTTTGCTTATTCGTAACAACTTTCCCAGAAAGGGCAACGGCATCTAACTGGTTTAAGTTATATGTCTGAACAAAACGAATTAAGGTACTAGCATAGCTTGGATCGGTAGCATAGCCGTCTTGCCGAAGCTTATTTGCAACAGATGCATAGTTAGTATCGCCAAGTAAGTTACGGTAACGACTATTTACGTTGAGAAAGCGACCATGATCAGTAACTGATTCGGAGTTGTTAGCATAGGCCCGGAAATTGGCGTTAACGTAAACGCTCCGGCCACCATAAACTTCCCGTGTACGCATTACAACTGAATTTCCATTATAGGAACCCTTAATTCCAAATAAGTTATGGGCCTGGGTTGATAAAGCTGAACGGCCCCAACCACTTTCAACGATAGCCTGGGCGACTGTAATTGAAGGAAGAACCTTGTATTCATTCCATCCTTGGATTGCACCCGGAGCAACACTTTGGATGAATGCTTGTTGTGAAGCGTTATTACTGAAATGGAGGGCGCTTAAATCTGTTGTTGAGTTCTCTTGCGGTGCAGCAGCGGCACTAGCAGCCTTTGGAGTAGCAGGAGCAGCTTGTTTAGCTTCAGTAGATTGTGCTGAGGCTGAAGTAGCAGCGGCTTGGCTAGCGACAGCTTGACTAGCATTAGAAGCAGCGCTATTTTCTGTTGAGGCGCTATTTGCTGTGCTTTGAGCGACAGCAGAAGAATCAGCGACACTATTTGTATTATTTTGTGTATTGGCAGTAGTTGTAGCGGCAGGTTCTGCAGAAGAAACTGAAGCATCATCGGCATGAGCAACAGCGCCGCTAGCAGTTAATAAGGTAACAGCAGTTAATCCAGCAAAGACCCATTTTTTTCCGCTTTTATACATCTTAAAATGGGTTGATGGATCATTATTAGGTTGACGATTCATTGGCAGTGACTCCTTAAGTTATATTTGAAATTCCTAAACATTACTCCTAAAAGTGGCTTATTAATCATTTCATAAATAAAAATAATATCAAAAAGGTCAAAAAAGTTTAAGAAGTTCTAAAGATTCAACTACCTATAAACTAGCATTAATTCTCTTTAGCGTCAATTTAATTTGAAGGTAAAAAAGCAAGTGAAATCCTTTAAAACAGGGGAGAAAATATCATAAAATCAATAATTATCATCTTCACAAAACATGTTTTATCAAATGAAAAATATTTTTGGATAAATGATAAATTAAACATATGTAATAGAACCCATTTGTGGAAAAATAGCGATTAAAATTATATTTAAAGTAACCGTCGATTGTTCAAATATGGTGAGCTATAATAATGGAATAGCTTAAACGAAATTAATCAAGGAGTTTTAGAATGGTTGCTAAGTTAAAAGATGTTGCTCAGTTAGCGGGGGTTTCAGTAACTACTGTTTCAAGAGTAATAAATAATTATGGTTCTTTAAGTCAAAAGACGATTAATAAGGTCCATGCGGCGATGCGAGAGTTGAATTACCAACCAAATGCCTTGGCACGGGCGATGCAGGGGAAACCATCTAAGTTTGTTGGCTTGATTTTTCCTAATTTAATTAATCCATTTTTTGCAGAACTAGCAAATGAGCTTGAACATGAGTTATTTAAAAAGGGTTATAAAACAATTATTGCATCATCGGCACAAAATCCGGAAATAGAGCATGAATACTTAAATATGTTGATGGCAAATCAAGTAGATGGGATTATTTCGGGTTCTCATAATCTGGGAATAGAGGAATATCATCAACTTACTGCTCCCATTGTTTCTTTTGACAGATACCTTGCTGACAATATTCCAATTGTTGCAGCTGATAGTTATCATGGGGGTGAACTAGCAGCGAAGTATTTAGTAGAACATGATGTAAAACACTTAGCGGTAATTGTGGATGAAGATACTTCTGTTTCGCCTACCATCAATCGAATTCAAGGGGCACTTGATTTTTTGAACAAACAAAAACGAGATTTTGAACCTTTAGCTATCCAGCATTTGGATCTTGAGGCTACGTTCCCTGGTAATTATGATGGAGTGCTGGCTTCTAATGACGTTCAAGCATTAACGATTAGCAATCTTTACTACCAGGCAGGAAAGCAAATAAATAAAGACTTTTTTATTACAGGTTATGATGGCTCGCGATTAATTCGGAAAGTAGCGCCTTATCTTCCAACAGTAATCCAACCAATTTCATTGTTGGCACAAGAATTAATTGAGACCTTAATGAAGCGAATAGAAACACCTCATGAAAAGATAGAAACTAAACTTGTTCCGGTTGAATTTTATCAACCAAAATAAGCAGAAAAAGGACCTAGAAGAAAGTGATGTTTTCTTTTAGATCCTTTTTTAGATTAGAGCAGAGAAATATTATTAGTTCTGCTTTAGAAGGTATTAAATTTTGATTTTGCCACAATGGCATGAATGGTTATGTTACTTACTTTGCATGAACCGTTGAAGCAATTCGACTTCCTCTGAAGTTACTGGGGTATTGGATGATTTAATTTCGTGAATTCGTTCAACAGATAAATGACTGCCGAAAGCAACTTCATTATCATTTAAGTCATTTTCGCGCTCAAAATTAATCAATTCTTGAGCAAGCTCACTCAAATTGTCCATGAAAACATTCCTCCTTAGTAGGTATATTATTAAATAATACTAACCTTATCTCTTATTCTAAATCAAGACACAGTTTGTTACCAAAAATTAGTTTAGCACAGTTTGAACTTATCCTTGTAGTTATTTTATTAAATTTATTCGTTTGTTATTAAGATTTAACGACAAGTGGATCAATTTGTGTGATAATCATAGTAAATAATTTAGAGAATGGAGTATTGAAAATTATGAGTTGGAATTGGCTAGGATGGCTATCGTGGATATGTGCAATTGCCTTTTTTTGTTATGTAATCCACTATATCCGTGTTAAACAATTAATGCTGATTGCGAAGACAAAAAAAGTATTTAAATTAAATTTAGTGATCCGTTACGTGATCTTATTAGTTGTCTCGTTATGTTGGCTCGGGGGGATGTCATATCTCACATTTTTCCGTCCAGTTGACATTAATAATCATCAACAAACACAGACTTCAATCACTTATCATCCCCTTCAAATGGGAAATAATTCAGATGACTTCTATTATGTTTTAGCGACCCGGAGTAAAAGCGGCAAGCACCCAATTGTGTCATATACGTACTGGGCTGGAAATGATAAATACACAACAAATTCACGGTATGGATCAGTTGCTGATGGATCGCGGATAGTTACCTTAGATGCGAGCGCTTTGCCATGGGATAAAAAGCAATTAGAAAAAGAGGATGCCAAGACAGGACATGCTTTTGCAGCGGTAATGGATGTAAAGTATAAAAATACTGCTATTAATGGTTTAGGGTTAAAAGCAAATCATAGTGCTGTAACCTATACGCTTTTACGTGTACCTTCCTCTGATATGGTATCTGAACGTTAAAATGGAACAGCAAACAGTAAAATTAAAATGGGTTGCCCTTGCAAGTCTGTTAAACAACACAGGGGCAGCTTTTTTATGGCCGCTTACAACTATGTATCTTCATAATTACCTTGGCCAAACTCTGACGACTGCTGGCTTTGTGATGTTAATAATGTCGATTGCCATGATGATGGGAAATTATTTGGGAGGGTGGTTATTTGACCATTGGAAACAATATCAAACAGCTATTTTAGGAGTTAGCCTCTCAACACTAGCAATATTCTTATTGATCTTTATTCATGATTGGCCATGGTATGCTGTCCTAATTACAATTAACAGCTTTGGTGATGGAATCAATGCCACGATTGTTAATTCTTATGGGACGTTGGTTAGCGATCATTCTTCCCGCTATGTTTTTAATTATATTTATATGGCCTTTAATATTGGGGTTGTGATTGGAACGTTGCTGGTCGGCGTTCTTCTGCCGATTAGTGTAGTGGTAGTTTTTGCTGTAGCAACAATCTTTTATGCCTTGTTAATGTTAGTAGTAGTTTTAACATTTAATGTGGCTGTAGATGCAATTAAAGATAATTCAGAGATACAAGAACACTATCATGATTCCCGCCAATTGCATTCGCGATGGATCATCTTAGTTTGGTTTATCCTCATAAACTATATTACGGTTCATTTAAGCTATTCTTTATGGGAAAGTGTAATGGCAGTTCATATGACAAACATGGGGATTCCATTTTATGCCTATAGTATGTTATGGACATTAAATGGGGTGTTAATTATTATCGGCCAACCACTTGTTAATAAGTTAAGTCCCTATGTTCGTTTATCAACGCAAATTATTGTGGGAATCTTTATTTTTGCCTTATCCTTTCTCTTATTAATTTTTGCTCGGACCCTGACAGCTTTTGTTATTGATTTTGTAATCTTAACAATTGGTGAAATGACTAGTTTTGCTGGCTTGCCTGCTTGGATTGCGCAACTGACTAATGTTGATGAAGCTGGGCATTACCAAGGACTGCTTAATATTATGATGTCGGTTGGACGGGCGATTGGTCCATTGTACGGTGGATTTGTCATTGAAAAAGGAAGTTATCAATTTTTATTTATTTCAGTCTTTTGTCTAATGACCGGTACTCTGATTATTATCTGTCTTTATTTATGGCATTTACACCGAGTTCAGCGACGGCTTAATTTGGATAAATGATACCCAAAATCTGTAAGCTATGGTAAAATCACTAATGTATTATAAAAGCATTGACGTAGAAACAAAGTGCCTGTGTAATTGACAGAGACCCAGTTGAGCTGAGAGCTGGGAGCAGACATGATCCACCTCTACTAGCTGAAAGGATGAATTTTAGTAGTCTGTTCCGGTGATTCCGTTATCATCAGGAGTTAACGCAACTCCATGAGGCAGTGACTGTGAGGTTACTGTAAAATAGAGGTGGAACAGTGATGAATATCGCCCTCTAAGGCTGTTAAAGTCTTAGAGGGCTTTTGTTTTTATACGTAACGAAAGGGGAAACATATGGATTATCAAAAGCCAAAGGGAACCGCAGATATCTTACCAGGAACTACAAGCATTTGGGAAAAAGTAGAACAAAATGCGCGCGAAGTTTTTAACCAGTTTGGATACCGTGGAATTCGAACACCGATGTTTGAAGACTACCATGTTTTTTCACGAAATGTGGGCGATACTTCAGATATTGTTGAAAAAGAAATGTACGATTTTCATGATAAAGGTGATCGGCATATTGCATTGCGTCCTGAGGGAACAGCTGGAGTAGTACGGGCTTATGTAGAAAATAAGCTCTATGGTCCAGAATATCCTAAACCTTATAAAGTTTATTACATGGGGCCAATGTTTCGGTATGAACGGCCACAATCAGGGCGACAACGTGAATTTCACCAAATTGGGGTTGAAGCATTAAACAATGAGTCACCACAAATTGATGTGGAAGTTATTTCGATGGCAATGGCGCTCTTTAAGAAGTTTGGGGTACCAAATGTTAAATTAGTTATTAATACTCTTGGGGATAAGAAGGTTCGTGAAGACTACCGTGAAGCATTAATTAACTACTTGAAGCCTCACTATGATGAATTGAGTAAAGACTCTCAAGAACGTTTATACAAGAATCCATTGCGTGTACTTGATAGTAAAGATGAGGGTGATAAGAAGATTGTTGCAGAAGCTCCATCAATCCTTGATTACCTTGATGAAGAATCACAAGCTTACTTTGACGAAGTGCAGGCTTTATTAAATAAATTAGGAATTGATTTTGAAATTGATACCAATATGGTGCGGGGCCTAGATTACTATAACCATACTATTTTTGAAATTATGTCAGACTCACCAGTATTTGGTGGTGGGTACACGACTGTTTGTGCAGGAGGCCGTTATAATGGGTTGATTAGCCAGCTTGGTGGCCCTGAAGAAGGTGGAATTGGCTTCGGAATGGGTGTTGAACGATTAATGCTCTTACTCCAAGAAGAAAATCCTGCATTTGCTCCTCAAGACCAATTAGACGTCTTCTTTGCTAGTGCAGATCAGCAAGGAGATGAAATGGCATTTGAAGTCCTCAGTAAAATTCGTCAGCAAGGAATTGTGGCTGACAAAGATTACAGCGGGGTAAAAGTTGGTAAGCAGATCAAAGAAGCTTTCCGTCGTAATGCGAAGTACTTTGCAGTGTTTGGTGCTCGTGAAGTTGAAGAAGGAACTTTCCAACTAAAGAATGCTGCTACTAAGGATGCAACAACTATTAAAGTGAGCGATTTTGTAGCAAATCCGGCAGAATATTTGAAATAACTAAATTGAAAGTGAGCGGGAAAGTACTTTCTTAATAAGACTTGTCGCTACTAAAAAGGCAGAAACTAAGAGATCATAGAACGAATTCTCTTAGCCTCTGCCTTTTTTGAATAGGATATTATATTTTAACGGCAAATATTTCCAAGGGCGTTGTAATTTACGTCGCGGTTCGCATAATCCTCAGTTAGCTTATTTACGAGCCGGTCTAATTCTCGTTGTTCATTTTCACTTAATGTGTGGTAAGCAGCTTCAGCAATCTTGTCACGACGCTTTAGCAAATTATCAGCAACTTCAATACCCTCAGTGTTAAGCCGAATTTTATAGTCTTCCTCGTTAATTGGGGTGGTATTTGCCAAATTGTTTGTTACTAATGCCTTGGTAGCATCTTCAAGGTCACTTGGCCGGTAATCGAAGTCGTAAATTAGTTGTTTGCTAGTTAAACCGTCATCATGTTTACGTAAAATCCGGAGAAGACGGTGGAAATTGTGACGATCAGGAAAACCTGGTAAGCAATAATCACCATGACGTTCTTCTTCAATGTGTACTTGGCACTTTAACATTGATTGGTATTTTTCAAAATTTTTAACATCTATAAATAATTTGGTTGTTAACTCTGACATATTATTTACCTCCAAATTAGTTCACTGAAACGTTCGTCACTTATTATAATAATATTAATATTCAGCGATTAATAGTAAAACGGCTCGGTAAATAATATTCCAATCAGTCTACTGCATAGGTTCCCATATCATTTGCAACGACAACATTTCCTGCGTAATCTTTTCCGTCATTCTTGGTTAAGCCGACCTTATTATAGGCAAAAGTTACGGTTGTAGTAGCTCTGACAGCAGTTCCCATTACTTCTCCAGTATCAGTATTAACTCCTGATGGCATATCTACTGCAACGACAACCGCATCAGTGTTATTGATCGCATTAATCGCGTCGGCATAAGCTCCTTTTACTGCACGATCGATTCCGATTCCAAACATGGCATCGACAATTAATGTTGCCTTATTAAGGACAGCGAGATCAGAGGTTTCGGGAATTTGATAATATTGCGCGATTTTTTCTTGTGTTTGGTGTTCAGCAGATGCATGCTGAGGATTACCTATATTGAGGATTGTTACATGGACACCAGCAATATGAAGCAAGCGTGCAATGGCTATTCCATCCCCGCCATTGTTTCCACTGCCAGCTACTACTACCACATCTTTTAGCGCAATCGGAAAAGCATGTAAAATTTCATCGCGAACGGCTAAGGCAGCTCGTTCCATTAACACAAGGGAAGGGATACCGATTGTATTAATGGTGTAAAAATCGTAATGTCGCATTTCTTCTGCAGTAACAATTTTATCAGTCATAATCTAAGCCTCCTAAGGTTAAGATACATTTTTACTGTACCACTATTTTAGAATTATGAGGTGCAAAGGAGAATTTTTTACGTATATATTAATTAAGAGAATAAAAAGTAAGCTAGCTTGCGAGTTTTTCACCACAGTCCGGTTAGGTGTTCTTTTAAAATAATAGGGACTGTGACATAAGTTAAGTTACTTTCATAAAAAGCAAATACGCAGTACAACAATGGCCTCTAACGTCCGGAAACCGAACGCTAGAGCCCCCTAGAGCATTAATAAATAATAACGGGTTCATTTTGTTTTAAATCATGGAAGGCTTGTCCCGCCACGCTTGGTTGCATATTAATACAACCGTGCGAACCATCGCTTAGGTAAGCAGTCTTGGACCAATTGTGCCGCCAACTTGCATCGTGGAAGCCACATCCTGTTAAAGTAAACGGCGACCAATAATTAACTTTACTTGCATAACTTGATCCATCATCGTTTTGTCCACGGAGAACAGAAGGACTTTGTTGGTACATAATATACCAGACTCCCTTTGGCGTTTTGTTACCTTCATTATTAGTTCCACTAACGATATCTGTTTCAAGGACACATTTACCATCTTTGTAGAAATAAGCTCGTTGGTCAGCTAATGAAACCTCAGCATAAGTGTCGCCAATACCATTATTGGATGTAACATTGTAGCCGAGTCCAGCAGTGTTATAGCCTTTTCCTTCAATATCGTGCTCGCCATCAACTTCTTGGCGGCCATCGATAATTGCTTTAGTTAATGAATTGCCAGCTTTTTTCTCACTAATTTTCCAACCATAGGAACCATTAGCTGTAGTGGTAATTTCTGCTCCAGAATGAGTTCTAAATTTAAATGGCTTATCAAGAGTTGCATGTTTCTCATTAATTTTTTTTACTTGTTTATTTAAGGCCGTAGTGTCGAAATGATACTTGCCGTTTTGATAAGTTGCCCGGGTAATAATTTGATTGGTAGTGAGGTTATACTTTTCATTTTGAACGAGGTAAGTAACTTCCTTTCCTTTTAACTTATTTAACTGTTTTTCCTCGATCTTAACGGTTTTGCTATTTGCCGCAATCGGCTATTCCTTATGTAAAGTAATATTAATTTTAGTACTTCCGGCTTGATTATTTAGTTGATTAACAGCGTTTTGTAAATCATATTTATTACCCTTAACTGCAGGAACTACAGAAACTTTCTCATTTTGGTAGACCGCGTAAGCATCAACGGGAGCTTTACGACTTGTGTTGAGTTGATATACCTTGTTAGTTAATTTGTTTTTCGCAATATTAAACGAATCTTGATCAAAGTTATCTGGCTTTATTGATAAGTTTGTTGCTTTATGAGATGGGAAAAATGTAAACTGCTTTTTCAGTGCTTGATTAAATTTTTGTTCATCATTATTGCTAAAGTTAGCCTTCATAGATTTAGTTTGGTAAACTAGCTTATTGTCAACATATACCTTGGTGGCTCCTGAGGTCCCCTTTACCTTCTCAAAAGCTTGCTTGGCTGTTAGTCCCCCAACGGCAACATTATTGATGGTTACGTTTTTGTTGAAATGATTTTTCTGGTGAACAGTCATCCCCGCAATCATTATAATTAATAATGCTCCTATTCCTGCTATCCAGTATTTAATATATGAATGCATTGTACCTTCCTCAAATCGAAAATAAATAATTACGTTCCTATCTTAGCACGGAAAATTGATAACTCAATAAAGAATTTATAAAGTTACCGTGTCCTTAAATAGCGATCAATGCCATCTAAAAGAAACTTAAAAAACAAACAAATATTTAATAGCAGAAATACTTTGAAAAAGATCCGCCAACTAATTATTTTTAATGAAAAGTGAAAAAGATCATAAATAATAACTAAAAGAATAAAAAGGATGTTGGCTCTTAAAATATCCTTTGACCATTTATGGTTGATGATATACGACCAGATATTTGATATGAATGAAAAAAATGATGTCATAGTAGAATCCTCACGATTATTACGCAAGATTTGCATAAATGATAGCAACAATAAAGAAAAAGATAGCAGTTAAGTATGAAACTTTAAGATTATCTCGCATTTTGTACACCTTTTTTAAAGTATATTGAATAAAAAATTCCCTATAATTATAATAGTGATGTTTTGAATTATCTGTAAAGGAGAAATTAATTTGAACTTACGAGTAAAGCATTGGATTTATGGAATATTTTGCTTATTAGTAGCAATAATTGCAATTGGTCCAGAATTACATGCTGCTTCAAATGCACATCCCAAAAAAGCAGTAGTTGAATCGCAAGTAAAAGAAAAGCCAACACAAGAAAAGGAAATCGATAACAGCGAAAGTCACATGAGAACCCCAATTGATTGGCATAAGTCCTCGGAAACAGTTCCGTATCCAGATTTGAATAAGGTGAAGGACTTTTGGATTAAAGTTGACTTAAAGAATAATCGGACATATTTGTATGATGGTTCAAAAGTCATTTACACAATGTATAGCACAGGTGGAATTTATAAAAAAGATCCTAAAACTGGTAAGCTGAAAAGTGTGACCCCGACAGGAACATTTTATGCTCAACAAGAGCGAGGAGATAGCTTCTTCAATCAATCGTTGAAAGAGGGAGCTAATTACTACGTTTCTTGGAAGAATCATGGAGAATACTTGTTCCATAGTGTTCCGACTAAAGCAGACGGAAAATATAATGAACAAGAAGCTGCTAAACTTGGAAAAACACAGGGTTCTCACGGGTGTATTCGGCTTTCAGTGCCAGACGCACAATGGATGGAAAAGAATTTGCCAGTCGGTACTAAGATTGAGATTGTCGGCTAATTTTGTAGCGCTAAAATTTTAAAGATAATCAAGAACAGATCGATTATTAGAAAGAAAAAAATTATTTGCGTGATTGAAATTTTGATTAATGGGATGAAGTATGTAAGAAGATTATAAAAGATAATTATTATTAGTAAAATAAGATTACTTCCAAATAAGTGATTAAAAAAACGTCCATGTTTTAATCGTGAAATCATATTAATAGTCCTCCTTAACTATTAAGGGTGTATTTTCAGGCAAAGTTTGAAGCCATTTAGCATCGGGGGTTGACACTTGGATAGTGTTTTCGATCTTGGGTGCTTTTCGTAGATTGCGTGGGACCTGATGATTATTCATATCTGTAACGGGGGTTTCAATGTAGTTCCCATCATTAATGCCTAACCAGTTCTTAGCGATGGCTTGCTGGGAACCATTAATGTGATAAATTTGCTGTCCCCGAGCATGAAGTAAGCGAAAAGAATTTTTTTGTGCTGGTAAATTAATTTGTGCGTGGATGATGTAAATAACTTGTCGCTTATTTGAGTTGATAACTAGAATTCTTTTTGCTTGTTTGACGGCGACCAATTCAATAGGAGCGTTATCGATCTTAGGGTATGCCCAATTTTCCGAGGAACGGTGGATGTTAGGGGCGCGAAGTCGATTTTGGTTAAGAATTTGGCTTGTTTTGCTAGCTTGGGGAATAGATCTAGCAGCATTATATGTATAAAGATTAAAAATTAGAACAAAAATAAGGAATAGGCCAGTTGAGATGAAAAGCAGAGATTTAAGTTCTTTATTCATAATGAATTCCTTTATTATTTATTATTAAGTTTATCTTACCGTACTTGGAGAAAATAGGAGAATAGATTTTATGAAAAAATTGACAGTTTTTATTTTATCTCTATTCATGATGCTAATGGTAGGAAGTCAATCGGTATTAGCAAATAATCGAATTGATGCTTCTGCAGCGATCATGGCTGATGCTTCAACGGGGCAAATTATCTATAAGCAAAATGTAGATAAGGCTCTTCCGGTGGCTTCAATTACAAAATTATTAACTATTTTGGTAATAGAAGATGAAATCCAACAGAAGCAGCTTTCGTGGGATACTCAAGTAAAAATAACTCCTGAAATTGCGGCTATTTCTAATGATGCTGCTTATTCTTCAATCGGCCTAAAATCTGGTCAATCTTATTCAGTTCGGACATTAATCAATGCAGCCCTTGTAAAGTCAGCTGATGGAGCTACCGTGGCACTTGCGACCGCTACCGGGGATGGAACCGATGAATTTAATCTTAAAATGATGCAAAAAGCAAAAAAAATTGGAATGACTAAGACCAACATTGTTAATTCAGTTGGATTAGATAATGGAGATATGAAAAGTTTTAAGTTAGCTGATCTTCCTAATAATGCTGCTAATACAATGAGTGCACGTGATGTTGCCATTTTATCGCAATACTTTGTGACACATTATCCTGAACTTTTGCAAATTACAGCACAAAAAGAAGTAAAATTTCAAATAGCGAAAGATCAAGTTAAGACTGAAAAAAATCTTAATAAGATGTTACCGGGAGAGCAGTACGCTGTAAAAGGAGTAACGATTGATGGTTTGAAGACGGGGACTTCTGACAGTGCGGGAGCTTGTTTTGCAAGTACAGGTAAGTATCAAGGACATCGCATTATTACTGTTATCTTACATTCAAAAGGAAGCAATAAAGACAACCGATTTAAGGCTACTCAGAATTTATATAAGATCCTTAAAACAGAGGACCATTTACAAAAAATAAAAGTTCCATCATCAGTAACAACACGTAAAGTAGCTAATGGTGTTGAAAAAACAATGAAACTCACGCCACAACAAGTAACTATTTGGAGTCCGTATGATACAAAAACGGACTATACAATTGGAACACAATATAAAAAGAAAAAATTAGAAGCACCTATTTGGAAAGGTGAACGTGTCGGCAGTTTAAGGATAACGAGTGATCAGTTAGAAACGCTTAATGGGGAACCATTAACTTACTCTCTATATAGTGCTAATGATGTTCGTCGTGGAAACTTTTGGCAACGTCTCCTGCATTAAAATAAGTTTTGACTGCATTATTGTTCTTAGGCTTATAATCTAAGTAAACAAAAAAGCGGGTGAAATTATGAAAAAAAGCCATATTGGGATTGGTATAGTGATAGTAATTGTTATCCTGGCAATAATTGGTGGGGCAGTTTGGCGTCAGCAAAAACATAGTAAGTATGTGCAATCAACAACGCCAACGTTATTTTTCCATGGTGGAGGCAGTAGTTATCATGCAGAAGAACACATGGTAAATGCTGCTAAAAAAGCTGGGGTAACGAGCACAGTCTTGCGAGCTGATGTTGCTAATAACGGAAAAGTTACTCTTCATGGTTCAATGCATAAAGGGGCCATCAATCCAATTGTTGAGGTGAATTATGATAACAATAGGCAGTTGGATTTTAATAAGCATGGCGAATATGCGACAAATGTTGTAAAGGCATTACAGAAACGCTATCGCATAACTAAGATTAATATGGTTGGTCATTCCCTGGGAAATATTTCGATTATTTACTATATGTTGCAAAACGGTAAAAATCAGAATATGCCTCAATTACAAAAACAGGTTGATATTGCAGGTCATTTTGCGGGATTGAATTTTAAACAGGTACCTGCTGCTATTCAGCAACCAGTTGGAATGAAATTAAATAAAGACGGAAAGCCAAATGAAATGAACGCCACATATCGTCAAATGACAGAGGTCCGGCAAACTTATCCCAAAGGTCAAGTAGCGGTTCTTAATATTATTGGTGATGTTGGTAATCATTCAGACGGTACTGTTGATAATGCTTCATCATTGTCACTTAAATATTTAGTAGCTGCTCGGGCAAAGTCATACCGTGTTCTAAAAATAACAGGAAAAGATGCTCAACATTCGAAACTTCATAATAATGCTCAAGTTGATAAGGCATTAATTAATTTCTTATGGGGTAAATAACAAAAGGGAGCGAGACAGAAGTCACTTGTGACTTCGTTTTCGAGCCCCCGCAAACAACAATAGGCCTTCAGTGTTCGGCTTTACCGGACACTGAAGGCCATTGTTGTACTGCGCTGTTCGTTTTTTATGGAAGTGACCTAACTTATGTCACAGCTCCCTTTTATTACATACGACTATGGTGACAACGATGATTAGTTAAATATTGTTTAGTATATGCATCAACTGCTCGTAATGCTTGAGCAACGTCATCTGGAGTTACCTTAAATGGCAAACGATCCATGGTATCTTGTTCTGAACAAGCGGCTTTTCCAGCATTGAGCAGTTCTTCATCGGTGACATTTTCTAAATGTAGATCAGCAAGAGTAGTTGGTAGGCCTAAAGAAAGAATAAATTGGAAGTACTTGTTATAGCGTTCCTGGTCAGCGCCTTCCAACATTAATTGTGTTAAGGTACCGTATGCGACCTTTTCACCGTGTGTTAAATCATGAGTCTCTTCTAAAATTGTTAAGCCATCATGAATAGCGTGGGCACCAGATAGACCACCACTTTCAAAACCGAGACCGCTCATTAGTGTATTTGCTTCAACAATATTAGAAAATGCTGGTGTAACGACATGGGTTTCTGCATCAGCTACAGCTAGGTGCGAGTAATTAAATAATGTCTCTTCACATTTCTGGGCGATTGCATTTCCAACAAGGGTTTGTTTTTCACCAAGCATTGTATCACTATGAGCTTGAGCAACTGCTTGTGCCTCAACATTGGTAGCTAAAGCATCAGCAATTCCAGAAATAAGCATCCGAACGGGACCATTAGCGATAACTTGAGTATCAACTAAAACCAGATTAGGGTTTTGGTTGTAGAAACGATAATGATCGAAGCCACCGTCATCAGTGTAGATTACTGAAAGACGAGAACAAGGTGCATCATTTGAAGCCAATGTTGGCATAATTACAACTGGTAGATGGAGATTGTCGGCAATTGCTTTGGCGGTATCAACTGTTTTACCACCACCAAGACCATAAACGACAGTTACATTATTTTCTTTACCAATTTCTGTAACCCGGTTTACTTCGTTAGTGGATGATTCACCATTAAATTGAACACGGGTGACATCATAACCACTTTCTTGAAGATACTGTTCAAAACGCTTACCTACAATTTTATAGACTGTTTCGCCAGCCAATAATAACGGTTTTGTGCCAAAGTTTTTAAGATACTTATCACTTTCAAAAAGGACACCTTTTCCTTGGATGTAAGACGATGGTGAGCCAAATTCTTCAACCATAAAAATCCCTCCATTATTCTTTGTGTATAAGTTAACAATATCACTTTTGCTACTGGAGGAAAAGTTTAGTTGATTGAAATTAGCTTAAACTTAAAAAATAGAGCCTAGGCAGAACACAGTGCTCTGCTAGACCCTACTATACTTATTTTGTACCCTTACTACTTATTATTCGCATCTGGATTAGTAATCTTAATACGGTTGGAATCAGTGGAAGAGTGGTTTTGCTCAGGGGCGTCAGTGCTGTAGTCATCTACAGTTGAACGGTCACCATTTTCTGAGTAAATACTTGTTGATTTAATTCCCTTCTTCTTTTCAATTCGCTGTGCTCGTTTTAGACCATTTGAATAATTGTAATCAGCTGGGTTAACGTTTTTAAACCCTTTTGGATGGTAGAACCGCAAGAGATTCTTTTCGTTTAACGAATCAGAAAGAGTCAATTCCTCATTTACAAACTCTTGATCTTTCTTTAACTTCTCTTGTTGCTTCTTGGTAAGTTTAGCTTCTTTACCAGTCTTATTACTGTAGATTGTTCCGCCCACACTAGTATAAGTTGGGGTAACAAAATCTCGATTACGGAAGGCAACTACTTGATTATGCTTGCTAGAGAAGAGATCAGTTCCAAACTGAATGTAGCGTTTGCTGCTAATTCCTAACAAGTGAAGGAGGGTTGGAAGAACATCCACTTCTCCACCATAGGTATGGTAAACCTTTCCATGCCCCGTACCAGGGATGACAAACATTAGTGGTACACGTTGAAGCTGAGCATTATCAAAGTCAGTCCAATCATCTGCACTCTTTCCAAGAACACTTGCTAAGGAAGTATTTTCGCTGTTTGAAATCCCATAATGATCACCATAAATCATAATAATTGATTTCTTATCAAGTCCAGTCTTTTGAAGATAATTAAAGAATTCTTGGATTGATTGATCAAGATAATGGGCTGTTACAAAGTAATTATCAACGTTACTATCCCCAGTATTAGTTGTTTGGAAGTTAGGATCCTTATCTTCGTCATCAAGCGTGTAAGGGAAGTGGTTAGTAACAGTGATATATTTAGCATAGAATGGCTGCTGTAAACTTTGGAGATACTTGATTGAGTTTTTGAATAATAACTTATCTTTAAGTCCATATCCGGTAGCCTTGTCTCCAGAAGTATCGTAATAACTAGCATCAAAGAAGTATTGGTAACCTAAATTCTTGTATACATTATTGCGGTTCCAGAAACTAGCGACATTTCCGTGGAAAACAGCGCTCGTGTAACCGGCACGTTGATTAAGAATAGCTGGAGCGCCTTGGAAAGTGTTGTCGCTTCCTAACGTGGCAAATAATGATCCTTGTGGCAATCCAAATGTACTAGTCTCTAAGAGGTTTTCTGCATCGCTGGTTTTACCTTGACCGACTTGGTGGAAGAAATTATCAAACGAGTAGGTATCCTTGCCGTTATAAAGTGAGTTAAGGAATGGGGTAACTTCTTGACCGTTGATCTTCTTGTTAATTAAAAATTGTTGGAAACTTTCAAGGTGGATGATAATCACGTTACGGCCCTTGGCGATTCCATACATTTGGGGATTAGCCGGAGCGTAGTGCTTATCGGTGAATTTTTTAACTTTTAGTAGTTCAGGTTTAGTAGCACTTTGTCGCATATTATTAATATGTTGTGATTTTACTAAATCATAACCAGTGAAAGTATCAATACCAAGATATTTTACAATGTAAGAACGATCGAATGTCCGGCTGAGCAATTGAGGGCGGCTCATTTCCGCAAAAGACAAATTAACCCCAAATAAGACAAGACCAACGGAGCTAAATGCGAATGCTAACCGTGTTCCAATTGCTCGTGGATCAAATTTGATAACTTTACAGAGCATTAAAATAAGAATTACGACGATATCTAACCAGTAAAAGACATCATGGAAGTTAGTGAGGGCAAGTGAACTACCACTTAAACCTTGATTAACTTTTGAATAACCAGTCATCGTAGCAATTGTCATAAAATCGGTAAATTCACGATAATAGATGACATTTAAATAGAGTAATAATGTGTTCGCAATGTCTAAGCCCATAATAACCGGGTAGAAGAACCGCGAACGCTTAAAGTAGAATGCTAAACTGTAAATAAAAAAGGTAGTCGCTAACGGGTTAAAAATTAAGATAAGGTATTGAAAAATTCCCGTAACGCCAAGCTTAAAGTCAGTAAAGTAAGCAAACAGGGTCTTTAACCAAAAAAGGATAACTAGGAGGGTGAAAAAACCAATCCTAGTATCCACAAATTTGCTTAATTTTTTCATTAGGAATGTTCCTCGCAATCAATATGGTTTGTTCTATATTATCGAAGTGCAATTTCGACAAATCAAGAATTATTTTATCATAGATTACTATAAAACATTCTTTTTATGGAAATCATTGAAGAAACTTAATTCTTTGCTGGGACCAAGGCAGGAGCAGAAAGCCAGTCGTAACTAAATAATTTTTTTAGCTTTTTATTTACTGGAATCCATATCCCTGCTTTCAAGATATCAACCAATGATGCCCGTAAAGTTTTGTCTTCCCGATACTGTTTAGTTAATGGAATCTTGAGTAAGTGGCCTTCTTCAGTAATTACGGTAACATTTTTCGGAGTAACATTAATAATCTTAGCAGCAACAATATTTGGTTGACTAGTGTCTCTAAGCTTCATAATAATTCCTTCCTTCTATATTTTTTAGTCTACGTGGAGAATATGAAGAATATGTGTTTAAAGCTCAAAGTTAATACTTAAATAGTTTTAAGGACTTGTAAGCGGTACAATAAAATTATGGAGGGATTGTTATGACTAAATTGAATATTTATCTTGTTCGCCATGGACAGACTTTCTTTAATATTTACAATAAATTGCAAGGGTGGAGTAATTCTCCACTAACTATGAAGGGGAAAGAAGATGCAAAGGTAGCTGGTGAGAAGTTGCAAAATATTCACTTTGATGGTGCCTTTTGTAGTGACCTTTCCCGAGCCATGGAAACAGCACAAGTGATTTTAAATCTTAATAACGCTAATTCTGTAGCTCATCCAGTCACCGCGCCTTATTTTCGGGAAGAGTTTTATGGATCATATGAAGGAACGAATATGGACCTTGCTTGGTACAACGCGGGTGCCCCTCATGGCTTTAAGAACTTCCGTGAAATTGTAACCGCATATTCCATCGGTCAAGCCAAAGACTGGTTAAAGGATGCTGATCCATTTCATGATGCCGAAAATAATGAAGAGTATTGGCAACGAATGGATAAAGGCATTGAATTAATTAGAAATGCTGATTTACCTGACGACGCAAATGTTTTATGGGTAAGTCATGGGAATACTGTTTTAAGCTTAGTCGAACGTTTTGGTCATGGAAAGTATGATGTGACTGAGCGTCCAGCAAATGGAAGTCTGACGCGTGCAACGCTGACTGATAATGATATGAAAATTGTTGAATATAATAAGTAGCCTAAGTAATAAAGGTGAAGATACTAAAAAGCAGGTAAATCTAATGGGTTTAACCTGCTTTTTAAATAATAAATATGCATTTGTTGAATTAATCTGACTTATTACGAAGTTTGTTGAAAACGCTTGCTAAAATTAATAGAAGGGAGAAAGAAGACTTAAGGAGTGAGAATGATGGGAGAAGCAACAGCAGGGAAAAAGCATCGGTTTAAGTTAAAAATGCCAGGTGCATTTACAATTTTATTCTTTCTGACAGTGATCGCAGTAATGCTTACTTGGATTGTTCCAGCGGGAAGTTATTCTAAGCTAGCATATGTTAATAATCATCTCCAAGTAACGCAACCAACTGGAGAAAAAGTTAGTTATCCTGCGACACAGGCAACATTAGATAAATTGCACATTCAAATTGATGTCGACCAGTTTAAATCAGGAGCAATTAATAAGCCAATTTCAGTACCAGGAACTTATAAACGGCTTGCACAGCATCCGGCTTCGGTCAGCGATATTTTCTCTAGTATGGTTGATGGTACAATTGAATCAGTTGATATTATGATTTTTATCTTAGTTTTAGGTGGTTTGATTGGTGTTGTTAAAGCAAGTGGAGCTTTTGAATCTGGACTAGCAGCATTATCTACCAAGACTAAGGGAAAAGAATTTATTTTGGTATTCCTCGTGACAGTTTTACTAGCACTTGGTGGAACGCTATGTGGGATTGAAGAAGAAGCGGTTGCCTTTTACCCAATTTTAGCCCCAGTTTTTATTGCGATGGGGTATGATTCAATTGTTTGTGTTGGGGCCATTTTCTTGGCAAGTTCACTTGGAACAACCTTTTCAGTCATTAATCCGTTTTCGGTTGTTATTGCGTCAAATGCTGCTGGGACAACTTTTACGCAAGGAATGGCAGGACGGATTTTTGGCTTGGTAATTGCAGTTACTTGTTTATTATTTTATCTGCATTGGTATGCACGCAAAGTACAACAGAACCCACAGTTTTCCTATTCATATGATGATCGGGATAAATTTGATCAAATGTGGGGAATGGCTACTAGCGAAGAAAAAGATCAGCGGTTTACTTTAAAAAAGAAAATTATTTTAATTTTATTTGCTTGTGCTTTCCCAATTATGATTTGGGGAGTAATGGCCAAAGGATGGGCCTTTCCTAACATGGCATCAGCTTTCTTAACAATTGCTATTATTATTATATTTTTAACTTGTTTCGGGCGCCAAGACGGTTTAGGCGAATATAAGACCACAACGGCTTTTTCTGATGGAGCAGCTAGTTTAGTCGGTGTGTCATTAATTATTGGTTTGGCACGGGGAATTAATAAAGTGCTTAATGACGGCTATATTTCTGATACAATTCTCTATGCTTCTTCAAAAATGGTTGCACATATGAACGGATCATTTTTCATTATTGTGATGATGTTGGTATTCTTTGTCTTAGGCTTTATTGTTCCATCATCATCTGGTTTAGCAGTGCTAGCAATGCCAATTTTAGCGCCACTAGCTGATACGGTTCACATTCCACGGTATACAGTTGTTACTGCATATCAATTTGGTCAATATGCAATGTTATTCTTAGCACCGACTGGATTAGTAATGGCAACTTTGCAAATGCTTGATATGCGATATTCCCATTGGCTGCGGTTCGTGTGGCCGGTAGTTGTCTTTGTTTTAATCTTTGGTGGTGGATTGTTGGTAACAGAAGTATTAATTGCAGGATAATAAGATAGTGAAAAGCTTTGGTATTTATTAGTTACCAAAGACTTTTATGTTGTTTAGATTGTTATGATAAAAGTAGTAAATAAAAAGATTCCTAAAGCTATTTAGGAAGGAAAATCCGAACTATAATTTCGTGAAATATGAAAATTATAGTTCGGATTTTTATATTTAAAACAGAGAACTAATAGTTAATTCCCCACTTTCTATTGTAAGGGTGGTTATATGATTAGAAATCCATGCATCCCAATTCTCTAAAATGTAAGGGCAACCATGTTAGTGTAAGATTTTCATAGGTTGGATGAATAATTCATCTGGTCGTGGAAATCTTTTTTGTAGACCAATTTACTTATTTACAAAAAAAGAAAAGACCAGTAGCCTTTAGTGTGTCGAATACTAAGCAAAGGCAGGTCTTTCCTCATGGATATTTTAACAGAAATCGAGCAGAATTTGGTGAAATCAGGCAGTTTATTTGAAGCTGAACAGATTATTTTAAAAGGGGTATTGGAGTTAGGACAAGTAATCATGCAAAACTTTTTGGAAAGCTTAGATCAAAGCTTAAAGTCCCAAGCTCCAGCGAACTATCAAGTAATCAATAAACAGCCACGGACGCTTAATTTTATCTTTGGCCCGGTGACTTTTCAACGACGGTATTATCAGGCTGGGACAAAGAAACGTGAATTTTACTTAGACCAACAATTAAAAATTAAACCACGTCGTCGTTTATCGCCACACTACTTAATGATGATGGCTAAGATTGTCCAAACAACTACAATGCGCAATACTGCCGACATTTTGAACCTTGTATTTGACAGCGGAATTACTGCCGATTCGGTAATGCACGCCGTGCATGAGTTAGGAAATCAGGTAGCTAAACAAACTCAAGCAAAAGAACACCAAGCTACCCCTCGCCATATGCCTAAAAATTTAACTATTGAGGGTGATGCCTTTATGATTAAAGGTAAAAAAGAAGCAGGTCAGCTGACTCTTGTGCACCATTATCGGGTTTATGAGCGAGTAGCTAATCAAATCATTAATCGGCATGACTTTCTCAGTGTTGGGCACCAAGGACGGCTTGAAGCACGACTAAGTGATTATTTAGACCGCCATTATAAGCTTGCCGGTCAAACGATCTTTTTGGCCAGTGACGCTGGCCCAGGTTACGAACCAGCTAAGCTATTAAGTCTAGTTCCTCAAGGTGCACATGGTGAATACTTTCTCGACCGCTATCATTGTTTACAGAAAATTGAACATACTTTAGGGCGGCACAACGAATTAGCCATGCGAGCAATTAAAGCCGTTCGTCATCATGATCAAGCAGAGCTAACAATAATTTTAGATACTTATGAGAATCACAAAACCTAACGGAAAAACAAGCAGACGACCTAATGCGTTTAAGAAAGTATCTACAGCGAAATTGGCGGTATATCCTCTCACCACAAATGCGTGGATTTAAGGATATTCATTTAATTGGTTCAGTCGAAAGTTCTCACCGGGCTTTTACTTACCGGATGAAGAAACAGGGCAAGTCATGGACTAAGCAGGGGGCTAAAGCCATGATTGGTTTAATTGAAGCCCGAATGAATGGTGAACTGCAAGCTAGTTTAAATACAATCCTAGAACAATTAACAGTTCTTCCTCGAGTGGCTCAAACCAGCCTATTACAGGAAATGCATATTCGAACTGGAGAGTTTCTAAGAAAGGCACCGACAAAGCCGTCAATTGGAGCAGTACAAGGAATAATTCCGATTAACACGGCCACAAGTAGACCAATGGGACAACTTTTTAAGGCACTAACCCACTAAAACTGTATATTTAAAGGCTACCTATGAAAACTTGACAGATACGGCAACCATTCTGCTGTTGAATAATTAAAATGCAAGTGCTATATTGAACGTGGACATTGTGCATATTCCTATTCCTTACAAATATAACGTAAGGGATGTGTACAAAATGGCCGATAATAAACCCCAAGCTGAAAAGCTAGGACTTGTTGGTTTAATTGCGCTATGTGTTAGTGCAATGGTTGGTTCAGGAGTTTTTGACTTGCCGAAGAATATGTCAATGGAAGCGGGGGTTACCGCTCAGATTATCTCCTGGATCATTACTGGTATTGGGATCTGGTTCATTGCTGAAATGTTTGTTATTTTGAGTGATGTTAAGCCAGATTTAACCGCTGGACTATATAAATATGCGCAGGTTGGATTTGGCTCATTTACCGGATTCTTTAGTGCGTGGGCGTATTTTGTTTGTGAATGTGCAGCTAATGCGGCTTATGCTGTTTTAGTAATGAGTACATTAGATTATTTCTTCCCAGGTACATTTACCGGTGGTAATAACTGGCCATCAGTTATTGGGGCCTCAATTATTACTTGGGCAATTACTGCTCTGGTTCTTCGCGGGGTAGAAGTTTCTAGTACAGTGCAAAAAATTGCTACTGCGATTATGTTAGCAGTTGTAGTAGTCTTTCTTGTTTCCGTACTCTTTCACTTTAACGTTCACACTTTTACCACTAATATGAGCGCTACTCACAGTGTTCCCTCGCTTAGTGATAAACCAATGGGTAGTGTAATGCATCAAGTTATGAACACAATGATGGTAACTTTGTGGCTCTTTGGTGGTATTGAAGGTGCCGTTGTTATGTCTGGTAAGGCAAAAAACGTTAAGCAAGTTGCACCAGCAACTGTTATTGGTTTTGTTGTTTGTTTGGTAATGTACGCACTAGTTGGTATGCTTTCGCTAGGTGCATACTCTTATGGACAATTAGCCAAGATGACCTCACCGTCAACTGCTTACATTTTGACTAATGTTTGGCATAATAATATTGGGCGTGATGTCATCGCAATTGCATTGTTAGTTGCTGTTTTCGCAAGTTGGATTTCTTGGATTCAAATGCTAGCCGAATTGCCACAACATGCGGCTGCGGAAGATGGATCATTCCCTCGGGCTTTTGCTAAGGTATCAAAGACTGGTGAGCCAGTATTTTCAATTATTATCGCCACAATTGTTATCGAAATTATTATTTTGATTGCTCACTTTGATGAGAGTGCATACCAAATGCTCTTAACAATTGTTGGAGTTATGACTGTCCCACCATACTTACTCTCATCGATGTACTTGATTAAAATAAGCCGTAAAGAACATGGGGATTTCCCTACGGATACCAAGCACCGGCGTGGAGCAGGAATGGCAATTGGTGTCTTAGCGTTCCTCTATATTTTATTTATGGCATACTCGGCAAATATTAAATATACATTAATTTCATTTATTTTCTATGCTGTCGGTATTCCGCTATATATGTGGGCACGTCATCAACATGGAAAGAAGATATTTACCAAGGGCGAATTGATTTTTGCAATTGTAATTGTATTAGTTGCAATTTATGGGATTTATGCATTAATTCACTAAATATATTAACTAAAAATAACATTTTGTGTGCTTAATTAATTAAAAAAACAATATATGACCAGAAAAAAGCGTCAAAGATTAGTCTTTGGCGTTTTTTATATAATCATCTATTTTAATTTTAAAATTTTTAGAAAAATTTACCGTTTCCTATTGACATATATATATATATATACTGGGGATTGTAAGGAATAGGAAGCGCTTTCGTTCATTGCTATTGTTTTGTAACTTTTGCTTTTTTATTAATGGAGGTCTAATTATGTCCGAATTAGATACAAAGCTTCATAAACTTGGCGTTGACCGTATTGCAATTAGTCCATATAAGCAATGGAGTCGTGGTTACATGGAACCAGGTAATATTGGTAATGGTTATGTAACTGGTTTGAAGGTTGATGCTGGTGTTCGTGACAAAACAGATGATGAAGTTTTAGATGGAATTGTTTCTTATGACCGTGCAGAAACTAAGAATGCTTACATTGGTCAGATTAACATGACCACTGCATCATCTTTTACTGGTCCTCAAGGTCATTGCATTGGGTATGATCTTTTGAGAAATCCAGAAGTTGATACTGCTGAACCACTGTTTACTGTAAAGCAATGGGATGGTAGTGAACTTCCAATCTATGATGCTAAACCATTACAAGATTCCTTAGTTGAATACTTTGGCACTAACGATAACCGTCGTCACTATCCAGCTCCAGGTTCATTCATTGTTTGTGCTAATAAGGGTGTTACTGCAGAACGTCCAATGAATGATTCAGACATGAAACCGGGTCAAGGATATGGTGTATGGTCAGCCATTGCTCTTTCATTCGCTAAGGATCCTGCAAAAGATTCGAGTATGTTTATTGAAGATGCTGGTGTATGGGAAACACCTAATGAAGATGAATTAATTGAATACCTTAAGGGTCGTCGTAAGGCAATTGCTAAGTCAATTGCTGAGTGTGGTCAAGATGCTAATACCTCATTCAAGGGTTCATGGATCGGCTTTGCTCATGCAATGATGGAACCAGGTCAAATTGGTAATGCAATTACCGTAGCACCTTACGTTTCAATGCCGGTTGATTCTATCCCAGGCGGTTCAATCTTAACACCAGATACTGACATGGATATTATGGAAAACTTAACAATGCCTAAGTGGCTCGATAAGATGGGATATAAGTCGTTAACTGCTAACGGCGCTATTAAGTACTAATATAAATTAATTACAGTTTTTAATTCCCTTCCAAAAATATTAGGGCCTTTATAAGGTAGGTGGATGTGGAGCAAAAGTCGATCATGACTTTGTAGAAACGCATTTGCAATGCATAAATAGGCTTCAATCGTTCGACGTTCACGAATGATTGAAGCTGTTTGTGTACCACGATGTAAGTCTTTTTAACAGTTAAAAGACCTACGTCCCAGTCTCTTCTTATAGGTTAGGTTGTGTTAAGTTATGACAGATAATTATAGTATAAACATGCAACGGATTAATAAAGTCATTCCTAATACATTGGTTACCGATGTATTTAAGAGGACATTAAAAAAACTGCAAGATCGGATATCACAAATTATAGTAAATGATGGCCAGGACGGAAAAGAAATTTTAATGACTTCAATTCACAACTTCTATAGATATGCTAATGGTGAGATGACACTATATAAAAAGGATAGTGTAAAGAAGGTTGAATTCGTCAAGGGAACGCCTCACGGTAAGGTGATTATCAAATTTTATGATTTTAGTGATCTTAAATTAAATGATATTGTTTATGGCCGTGCTTTTGATTTTATTCAAGACATTAAGCCTAAAGAAATCAATCATGCTGGTTACGATAATACTATTCGTGGAGAATTTCCACAGTTGTTGGACCCTGATCATGCAGAAGAAATTGATCGCTTAAGACGTTGGATGCAAGATGGACACATTAGTCATTACGAATATGATGATGCGAACCCAGTCTACCCTAAAGCTGGGAAATAAAAGTTGATAAAACGATATTGACAAATTCATGATATTGTTTATCATTTAGGTTAAGAGCATATATTAATTATTAATATTTTGTTCTTCAAAAGATTAGTCGACTAAGTCTTTTATTGATTTGAGAAACATCTTCAATTCACATTTTACTTGTGAATATTAAAATATTTCGTGATGGGGAGCGTTATTACCCCGGCGGGTGGTTATACCATTTACCCGGTGGAACACTTTACCTTAGGGTGAGTGTAAATTAAGGTAGTAATAATAGGCTCCTCAACAAGCTAAAAACTTGTTAAGGAGCCTTTTGAGGTTAAAAAGGTAGGTTTTAGATATGGCAAAAGCTAAAGTTAATTATCAACGTCCACGTGGGACGGTTGATATTTTGCCTGGCGAAAGTGAACTATGGCAAAAAGTCGAAAATATTGCACGCAATACATTTGCAGAATTTGGTTATTCAGAAATTCGGACACCAATGTTTGAAGATTATAATGTCTTTGCGAGAAATGTTGGTGATACCTCTGATATTGTAGAGAAGCAAATGTATGATTTCCATGATAAGGGTGAACGGCATGTAGCTTTAAGACCAGAAGGAACAGCTGGAGTGGTTCGAGCATATGTTCAAAATAAGTTATTTGGGCCGGAATACCCTAAGCCGTATAAGGTTTACTATATGGGACCAATGTTCCGCTATGAGAGACCAGAATCAGGACGTCAACGGCAATTCACTCAAATTGGTTGTGAAGCATTAAATAGTGAATCTCCGCAAATTGATGCTGAAGTTATTTTAGAAGCATTGATGTTCTTTAAGCGACTTGGCATTACGGAATTACGTGTTGCTATTAACACCCTTGGGGATAAAGAAACCCGAGATAACTATCGTCAAGCTTTAATTGATTATCTAAAACCCCATTATGATGAACTTAGTGATGATTCTAAGGAACGTCTCTACAAAAACCCATTACGTGTCCTTGATAGTAAAGATGAAACAGATAAGAAGATCGTAGCAAATGCTCCTTCAATTCTTGATTCATTGAGTGGTTATTCTGCCAAGTACTTTGATTCTGTTAAAAAAATCCTTGATAAATTTAATGTTGACTACGTTGTTGATAATGAAATGGTTCGGGGATTAGATTACTATACTCACACTATTTTTGAAATCATGTCTAATTCACCAGTATTTGGTGGCGGCTATACGACAATTTGTGGTGGAGGTCGTTACAATGGATTGATTTCGCAAATCGGTGGACCTGATGAAGGTGGTATTGGATATGGAATTGGGGTTGAACGTCTCCTCCTCTTATTAAGAGAGGAAAATAAGAGCTTCATTCCACAACCAGGTCTTGACTTATTCTTTGTTACGGTAGGTGAGAAAGCAGATAATTTTGCTTTTGAATTAATGGAGCCACTTCGCACCATGGGAATTAAAGTCGATAAAGACTACCAAGGATTAAAGGTTGGAACTCAGATTAAAGAAGCAAGTCGACGAAACAGTAGGTACTTTGCCGTTATTGGTGATAAGGAAATATTATCAAAAGAAATTGAATTAAACTTCACTGAATCGGACAGCAGTGAAGAAGGTAAGAAAGTTTCTATTGATGAACTCTTAGGCAATCCAGAAAAGTACTTAAAGTAATTACATTTATACAATAGCAATGAAATAAATGTACGAAAAAAGAGTGGTAACTAAGACGGACACTTAGTTGTCACTCTTTTTATATTCTGTATTTCGTTTAGTGTAGAAGTTAGTGGTAATAAAAAATAACACGTTGTATGAATAAGTGTTTATAATAATACCACCTAAAAGAGAATTAATAGTTCACAGTATAATGGGCTTCAATTATCCGCAGGAGGCGAACAGATGAAGTTCATATCTAAAATGTGCATCGTGACTACAAGCTTATGAATGACTTTTGTTACGCTCCTTTTAATTGCTTTCCTTTTTGCCACTTCAAACCAATTCCAGTAACTCCACTTAAAATTGAGAAAACTGGTGAAAACAGACTAAAGAAAGCAAATGGTAGGAAGTGAAGGACTGGTACACCAAGGGTTGAGGCGGCGAATGATCCGGCAACTCCCCATGGGATTAAGTAGTTAATAACACTTCCACCATCTTCAAGGACACGACTAAGGGCTAATGGTGAAAGACCCATTTTATCAAACGCACCCTTAAATGCCTTACCTGGAAGAATAACGGAAAGGTATTGCTCCCCAACAAAAAGATTGATTCCAATACCCGAAAGAATTGTAACAGTAATAAGGCTACCAGGCTTATGAAGGTGGTCAACAAGCGGCTTCATTGCTGACTGAACAATGTTAAACTTCATCAAAATTCCCCCAAGCGAAAGGGTAACGATGATCAGGGAAACTGTTCCCATCATACTGCTAATCCCACCACGGGTAAGCAGCGTATTAACAGTTGCATCGCTAGTGTGAGCAACGAAGCCATCACTAATTAATTTAGCGAGGGATTGAAGAGAGGTTCCTGGCTTTTGGAAGAAGATCATGACTACTGTAACGATGATATTGATAAATAAGGTTGGGATGGCTGGAATGTGGCGCCATGCACAGATAAACATTAAGGCGATTGGTAATAGGGCCCACCATGAAATCGTAAATTGTTGATTAAGGATAGCCATTGTGTGGGCGATCTTACCGGCGCTCATATGGGAACTGGAATTACCAAAGAACCAGAATAGAATTAGCGAAACGATAAAAGAAGGAATCGTTGACCACATCATATTCTTGATATGGGCGAAAAGGTCACTGCCTGCGATTGCAGAGGCAAGATTAGTTGAATCAGAGAGCGGCGACATTTTATCACCAAAAACAGCTCCCGAAATGATCGCACCCGCTACTAGCGCAGGATTAGCATTAAGTGCAACTCCCATTCCAAATAAGGCAATTCCGATTGTCGAAATAGTTGTAAAACCACTACCAATGGATAGACCGACTAAAGAACAGACAATGAATGTTGATGGGACAAAAAATTGACTGCTAATCAGTTTGAAGCCGACAATCATAATTGTAGGGATGACTCCAGCTTGAATCCAAACGGCAATTAATGCACCAATAAGGATAAAGATAAAGATGGGGATGATTGCGGTAGCGATTCCTTCTTGGATACCTTTATGAATCTCGTCCCAACTAGCACCACGAAACTTGACCCAAAAAATAAGTAAAGCTATGACAAATAGGACGGGGATCTGTGGTGACAAGCCAAACTTAATCACGGCAGTCCCTAAAATTATTAGCATGATAAGTAAGAGGGTTACTGCCTCTTTAAAACGAATACTCTTCATCGTTGTTCCTCCTTAGAAAAGAAATAAAAAAGTCCCGTTGATAAAAGTATCAACGGGACGATTATTTTAATCGCGGTACCACCCACCTACGCATCTTGATTTTATGCGCACTCATATCAGGTGGTAACGGCACTGAATATGGCCGGACAATTCAGATCACGTGATAATTCGAAACACTCCGCCTGACCGGTTCGCACCTAACCACCGGCTCTCTTACGCCCAACGAAGGTTCTACTGAAACGATAATTGTTGAAATTATAATATCGTGCTGAGATTTGAATGTCAACAACTAAATTAAAAAAGAATGAGAATTAATCATGATTAGCCCACCGATGATTAAATAACAGATTAAGAAGAACGGCCGAAAGACTGGTGACGACAATCCCGTTACCCAGGATGATTTGAAATTCAGTTGGCATATGCTGGAACAGTTGCGGATACATGGTAATCCCTAATCCTAGTCCAATTGAAACAGATGCAGTAAGAAGGTTGGCATTGTTAGAGAAATCAACTTTATGGAGAATTTGAACTCCTTGAACACCGACCATTCCAAACATCACAATCATTGCACCCCCAAGGACAGGTTCTGGAATAACCGTTGCGAGGGCGCCGACTTTAGGTAAAAGACCAAGTAATAAGAGTAAAAAGGCGGCATAGTAAACGGGTTGGCGGCTTTTCACTCCGGACATTTTAAGAACACCCACATTTTCAGAAAAAGTAGAATAAGGGAAGGTATTAAAAAGTCCGCCTAAAATTGCAGCAATCCCTTCAGCACGGTATCCACGTTCTAAGTCGGTGGTTGTTAATTGCCGGCCAGTAATGTCGCTGAGGGCAAAGAAAACACCGGTTGACTCAATCATTGTCGTGAGCGAAACAAGAATCATTGTGATCATGGCACTCATATCAAAACGTGGCACGCCAAAGAAGAATAATTGCGGAGCGTGGAACCAAGCAGCTTCACTAACCGGTTTAAGAGAGACAAAGCCTAATGCGCCCGCAATGAAAGAAGAAATTAAAATTCCTAATAAAATAGCAATTGACTTCATAAAGCCACGAGCAAAGGCATTGAATAATAGAATGATAGCAATTGTTAGAAAGCCGATAAGGAGGTTAGCGGGATCACCAAATGAAGCAGCAGTTGGCGTACCTCCTCCTAAGTCTTGAAAACCTACTGGAACAAGGGTAAATCCAATAATAGTTATTAAAGATCCAGTAACGACCGGTGGAAAAAACTTCTTTAAGCGGGCAAAAAAGCCAGCAATTAGGAAAACAAAAATCCCGGCAGCAATAATGGCCCCATACATATAAGTGATTCCTAACTTTCCACCAATTGTTTCGAGGGGAGTAACAGCTTGAACTGCACACCCGAGGACAACTGGCAAACCAATCCCAGTTAATGGTGTTCGCTTTAATTGTAAGAGGGTTGCGACACCACACATGAAAATATCGATCGAGACTAGGTAAGTCATTTGAAGCGTGGAGAAGTGTAAGTAATGTCCAATTAATAACGGAACAAGAACGTCCCCAGAATACATTGCAAGTAAGTGCTGGAAACCAAGGACAAAATTTTGCCATTGACGAGTGAAATCAATTTTAGTATGACGACTAGGTGCTTGAATAGATGAAACAGGTTCTTTCAAAATATACCTCCCCAAAAATTAACACGCCTAAATAAAAATAAGAGACTGAAAAATTCAGCCCCTCTACCGATTTTTAAAAGCTTTAAGTTAAAAACAGACAGTGTCAGTTTTTAAGAAGCGCTTATAGTCTAAAGTTTACGGCTTTAGGTAGAGACTAACCGACCATATTTCGGTATTATATAGGCTATTTATTTGATGTAGTTATCCTATCACTAATACCGAACATTTTCAATGCTTTGTTCGGTATTAGTGATATTTTAGATTGATTTGTATGACTAACGTTCAGCTTTTTTTCTTATGATCCGGTTAATTCCAGATAGTGGTATTATTAGAAAGTACAGTAACTACTGTGGAAGGAAGCGTATATTATGCAAAAGCTAATGAGTAGTTGTACGGCAATGCTTGTTGGAAAGAATGCTACGATTGATGGCTCAACAATTATTGCACGTGATGAGGATGCTGAAGATGGAGTCAATCCTAAGACATTCAAAGTATTTCCTGCCAAGGATTACACCGGTGAACATTATGTTTCAAAATATAATGGGTTAACTGTTGAGATGAAGGGACAGGGATGCCGTTATACGGCAACTCCCAATGGCGTGCTTGATGAAGGACGCTGGGATGAGCAAGGCATTAATGAATATAATGTTGCAATGAGTGCGACAGAAACCGAAATGACAAATGCCAGGGTGCTTGGTCATGATCCGTTAGTAGAAAACGGAATTAATGAAGATTCAATGGTTTATCTTGTCCTACCATTTATTAAGTCTGCCCGTGAAGGTGTTCAACGGCTTGGATCATTAATTGAAAAGTACGGTACTGGTGAAAGCAATGGGATTGCCTTTAGCGATAAGGATGAAGTTTGGTATCTTGAGACCGGTGGTGGCCATCAATGGGTTGCCCAACGGATTCCTGATGATGCTTATGCAATTGCACCAAATATTATGTGTATCGAAGAGGTCGACTTTAACGATCACGATAGCTTCATGTATGCGCCGCAAATTAAAGATTTTGTTGAAAAATATCATTTAAATCCTGATCCACAAACGTTTAATTTCCGAAATATTTTTGGCACACAGGATGAGGCAGATGCCTACTACAACACCCCTCGTTCTTGGTATGGTCAAAAGCTCTTTACTCCATCCTTAAAACAGGAGCCTACCAGCCAAAAAATTCCATTTATTCAACATGCAGAAAAGAAAATTGCCATTGAGGATGTAGAGTACTTCCTCTCATCTCATTATAACGGTACTCCTTATGATCCAATGGGAACTTATGCTTCTGGAACACCAGCGGAACAGCGAAAATTCCGTTCAATTGCACTTGATCGTAATCAAAGTTCATGTATTTTGCAAATTCGGAATGACGTCCCAGCACAATATGCTGCTATTCAATGGATTAATTTTGGCTTTTATTGCTATAGCCCTTATGTTCCGTTCTTTACAAATATTAGTGATACTCCGGCAAAATATAAGTATGCTACTGATGATGCTCAGCCGGATAAGAGTGCTTATTGGTTAAATAAATTGTTAGAAGTGATTGTAGAACCACGCTATCATGAATTTATCAATGAAGTAAATGATTTCCGAGATCGGTGTCAAAGCTATGGCGTAGGACGAGTGGACATAATTACAAAAACAGCTCAGATTCAAAATTCAGCTAATTTAATTAACTATCTAACTGAACAAAATATGAAAACTGCTAATCACATTCTGAACGAAACACATGAACTGATTAACCAGCTTTTGCATGAAGCATTGTTGAATTCTAAGTTCCAGTTTGAACGTGGCGATAACTTATAAAAATAGTGAGTGGAAATTAACCTTCTCGACAAGGCGGTGGGCTAAGGATAGAACGGTGATTAGCACGGCACGGGCTGATTATCGTTCGGACTTAGCCTCGAGCCTTGTGGTTAATTTCCACGATATCTTAAATAAAGTTCGTATAAATAAAGAGGTTGTTGTCTCAGCCTCTATTTTTTTATTTCCACCAATGACGATTAATAAGAAAGATGACACATGCCAACATTAAGACAATAGTAATGAAGATTGTAAAAACCCATGAATACGTCCCATTTGCGAGGGGTAATTTGACGTTTTCACCGTAAAAACCAGATACAATTGTTGGAATTGAAAGAACAATTGAATAAATGGTGAGGTATTTCATCGTTTGGTTTAGGTCACTATCAAGAACCTTGCTATAAGCATTAGAGACACGGGCAGAAACATCTGAAGTCATCTGGGCCATTTCTAGACCTTGCTGTGCTTCGACAATTACATCATCAAGGTCATTATATTGCTTTGTAGTAATATGGTTACCAAAGCGACGTTTAAATTCTTCAAGTAGAGACACATTCCCTTTAAGTGAGGTAAGAATGTAAACTAACCCAGTTTCAATCTCCATAAATTGGGTAATAGCTTGGCGTCCCGTTCGTCGTTGAAGATTTTGTTGAATTTCTTGTCGCTGTTGGTCTGCACGACGAAGGGGGCCAAAATAGTCAGTTGAAAGTCGATAAAGAACTGGGAAGACTAAGTTTAATTTGTCGTCATTTTCACCATGCTTCTTTAATAACTGTAGCTGATTGGCAATGATTCCATTTACAAAGTTCGTTTTTGCATTTGTAAAAGTAATAATATTATTAGCGGTTAGCATGATGCCAATTGGTGCAGTCTGTGGAGCTGTCACAGCATGAGTTGGCACATAGACATCGAAAATTAATAATGTGACTCCTGCATCTGGGTCAATTTCAACCCGGGCTTTTTCGTAGGGGTCAATTGCGTAATCAAGTAATTCTTGAGTAACCTCATATTTTTCAATTAAATCTAATCGTTCATGGGGGAGAGGTTCGAATATACTTATCCATTTGCTATGATCATTAATTTGTTCTGTTGTTAACATCAGTACCCATCCCCTTAAATTTACTCATACTCTATTCAACGCTATTATCGGATAAAAGTAAACAGACTTAAAAATATTCTAAATATTTCCTGGGAAATACAGTAAAATAATCTTATCAGAATTTAGGCGAAAGAGAGGTGAGTAAAATGAAATATCGGTGGCAGATTCATGAAAAGTTAGCTGATAACCAGGTGCCGAAACCATTACGCAAGTTACTTCATGATCAATGGCTGCTTCCTAATCGGCTAATTCACTATTTGCGGATTAGGCGGACAGTGCTTGTTAATGGCAACTATCGATCCATGAATGAGATTGTGGAGAAAAATGATAATATTCAATTATTATTTTGTGGTGATGAAATTCGGACCCCCACCGCAAATGATTATATTCCGTCTTCGCAATCACATTTAGAGGTCCTTTATGAGAATCGCGATTTGTTAGTAGTAAATAAACCGCGGGGACAAAAAACTCACCCTAATTACCATGGCGAAACAGGGACATTAATGAATGATGTTGCAGGCTATTTAGCGCATAGTCAAAATAATGCTTATATGGTCCATCGGATAGACTTACAAACGAGTGGAGCAGTAATTGTTGCTAAGAATCCAATTGTTGTTCCAATCCTTAACCGATTAATTAGTGATGGGCAAATCCACCGACAATATTTGGCAGTAGTGGAGGGTGAAATGGCCCAGAGTGGAAAGCTCGATTGGGCAATTGGACGTAATCCAGTAAATCCCCATCTTCATCAAGTGAACGGGCAAAACGCGCAGCCAGCCTTGACATATTATGAAACATTGGCAAGTAATCATGAACGTTCCTTAGTGAAACTTCGCTTAGCAACTGGCCGTACGCACCAACTTAGGGTTCATTTGGCGCATAGTGGCCATCCGATTGTTGGTGATCCGCTTTATAATCCTTCGTCAACAGAAGGGATGCTGCTTCATGGTGTGTCGCAAAAACTCATATTACCTTTCGTAATGAAATCTTTAAATATTAGTGCGCCATTACCATCGTATTTTAAAAATTATTTGGTAAAATATAACTTAGCTAAAAAGCAAATTTAAATTAAGGGAGGACATTAATTGTCACTTTTAGAGAAGTTGTATGGACCATTTTTTGATCCACATAACTGGGCAACAGTCGTTACATCAGGACAGGATTGGTTAATCATTTTTTCGTTGGTTATGATTGAATGTTTACTGTCAGTTGATAATGCTGTTGTGTTAGCGGCTCAGACACGAGTATTACCGACATTAAAGGAACAAGAAGAATCGCTTTTCTACGGGATATGGGGTTCTTACATTTTTCGCTTCTTAATTATCGGGATCGGTGTTTATCTAATTAACTTTTGGGAAATCAAGGTTATTGGAGCGGCTTACTTAATTTACCTTGTATATCGTTACTTTCATAATAAATTCTTTGGTAAACGAGCAATGCGAAAGACTCGTGAAGGTAAAACACGTTTAACTGGGCGTAAGCTTTTTTGGACAGTTGTTTTACAGATTGAATTTATGGATATTATTTTCTCTATTGATTCTGTTTTAGCATCGTTAGCCGTCTCAAATAATCCAGTTATTGTTTTAATCGGTGGCTTGATTGGGATTGCATGTATGCGAGGAATTGCTGAAGTTATTATGAAACTGATGCGCAAAGTTCCTGAGTTAGAACCGATGGCATATATCTTAATCTTTGTGATTGCTATTAAGCTCTTCTTAACGATCCCTGCAATTGATATCGAGATTCCATCAGGGATTTTCGGTAGTTTTATCTTGCTTGTTTTTGCGGTAACGATTATTATTCACTTTATACGTAGATCACAGAAAAAGAAGGTAGAATAAAATGGCAATTGATGCAACAGCTGAGACCTTTGATAAGGATGTTCAAGGCTCAATGACGGTTGTTGATTTTTGGGCACCATGGTGTGGTCCATGTAAAATGATGGAACCAGCTATGCAAAATCTAGAAAAGCAATACGGTGATAAAATCAAGTTTGTGCGGATGAATGTTGATGGAAATCAAGAAATTGCACAACGGTATAAAGTAATGAGCGTCCCAAGTCTGGTCCTTTTTAAGGATGGACAGGCGAAAGAAAAGGTAACTGGATATTATCCAGAGGCTAAACTGGCTCATTACTTTGAACGAAAAATAACTGAATAAACTAATAAAAGGCTTCTAACGTTTGAAAAATTTAAACGGGAGAGGCCTTTTTTGTATGTCTAAATCTATTTTATTTAAAACGTGGGCGATAACAATAGAAGAAAATAAGTGCCAGGATAAAGGTTAAACAATCAGAAATAGCCTGAGCAGCAATGATTCCAGTATAACCAAATAATTTTGCGGAAGTACTAATCACTACCCCGAAAATCAATCCCTGACGACAGAATGAGAGCCAAAATGCAGGCGTTGCTTTTCCCATTGATTGGAACATGGTTGTAAAAACAAGAATGATACCAGCAAGAGTAGTCGAAACTGATAGCCAGCGAAGCATCAAGGCACCTTCTTTTACTATTTGGGGATCATTCATGAAAATGCGAATAACCTGGGGAGCAAAAATGAAAAGAATAATAGTGAGCATAAAGGCAAGACTAGCAACAACTTGAATATCAAATTTAACAACTTTATTAAACCGTTGCTCATCTTTAGCGCCATATACGTATCCGATCAAGGGTTGCGCGCCGAATGCAAAACCAACCATTACCATATTAATGATCATATTTGCTTTCATCGCAATCCCCATGGCAGCTACACTATCCGCGCCATGAACAATCAAGTAACGATTAGTTAACGCAACCGCAAACGTTGCCATAATGTTAGTAACCGAGGCCGGGATTCCGATAGCGTAGATTTCAAATTGGAGTTTCCAGCCGATTTTTGTTTCATGAATTGAAGTCGTCAGCTTTTTACTCTTTGTTCGCAAATAATAAATCATTAAAATATCGCCAATAACAGCACTTGTTACAGTAGCTAGTGCGGAACCAGCAGCGCCGAGCCCACACGTGAAAATAAAGATCGGATTTAAGACAATATTAATTCCAGTCCCTACCATACTAGCGATCATCGACTGAATGGCTAGCCCTTCTGTTCGTAAAATATTAGTTGGTGAAAGGCCAAAAATGATGAAAACCGCACCCCAAGCGATCACCAAGTAATATTCACGTGCATATTTCCAAGTGGCAGGAGAAGCACCCAATAAATGTAAAATTGGTGTTTGAAAGATAATCATTATTGCAGTTACGATGATTCCACAAATAATCGGTGCATAGAAGCAATAGCCACTGACAAAACGTGCTAATTTATCACGGTGCTCACCGAATAAGCGGGAAATAACTGAGCTACCGCCAAGGCCAAAGATATCCCCAAGAGCAATCATTAACGTAAAAATTGGTGCTCCCTGAGAAACACCGGCAACTAAATTGGGATTCCCAGTTTTGGCCACGAAAAAAGTATCAACCATGTTATAAATCAAGGTTACAGCCATGCTTAATACAACAGGTAAGGCCAGCGTAAAGTATGCCCGCTTGATTGAAGAATGTTCAAATAGCTCGTCCATTTTAAATCTCCTTTTAACAATCTGCTAACCATTTTACGCTACTCAGAATACAAAGTGAAAGACTGATTATTTTATTAACTTTTTATGCAAAAGTCCAAAATTATTGGTTTAGATCTTGTAACTGCCTTTGCTAGTCTCTTTGGTTCTGGAAAACGAAAGAGTGAAAAATAATCAATAACAAAAAGAGTGAATAGGGAATATCGTTAATAGTTGTTTCCTGTTCACTCTTTATTTATATAAATTTCGGGGATGTGGTTCGCCCTTTATTTCGTGTTTAACGTGTTTTAGCATGTCATCAATCATTTCAATAACATGAGGATCATCTAAAGCATAGTAAACGCGTGTCCCTTCTTTATGGCGACTGACTAACTGGTAACGATATAAAATACCGAGCTGTTTTGAGACGATTGGTTGCGCAAGATAAAGATCATTAACGATTGTTTTAACATCAGCTTCACCGTCATAGTGCCGAAGATAATACAAGATGTTTAAACGCGTACTATTGCTTAGAACTTTATAAATTTTAGCAGCTTCATCAATAAAGGCTTGTATGGAAGACAATGGTTGCTGCTCCTCCTTTTAATCGGTTTAGTAATTATTATACTAAACTAAAGAAGGTGAATAAGGTGGGTAATTAATCCACTGTCCCAAAAAACATAACAACCAACTCCAATGTAAATAACCTTCATTAAGGTTTCACTATAACGTTGCATTGCTTGCTTAATTAGTGGAATATTACCAATTCCCTTAATGAGAATCACGATCGCAATTGAAAGGACTGCGATAAAAAGAAGTGCCTGAGTAAATTGCTGGAAGGTAAGATTCGTTAAAATTGGTAAGAAAATTGAGAGGTTACAACCAGCGCAAACTGCCAGATAGGTTATTAAGGTGGTAATAATTGGACCGTGCTTTTCTGCATGAGTTGGGTCTTCATCGTTGTCGTGCAGAGCCATGTAAATTGGCAGGATCCCTAGTATTCCTAAAATCCATTCAGGGAGGAAAATGGCGAGAGTTTTTCCTAGTAAAAAGCTGATGGTAACCAGAACAAGAAGGGCACCAAGATAGCCAATGATTACATCACGAAGGTTATACCTTTCGAGTAAAAAGATTAAGATGAAAAAGAAATCGAGGTTTACGGCAAGAAATGTGATAAAAATAATCCACCAATTCATAATTAGGTCTCCTATATATCAAATTCGATATACTTAATATATATATCGAATTTGATATATAGTCAAACTATCCTTCAAAATAAGTATAAAGTTTCTCAGGGGTAAGCGATTTTCGTTGCTCTGCATTAAAATCTGCTTTGATTTCACCATCTTTAAGCACGATTAGACGATTTCCATACTCTAAGGCATCTTCAAGGTTATGGGTAATCATTAGGGCAGTTAAATGATCTTTAGTGATCCGTTCATTAGTAGCGTGTAATAGATTTAAACTTGTATGAGGATCAAGAGCAGCGGTGTGTTCATCCAGCAAAATAACGTCAGGTCGTTTGATTGTTGCCATTAAAAAGCTTAATGCTTGCCGTTGTCCCCCGGAAAGGGCGCCAGTAGCTGTATTCATGCGATTCTCAAGACCGTTATTCATTGTTGCAGCTAGCTTGGTGAAACGGTCCATATTACTTTTGAGCTTCCGGGGAATAAGATGGCGACGTTCACCACGTTTAGTTGCTAATAGCATGTTTTCAGCAACTGTCATTCGTGCAGCCGTTCCCAGTTTCGGATCCTGAAAAACACGGGATAAGAAAGCTGTTCGCTGTTCTTCTGTCGTATTGGTAATATCTTGTCCATTATGTAAAATTTTTCCTTCGTCAGCGTGTAGGTTTCCACCAATGACATTAAAAAGGGTCGATTTACCAGCACCATTTGTTCCAACGATCGTAATGAAGTCTCCCTCGTTGATTTTAAGGTTTAAGCCCTTAAGAATAGTGGTTTCACTAGATGTGCCCTTATTAACGATGGTTTTGACGCCCTGTAATTCCAAAATAGGTTTATTCATGAGGCCGGACTCCTTTCAAAATTGGCTTTTTAAGGTGAATACGTTCTTCAAGTTGTGGTAACATCATGCAGATTGCAAGGACAACTGAGGAGATAAGGTTGAGGTCGTTGGCAGAGAAACCAAGTTGGAGGACGGCAAGTAAGATGATTCGGTAAATGATACTACCAAGAGTAACGGCGACAAGTCGCTGGTTAAGCGTTAATTCACCAAAGGATACTTCACCAATAATGATTGAGGCAAGGGCGATAACAATCGTTCCAATCCCCATATTAATATCAGCGTATCCATTATTTTGAGCAATCAACGCACCACAAAGTCCAACGATCCCATTTGATACCATTAGACCGATGATGACCATTGTGTCGGTATGAATCCCAAATGATTTTGCCATCACAGGATTATCACCAGTTGCGATAAAAGCCTGCCCATAGTCAGTTGAAAGGAAGAAAACCAGGATTACGGTAATAATCGCAATCGTAACTATTCCCAAGAAGACACTATCAAAGTATTGGGGTAGACTTCGCATGAATTCGCCGCTAAAGAGAGTCTTTTGACCAAGCAACGAAACATTTGATTTACCCATAATACGGAGGTTAACGGAGTAGGCGGCGGTCATAGTTAGAATTCCGGCTAATAAACTTGGGATTTTTCCTTTAGTGTAGAGCAATCCAGTGATCAAACCAGCGAGCATTCCCGCCCCAATCGCAATTAAAGTTGCCAGAAAGGGATTAATGCCATGTGTGATTGCAGCGACAGCACTGGCAGCCCCAAGAGGGAAAGTCCCTTCAACAGTCATATCAGCAAAATCAAGAATTCTAAAAGTCAGGTAAAGACCAAGACCAAGTAAAGCCCATAATAGTCCTTGACCGATTGATGATACGATTAGATTCATTTGTAAACCTCTCCTTTCGTTTCTGCATCCTTTTCAAATTGAGCGGGAATTTGTAAATTAAGTTTTCGAGCCTGTTTAATGTTGAGAACAGGAGTCCCATGCTTCATGTATTTAATTGGGGTATCAGCTGGCTTTGACTTGCCTTTGAGGATTGCGACCGTCATCTTTGCACCTTGGACACCTAGAGCGCGTTGGTTAACACTGTAAGTTGCAACGCCACCTTGCTTAACCATTGTGTCAGTTGCTGGGAAGACTGGTTTGTTAGCGGCATCGGCATTCTTAACTAAGGTTTGCATTGCCCCAGCGATCGTATTATCTGTTGGTACAATTACTGCATCAACCTGGCTAAGCATTTGTTCGGAAACCTGGTTTAAGTCGTTACTGTTGGCAATTGAATAAGCCTTTAAGTTAATATTCATCTTACGACATTCACGCTTGATTTGGTGGTAACCGGCTACTGCTGAAGCATCACTTGAAGTGTAGATGACTCCCAGTGTTTTCATTCGCGGCATGAATTGCTTGATCAAATTGAGTTGTTCGCGAATTGGTGCTTGGTCAGATACTCCGGTGATATTGCCGCCAGGGTGTTGATTATTTTTAACTAGTCCCGCTGCTTTTGGATCGGTAACAGCACCAAGTACAATTGGTGTTTTGGTAGTAGAATTAGCTAATGCTTGAGCAGCAGGGGTCGTAATTCCAAAAAGAACAGTTGAGTTATCATCAACGAGTTTTGAAGCCATTGTTTTAAGATTACTTTGGTCACCATTCGCGTTTTGATACTCAATCTTGATATTCTTACCGTTGTGGTAACCTTCCTTTGCTAATTCATCAACATATCCTTTGTAAATTTCATCTAACGCTGGGTGGTGCATTAAGGTTAATACACCAACTTTTGGAATTCGTTGCTTAGTTACGAACCCATTGTTTTCCCTAAAAAATGCGAAACAAAGGAAAGCGATAATAATTGCAATTAAACTATACATTCTTTTCATCTAAAATCTCACCTCACAAAATAATAAAAAAACGAGAGCCCACATGACGGACCCTCGCTTTTTGAAAGGCAAAATAAAAGTCCGCATGTGGATCCATGCGGACTGAAATGAACATCAAACTCAGCCGGCACAGATGCAATCTGTTCTTCAGGTCGCATCCATGACGAAACAACCTGAATTACCGGCTTTGCCAACGAATATTAACGTTGATAGTTTGATATACGTTCATTATACTTACTCCCTACATAATTGATTGTTGTTAAGTATAACCAATGATAATAAAGCTGTCAATATAATTATTAAAATTTGCTAAGAAAAAAGAGTAAGGTAGAAGAAAATCCTCTATCTTACTCAATAATTATACTACTCGTATCCTAGTTCATGCTGATGTAGAAGCTAGGAGTGTAGTAGTTGATATTACCAGTTTGAACGTTTTGACCTGGTGTAGGAGCTTGGATGTAACCACCATTACCAGTAGCGATTGCAACGTGGTAAGGAGCACTATCTGGACCCCAGAAGTAAAGGTCACCACTTTGAGCGTTTTGGATATCGTATTGGTGGGTACCAAGGTTAGTTTGTTGGTAAGTAGTCCGGTAGTTTGAACCAAGACCATATGCATATTGAACTAATCCTGAGCAGTCAAATCCGCCTGGTTGGTTACCACCCCAAACATATGGAGTACCAATTTGTGCTTGAGCAACGGCAACCGCATTAGCAGTAGAACCATTACCTTGACCAGCAGCAGTACTTTGAACAGTAGTGTTGCTTTGTGGAGTAGCGACTGCTTCAGTAGCAGCGTATGTAGTTTGTGTTGGCGCTGCAGTGTTAGTAGTAGCCGCTAAAGTAGTAACGTTGTTGTTAGTATTTGCAGCACTAGTTTGAGCAACGCTAATAGTAGCAGAAGCAGCACTTACTTGGGCTGGAGCTTGGGATGCAACACTAACTTGAGCAGCAGTATTGTTATCAGAAGCAGATACGACGGTTGTTGGTTGTGCTTGGTCGGCTACGTTGCTTGCGTTTGTGGTAGAAACAGCTGGCGTAGTTGATGCAGCGGTTGTTTCAGTAGTTTCAACGGCTGCTTGACTAGCAGTAGCGTTATCAGTTGCAGTAGGTGCAGCAACAGTTGCGGCAGCAGAAGCAGTACTGATAGCAGAAGATGGGATAACTAATTGTTGACCAACGTAAATTACGTTAGGGTCAGCTAATTGGTTAGCAGTAGAAATTGAATCAACAGTAGTAGCGTATTGTTGAGCAAATCCCCATACTGTATCTCCTGATTGTACTTGAACTTGTGTATCAGCACTTGCGGTGTTAGCAACAGCTAATGCACCAGCAGCACCTAAGGCAGCAGCAAGGACTTTTGACATTGTTTTTTTCTTAGCGATAATTATTCACTCCTGAATTATTATTTATTTTTCTTTTATGCATGCAACTAATTTGTGCACTCTTTTACTATATGATGATATTGTGAAGAAGATATGAAAAATCTCTTAAGGGTGACGGTTGTTACATAATTGTTAAATTGCTGTAATAATTTTCTCCTCAAATTATTGGAATAAAAATTCTCTATACGCGACAAAGCGCTGTGACTGCGGCGTATAGCAAAAGTGGTTGGGAATTAATCTTAGGTTGTTTTTCTTTAACTAAAATCAATTCGATCAAATTTTTTATTCCTTATAAATTAAGGAGATATTGTTAAGGTATCTACATTGGCATATGGTATTATGACTAGATACAATTATTCTTCCTGAGAAAGGAACTATTATGACGAAATCTAATGATAAGATTCAAAAGGAAATAAAAGAGCTTAGAAGCGATTTTTACATTTATTCATCTTTGATAATACTAACAATTGCTGGATTTTGTTTAAGAAATATGATTCCATGGAGCTGGTTAAAAGCAATTATTAATTTTTTGTTTATAGGCTCTGTGTTTGAATTAGGGCGCTCAATTGATAAATATTTAAAATTGAGAAAACAACTAAAATGAAATCGAGAAATGTGTTAGTCAAAATCAATATCAAGTTGAAATTGACGGTCAAAACTAACTTTTCAATTATTATTTGTCATTGAAAAGCTCCCTCATTGCGTCATCAGTATTATCAAAGGTTTTTGCAGTATCTGGAATAATTCCTTTTTCTTCAGCATACGCACGAACTACTGCCTTTCGAGTTTTGTCATTGAAAGTGATGTATTCAACTTTGGAGCATTCTCTTATAAGTTTATTATTGGGTTTCATAATGTTGCCTTCCTTTTTTTGTAAATATGATTACTTATGCATTAACAGAAGACTAGTAATAACGATAATAATAAATAAAACTAACCAATATTTTTGATGTAAGTGATTTTGAGTTACCTTTTTGTCATTAGGATCGCTTTTAATTTGATGTATTTCCCAAGTACCCATCAATATTCCGTAGACAATGCCGCTGAAAATAGCACTACTAATTGTAGAAGATTCTGTAAGTAATGGAATTAGTGCTCCTCTATTAGGCAGCCAATCTATAAGTATTGTTAATCCATATATTATGAAGGCAAAATAAATTCCTAGGACAATAGCTCTTTTAATAAATTTTTGTTTAGTTTTGCCCTCCTGTTTGGCTTCAACATCAATTTCTGTTAAATGATGTCGTTTAGTTTCATATAGAATATAGCCTGAAGAAGCGAAAACAGTTAATAGTAGGACGCTTACTACGATATCAAGAGTAAGTTCAGAATTATTAGTATTAAGCATTAAAAGGCTAGCAATAAAACTTAATAATAGATTTATTGATAATAAAAATATGGCAATATTATTACCGATTCGATTGAGTTCATTGCGGCGATATTCATCTAATGGTCCATGAATACCGTAAAACCACTTAATGATTTTGGTGCTGATTGTTTCTTTCATCTGTATGTTCCTCCCAAAATACTTAATATCATTACTCTCAGAATCGAAATAGGAAAACATGGCATGAGCGTGAATTTCTGTGTTTTTACCCATCAAGCTCACAAGTTCTAACATACCTTCTTTGGTATGAAGTAAAAAATCATGCTTTTCAGGAATATATGTCCCAATTACAGCTTTGCCACATGCCTCTAATCCATAAAAAGTTGCTGAAGAAATCTCATACTTTTTGCAGGTAAGAAGTATAGAATCTAATATTTCTTCTCCTTTGTCTATTCGTAGATAAATCTTATCTCCTAATTTCTAACTTTCTTTAAATTTTAGAAAATTCTTTTTATAACGCAAGTAGGTACTTGAAAGTATAATTCATTGTGAAACAATTTGCTTGGTTATGGATTATTTTATTAGTTAAGTTTTTACCATGAATAATAGAATAAAACTAAAAAAACAACTTATTTAAATATGCACTAACATTATTTAATGATTCACATCGTAGGAATATAAAAAGTATATACAGAATTAGATTTACCCGATCCAAGTAAATTAGAAGGTGAGTTAAATTGGCAACTACCATATTAATCTGGGGTGTAGGAATTTTCTTCTTTTGGTTTGGCTGGGGAATATATCGCCGAAACAAGAAATTCTATCGGTTTGTTGCGGGAAATATATTTGGTGACAATGATGCTTCAGTTGATAAACACCATAAGGGATTAGCTATCCTTTACTTTTGTTTTGGTATTTTTGTTCTTTCGATGCTTTTTTGGCCATAGTATGTTTAAGATAAATTTAATAGCATAATTGAAAACATCTTGGATGAAGAAATCTAAGATGTTTTTTATATAGGTATGTACTTCTTTAACTTTAGAAATAAAAAGAGCGCTCCTTTAGCACCCTGCTATACCAGTATGGATAAGTAATAATAAGCCTAAACAAAAAACGCCCGCCACAAGGACAGACGCTGGTTTAATTCTGCTGAAATGCTAAATTACTTTAACAGCTTATGATAAGATTAATCAAGTATTTTCAGCTGTCGTTTTGAAATCGGTAGCAATAGGAAAGAAACTATGCAGCTGTGCAAATTGGGTCAATTATTACAAATGGATCCTATTTTTTGCTTTTTGCAGCATAAACAATTAATATGATGGCGTTGATTATCATAAACAAAATGTACGAGTAAAATACCCATCCTGATACATTGTCCCAATACTTATCAAATACAATTAAGCCAATGAGAAATAAACAGTTTAGTGCTGAGCCAATTGTTACTACTGAGTTATTGTCGAAGTTCATGAGGTTACTCCTCTTTAGTGATTTATTTAATAGTATCAAAAGAGAAGTAAAAGAACTACCACAGATCTGGGACATGAAAAAATTGATTAGTCTGATTTGCAAGATGATAAAATAGTATTGTTACTTTTCTACGTTAGCTTATATATATCAGTTAATGTTTTATCTTATGAGTTTGTTAATTTAACTTTGGCTCTAATACCACCAGTATGTAATGTACATATCTTTATTTTCATATATAGTGTTTTATTAACTTATTATCGGAATCATAACTTCTGCCTTGGAAATTTTTGGTTTTGCATGAGCAGTAGAAAATAACTTACTTGCTGGAATTATCCCAATAAATTGAAGCTCGTGCCTAAAATATGATAGTATGGATAGCAGTTTTAGCTCGTAATAAGTAAGAAAAAGAGGAGAGAATATAATGGCAGTATTAGATGTTGAAGGACTGACGATGAGCTATGCCGATAAAAAGCTCTATGAGGATGCCAGCTTTCAACTAGAAAAGCACGAACATATGGGGATTGTCGGGCAAAATGGTGCCGGGAAGAGTACCTTGATTAAAATCTTGATCGGGAAAACCCTCCCAGTCGATGGCACTATCAAATGGCAAAAAGGAGTCAAGATTGGATACTTAGACCAGTACGTTGATATTCCAGCGGGGATGACCTTGATTGACTTCCTTCATACTGCTTTCACGGAACTTTATCAACTTAATGACCAGATGAATAAGCTTTATGCGGATTATGCAGAAAAGATGGATGATGAGCTCCTCACCAAAGCAGGCCGAATTCAAGAAAAACTCGATGCTAATAACTTCTATGAAATTGAAACGGAAGTAGAGCGGGTAATGAACGGTTTGGGATTAACTGATATTGGTAAGGATCATGTTATTTCTGAGATGAGTGGGGGACAGCGGTCAAAGATTATCCTTGCCAAGATGCTATTGGAGAATCCAGATGTCATCTTACTAGACGAACCGACAAACTACCTTGATACAGCCCACATTGAATGGTTAATCGACTATCTTAATGATTTTGATGGTGCCGCAATGATCATCTCTCACGACTATGATTTCCTTGAACAAGTCACGAATACTATTTGTGATGTATCATTTGGTAAAATCACTAAGTACCGGGGAAGCTTCCAACAAGCAATGCGGCAAAAGGAAGAGCGCAAGGAAGCCCAAGAGCGGGAATATGAGAAGCAGCAAGTAGTCATTGAAAAGGCGCAACGGTTTATTCGGAAAAACAAAGCTGGTTCAAAATCGACTATGGCTAAGTCACGGGAAAAGATGCTTGCGCGAATGAAGAAAATTGATCCACCTGAAGATAATCTAAAAGCAACTTTCCATTTTCCATATGAAAATACTGGATCAGCGAATGCGTTGCGGGTAGAAAAATTATCAGTTGGTTATAACCGACCACTACTGGCACCGGTAACTTTCTCAATGACAATGGGTGAAAAATTATTATTCACTGGATTTAACGGGGTTGGTAAGTCGACTTTGATCAAATCGATTTTAAAGAAAATTCCAGCGTTGGACGGAAAAGCAACTTTCTCCCCATCCGCCCGGATAAATTACTTTGATCAAGATTTGGAGTGGGATGACCCAACCCTTACACCACTGCAAACAATTCAAAATATGTTCCCAACGATGCAGCCACGGACGATTCGGACAAAACTTGCGCGTGCCGGAATCAACGCCGCCAACACGATGAAGGAAATGAACCTTTTGTCTGGGGGAGAGCAGACGAAAGTTAAGTTGGCGATCCTTGAATTAACCCCATGTAATTTCCTCATCATGGACGAACCGACAAATCACCTGGACGACGAAACTAAGGAAGGGTTGAAGAAAGCCCTGCAAGATTTCCCGGGAAATTTAATTTTAGTTAGTCACGAACAAGGATTCTTTGAAGGATGGCTTGATAAGATCCTGAACGTTGAAAAACTTAGCTTGAAATAGAAATATATGAGACAATGAATTCAAAAAGGAGGGGAAACGAGTGCCCTATTCACTTCCTGAAATCATTGTCTTATTTTTTACCTATTCATTTATTGGCTGGTTATGGGAAACCTGTTACTGTTCAATTAAGGACCATCATTTTGCCTACCGGGGATTCTTATTTGGCCCTTATTGTCCAGTATATGGATTTGCCGTTACGACGATTTTGATTACTACCTATCCGTTCCAAAATAATATTTTTCTGCTATTCGTAGTAGGGTTTATTGTGGCTTCGATCTTTGAGTATGTAGCGAGTTGGCTGCTCGAAAAACTTTTTCATATGAAGTTATGGGACTATTCGCATCTAAAAGGAAACATTCAAGGAAGAGTTGCTCCCCAAATTTCATTTTTCTGGGGGATTGGCGTTGTATTGCTGGTTAAGTTTGTTCAGCCATTTATTCAGCGGATTATTAACTGGGAAGAATCATGGACTCACGGGATGCTTGCCCTAATTATCGTCCTCGTGATGGGAACTGACACTATCCTCAGCGTTATTAGTGTGGAAAAATTCCATATTACAACTCAGCAATGGGATGAACGAGCAGCCGCGTACAGAAAGAAACTGCTGGATCGACTTGAAAAAGCAGCTCCTAAGGATAAATTGGCAATTAAAGATCGCCTTCAAGATTGGCAACGGCACTTTGCTCAATATCTAAACAAAGAGGGAGCTGGCAAGCAACTAAGCTGGAATCATCGCCGGCTAATCAAGAGCTTCCCTAAGATGAAGATGACTGATAGTAAATACTTTAATAACTATAAAAATGATCTTAAAAGTAAATAAGATTATTGTAAATTCTCGCTTTCTTATGGTGAAGTGGTTATAATAGCGTCAAATTCATAAAAAGGAAAGACACATCTTGAAAAAAGAAACAAAAATCATTTGTGGAAGTGTGCTTGCGTTTTTGATTATTTTATTTGGGATTGTGGCGATTATTATCCACGAATCTCCCCAAATTCAACGTGAGACCCACCCAACAGATATAACCGTCAATGAATTTGTTCGTCAGATTGCACCAGCTGCTCAACGTGAACAGAAGAAATATCATATCCCGGCTAGCATTACGATTGCACAAGCAGGACTTGAATCGAACTGGGGTCGGAGCCGGTTAGCAAATAAATACAATAACTTATTTGGAATCAAGGCTAATAGTGACGACGAAAAGGTGCAAATGTATACTACCGAAAATATTCGTGGTAAAAATGTTCAAGTAAAACAATACTTTACAGTTTACAATAGCTGGGCTGATTCAATTAATGCGCACACATTGCTCATTGTAAATGGAACGGTTGATAATCATGCACGTTTCCATGGAGTACAAACAGCAAAAACTTATCAACAGGCAGCTTACGAATTACAGCGGAATGGTTACGCAACCGATCCAGATTATGCCAGCAAGCTGATCTATGCGATTAAGAAGTTTAATCTTGCCCAATACGATAATGTTAAATAATAATTTAAAAGCGTGAGAAACGACTCTTGTAATGAGCTATTTCTCACGCTTTTTTAACCTATAAAACACTTATTAATGTACTTCACTTTGCATACTGGTGGAAGCAACCCGTTGATGACGGTACCAGTGAACTAAGAGACCAAGGACTAAGCCGACAAGTGCTGGAACAAGCCAGGATAATCCCATACTTGCAAGTGGTAAGTTATTTCGCAAAGCAGCAACAGATAAACCAAATGAACTTTGGCTAACAACCGCTGGGAAAGCAACAACCATATCACCGAGAGCTGGTACAACGGTGAAAAGGACCACGAAGAAGTAGACAACGCCATCACGGTTAAAGAGTGGTGATGTCACAGATAAAAGGATAAGCACCATTGATAATGGGTAAAGGAACATTAACATTGGTGTTGACCAAGCAATGATTTGGTCTAAGCCAAAATTAGCAGTAAGGAAAGAGGCAAGGCAACTGAGAGCAAGCCATGCATGGTAGCTAACCTTTGGAAAGTGCTTATGGAAGTCTTGAGCAAAAGCAGCAACTAAACCAACAGCCGTCGTTAAACAAGTGACAGTTAACAAGAATGCTAGTACAACTTGTCCGAATGCACCGGCATAAGCATTAACTAATTGGTTAAAGGCAACTCCACCATCTGGGGAAACTTTGAAACGACCAAGAGACATTGCGCCAAGAAGGATTAGTAATAAGTAGATAAAAGCAACGGCACCCATTGAGAGGACACCGGCTTTAGCAACAACCTTGGAGACATCCTTTTCAGTACGTTGGCCCATTGAACGAACGGCAGTAACAACTGTAACCCCAAACGCAAGACCAGCAAGAGCATCCATAGTGTTGTACCCTTCAAGGAATCCGTTAGTGAGTGCACCGTGAACATAAGCACTAGTTGTAGGTGCAGTAGCAGGGTTACCAAGCGGACGAGCGAAACCGACAACAAAGACAAGGAATAAAAGGGCTAAGAAGACGGGATTTAATACTTTTCCGATATTAGCTAGGATGTCATTTTCCCGGTATGAGAAGAGGAAGGCCGCCCCGAAGAATAATGCTGAGAATAATAGCAAGGCAAGGGATTGATATTGTTTATCAACGAATGGGGCAAGCCCAACTGTGAATGAGACAGTGGCAGTTCGTGGGGTACCGAATAATGGACCGATCGTAGCGTGGATAAGAACCATGAATACTAAGGCAAAACCAACGCCAAGCGGACGACCGATATCAAAGACTCCTTCTGCACGCGTAACAGCAACGGCGAGAACTGATAGAAGTGGTAAAAGAACTCCAGTAATCAGAAAGCCAACTGCAGCTGGTCCCCAATGACTACCAGCTAATTGACCAAGGTGTAACGGGAAAATCAAGTTTCCGGCCCCAAAGAATAAACCGAAAAGCAATGATGCAACAACTAAATAGTTTTTGAATGTTAACTTGCGCGATGTTAAATCTTGCATGTTTTCTCCTCCTAATCTGATCCCAACAAAAAAGTCCCTTAGCCAAACTGGCTAAGGGACGCTGAGCGTGGTACCACCCTATCATTGTACTGCTATTGCTAACAATACCTCACACGTACGGCCATAATGGCGATACGCTGACACGATAATGGGTGTAACCACTACAGCTTACTGGTATTTAAGCTGTAGACTCGAAAGTGATTTTCAGTTAGAGTTAAAACTGTCTCCTCACACCAAACGAGACTCGCTGAAGCTATCGTCTAACATACTCTTCTTTCTCATTGCGATCGAATAATTAAATTGTTGTCATTAATATTAACCTATTTCTCATAAAAGTCAACAGTAAATTAAAAATTATTTATAATTTTTCAAATCTTCGCTGCTTTCGGCGTATGCAGGATCACCATTTAATGCCCGGGCAATGGCTCGCTCAACAGCAGTATTAGAAGTAACATTTGCAATGGCGAGTGGCTTCTCATAACGTTTAGCGTGATGATTGGCGAGTTGACTAATCCGATGGTGAATTGCATCGATGCAGACAATCACAAAGTCCGCATCCCGAATTTCACGTTTTAATTTACTGCTGGAAACTTTTTCTTCTGCAGACGCGTCTAATCCGCGGAACAGACCGTGGTGTTTATCGACGACTGGTTTAAGACCTTTAACCTTGCTGCGGATTCCGGTAATAACAAGTACCTTTCGTTGGTGAAGGTCATAATCAAGTTTCTTTTCATAATCATGACGAGGATTAGCAGGCTTTTTAACAACTTTTGGTTTAGCTGGTTGCTTGGTTGTATCATAATCTTGCTTTTCATGAATCCAGCGAATGGCGCCATCTTTGGCATCAGTTAGGCCATTTCCTCGATCATAGTAGGCAAAATCAATAACCATTCCAGGCTTAATATCGCGGCCCGGGTACTTAAAAGGATCAATTACAATAGTATTCTCTGGCGCTTCATCCACGATTGAATTTCCCTTAATTGTTTTACTCAGTTGAAGGACATCAGAACCGGGCACGCGTTTCAATTCACCATATTCAATCACATTGACTTTTTCAGGAGTGTAATCGCTAAGATGGTCACCGGTGATCCGCCGAATAACTGGAAGGCCACGGACCTTTTGCTCATAATCGAGTTGGGCAATGTCCCCATCTTCAACAGGAAATGGTAATGCATGCAGAATTACTTCCGGGTAGTAACGGTGATTAATCTCGGCACCGCTTAATTTCCGGTGTACTAAGTAGCGGTTGTCGGCTGCTAGGCGTTCTTCTTCGGTGATTTCTTTTGGTGCTTCAACTGAAGAAGATGTAGCGGAGCTTGTTATTGATGTTGACTTTTCTTCATCATTAGCTGGACCGGTAAGCAGTGACTTCAATGTTTTGCGTGCTTGCGGAGGCAACTCGTTTGATGATTGAACTTTGCGTTGAACAAACCGAGGTGCATTTTGTTTAACGGGTTTGCTTTCCTGATAATGATTTAAAATATTAAGAATGGTGGTAAGACTCCGCTGTGTCTGCAGTAAGCTTTGTGGATCATCAGCGGTATTATTTAAGAGGTCAATCAATTCTTGACGATAATCATAAACTTCCATATTGTTTTCCTTTCTTAAAATAAGTTACTAATTTCAATGATAGCAGTTCGTTAGCGTGATGTCAGTAATTAAGTGTGGTTTAGCCGATTTTCTACGGTATAATAAGAAACAAAATCAGAATTGCGAGGATCGAAAATGGCACAACGGTTAATAAAATTATTTTCCCACAATGATTTAGATGGATTCGGGGCTCCATTATTATTAAAAACACTACAACCAGTAATGTTTGAAGACACAGAGTTTGATATGACAAACTGTGGCGCTGGACGAATCGATGAAGAATTAAGTCGATGGATGCAAACAGCAGAAGTAGGGCGATTTACAGATGTTTACATCATGGATATGACGCCAGATAGTGATTATTCATTTAAGTTATTGAATGAACGTTTCGCTAATCATTGGCTTGTCTTTGATCATCATGAAAGTGAAGCAGAACTACGACAAAAGTATGCGGCCAATAGTATCGTACCTGCTGATCCAACAGTTAACCCAAGTGCCACAAGCTTGGTATGGGATTGGTTAAAACAACAATCGTCTTTTGCGAAGGTTGATGAGCAACGGCAAAAAGATCTTGCTTATCTTGTGGAATTGATTCGGGCATATGATACTTGGGATTGGCAAAATGATCCAGAAATGAATGAGCAGGAACGAATTGATGCCGATAATCTTGATCAGCTCTTTTGGTTTTACCCCCTCCAAGATTCGGAAGAGTTTGTCCAAAATGTTTTTAATACCAGTTGGCAACAATATCAGGAAGAAAATCGGTTGTTGATTCGGACCCTAAACGAACGGCGGGCAAAGTACCTTAAGAGCCATTTGAAAGATGTTTTAATTACAGATATCGATGATCATAAGTTTGGGGTCGTATATGCAAGTGACTATAAATCTGAAATTGCCCACGAATTATTAGTGCAACATCCAGAAGTCGACGCGGCCTTGGTAGTCAGTCCGGTTAGCGTGTCGCTTCGAAGCAACGGAAAGTTAGATGTGGCTAAATTTGCTGAAAAATACTTTAATGGTGGCGGTCATGCTGATGCAGCAGGTGGCCGATTAACGGTTAATCCGATTGAAGTTGGTGAACAAGCAGTCATTGATGACCTTAAGCAGACGATCACCAATCAGCAAAATGAACAAAAATCAAATGAAAGTACGCTTGCCGATAATCTTGATCCCGAAGTAGCAGCAAAGATGGCAGCTTTGTTTGGGAAGAAGTAAGTGTATTTTCAGTGTATAGTAATAAATTGCTTTTATATGTTTTAGAATTTAAATAGTTTAAGTCATCAAGCCGGAAAATTGAGAAGAGAGTGTGGAAAAAACTGAAGTTTTTTCCACACTCTCTTCTTTTTTACTAAAAAGAACCATGACCCTAAGCCATAGCCCTGTAATTGAAAAGTAAATCAATCATGCGGTTGTGTGACCGTTGTGGGTAACGTTATTTTCACGATAACCAAAGTAGAATTGGATAGCAGCAATTGCAATGTTGACCCAATTCATTGTAAGGAACCAGCCATTAAGTACGTTGCCGTCGTGTGTCATGCCGTAGTATACCCAAAAACCAATTACGATAGCACATACATTAATCCATGCGAATGTCTTTTGTAGAATTTGATTGTTAAGGGCAAACCACATCCATACAACGTTTACTACAAACCAGATTGCAAGAATCCAAAAGATAACGTCGAACATAGTATTACTTCCTTTCAACATCCTATCTACACATACCATAGATAATACCTAATAAAGAAGATTTACTTTTCACTCTCTATTATAGTCGAATCTTATCCATAGCCAAAAGATAAAGCATTATTAATATGCATTAATGATACATTGGAAAAATATTGAGTAAAAAAGTGCAAATCCTTGTCTTTTACGTATATATCTTTATAGAACTATCTAACAGGAGGGTCATAAGGATGAATGAATTCTTGCGTAAAAAGTGGGAGATGGCAGGCTTAGCCGATGACTATATCTTCAATAAGGTGATGCTTGATTATGATATTTGTTTAGAAGTTTTACGTCGGATCTTACCGGACTTGCATATTAAAAAGATTAAGTTGCCTAATAATCAGCAAGAGTTTGCTGTCGCTCCTGATGCTAAGGCAGTGCGTTTTGACATCTATACGACCGACGAACAAGGTAACCATTATGATATTGAGATGCAAGTAGCTGACCACCACAATATCGCTAAACGAATTCGTTATTATCAAACTGCCAGCTCAATGGAGGCTTATGATAAAGGACAGCCATATGAACAAGCTGATGATTCCTATGTGATTTTCTTCTGCAATTTTGATCCATTCCAGCTTGGCCAGCAACGTTATGTATTACATAAGCATATTGATGAAATTCCCGAACAAATTATAGAAGACGGACAAACCGATATCTTATTTAACGTCCCTTCCTTGCGTCACGATGTTGATCCTAAGATGCAGGCGTTTTTAGATATGATTGCCCAACGAAAAGTTGAAGCAACCGATCCGCTTGTCGTAAAATTAAAGGAGAGAATAGCAGTTGTAAAGCGGAATCGGAAATGGAGGTCGGAATACATGCGACGTTCAGTATATGAAATGGATCAAGAAATGCGCGAGAAAAAGATTCGTGAGGGTGAACGTAAGATACGGGATGGCAAACGTGAACTTCTAGAAGGAAAACGAGAGCTTCAAAAGGGAAAACGAGAGCTCCAGAAAGGTAAACGTGAAATTAAAGAAGGTCAGGATCGACTTAAAGAAAAAGAACAGCTAATTCAAGAAAGAGAACAAAAACTACACGAAAATCAGCAGACAATAATTAAAACATCTATTTTGGCAATGAGAGAGCTGAATATTGATGAAACAACAATCAGAAAAGAAATAAAAGAAAAGTTTAACTTGTCAGACAAGAAAATTAAGGATTATTTTGCTGAATAAAATGAGAAGGAAGTCTCCAAATCAATCATGGAGGCTTTTTAGGTAACTCCTAAAGATTAAGGTATAATAAGGCTCTAAGTATAAGATCTGTGGGGAGTATCTTTATGAGAAAAATAGCACTAATTTTGATGCTTTCATTGACGATGATGGTCATGGTGGCTTGTGGAAGAACATCCTCAAGTACTAATGGATCAACAAGCAGTGTGACTAGTTCTTTATCGAGTACACAACAAACAAGGGATGATGCAGCACTAAACGCTGAACGATTAACGCCTGAGCAGATTGCTGCGCTTGTGTTGTATTATCGGGATGCGCATATGCCAGGAGCGAATGATTACGACTATTCTGCTGATATGGAAAATAACAATCAGGGAGCAACGGTTAAGATTTATGATAAAGAGGCAGTGCCTTGGGGAGAGGGACCTTCTACTAAGACTTATCCTAAGGACGCCAAAGTTTTATACACGATTAAATTAACTTCCGCAAGTGATGAAGATGGCGATCGTTTAAATTCAACCTACTATACAATCGTCGGGAATAAGGTTTACTATGCGAACAGTAGTAACGGTATTCGCAAAACAGGAGTAACACTCGCTGAAATGGTGACGTATGCCAAAACTCATGGGGAAGTTAACCGTGTTTTGAAAGTGGCAAAAAATACCCAAATTATTGATATGCGTGGTAAAGTTACAATTACGGATAAGGATGGATTAACTACTCAGCAGCTAGGAACATTAGTTGCATTGTTAAAGAACCCTGATTGGTTTAAGGCAGGAGTTCAAAATGGTGAAATGTATTATGGAACACATTATGGTTATGGTGAAGTTGCGGATTATCAATATGTAACAACACAAGGGGATCCGACTAGCTATATTTGGTTTAAACGTAAAGGCAATGATGTCACAATTAAAATGATTGAACCAACTGAAAATCAAAGTGTGGCAGGGGCACCAATGACTACTACGCATACCACTGTTACGAATTTGATAAATAATTACTACACAAGTGAAGACCAACAGGATGAGGTTAATACCTATGCGGACCAATTAAAAGCGGAACTGTAAAATTAGATTAATTATTAAGAAGGATATATTATGAGTAAAAAAGATAAGTATGATGTTCAAAAGTTTACCGGAATTCCCGTGGAAACAGATGCTAGTGGAAAGTACCAGTTAAAGTTTGACCAAAATGGCGAGGCAAAATTACATACTTGGCGGACTGGAAAACATACTAAGGGAAAATTTAATCATCCAGGTCAGTTAATGCTGACGGAAAATAACTTGACTGTTGTAATTCTAAAAGCAGAACCAATGGCTTTTAAGGATCGTCATAGTGAAACGCCGCTGCAACGATTTTTAACTGTCGATGTTACAGAAGATGTACTGAAACAAGGTCTTGTAGAATTAAAGGAGTGAAATTGATGAAAACACTGGTGATAGTGGCGCACCCTCAACTTGCAAATTCATCGACTGAATCGTTTTTAAAGGCAGCCGCTGATAATGAAAATAACGTTATGTGGCATGAATTAAAAACACCTTTTGATATTTCTCAAGAGCAGGAATTACTTAAATCAGCAACCCGAATTATTTTTCAATTTCCGCTGTATTGGTATAGTGCGCCAGCAATCTTAAAGCAATGGCTTGATGAGGTATGGAATTCACAACTTACAAGTAGCTATTTGCTAAAAGGCCGTGAATTGGGGATTGTTACGACGGTTGCTCATTCTGCCTCTGCCTTTCAACCAGGCGCCAGTCAAGGATATACAATTGCTGAAATTTTACGACCATATCAGGCTTTAGCGCACGCAATGGAGATGAAGTATTTACCACCATTACCGATCTATCAATTTGCCCAACAGAGTGAAGAAGAGCGACAGTTATTATTTATCCACTATCAGCAATATTTGACCTTAGATAAATTCTTGCATTTTAGCGATCAGACGCAATGGTTTATTGACCACCTTAACGTTAAAATTGCTCAAGAGTCAGATCTTCTTCAACAAGCTAAATTAGAACAATTATTGGCACTTTTACAAGACCAACAAGAAGAGCTAGATGATTTACACACTTCTATCGGCTGGCTACGAGAAAAAGAGGATGACTAAAAATGAATGAGAATCAACAATGGGCACATGAAGAACTAACAAAATTAATGAAAAATAGCCCAACATATGAAGATCAAGCTTTTTACCGGGCGTTAGATCAGTTAATGCTTAAACAAGCACAACGCCTAGTCAATGCCGCTGGTGAGCTTGATGGTCGTAGTTGGGCTGATAAATAATTGATTTAAAAATATAAAGCAGAAGTCTACCTACCACTTCAATAATAGACTTCCACCTTATCAGATAATTGTTTCAAAATGAAACTAGGGGGTTATTGATACCCGTAATTCTAATTGCACGATTAGAAAAGGTCACTAAAAAAGCTTATAAAAAACCTTTGAGATAGCGCTACCTTCAAAAGGTTTTTATATAACTAGATCAGTGAAACAATGGGTAATAGAGAATTATGAATAAAATCCTCATATTTTATTATAAAACAAATTATTCCTAAAAAATACAAAATTATTGATTTATATTAGTTGTAAATCTTTTCGAAGCTTGTCAGCAAGAATAACTGCTTGATTATGTTCTTCATCTTTTGCCCCGTAAAGGAGAATAACGTTTTGGCTTGGCAACTGACTTTGGACAATTGCCTTTAATGAATTATAGTAAACAGGATTGTTGGTTAATTCTGCTAGATAACGTTCTTTGAATTCTGGATAGCGAGCCACATCATGACCAAACCATTTCCGAAGCTCAGTACTGGGTCCGACTTCTTTGAGCCACTTATCAAGATGTGCATTTTCTTTTGAAATCCCGCGTGGCCAAATGCGGTCAACGAGGATACGATAACCATCTAAATCAACAGGTTTAGTATAGATTCGTTCAATTTTTAGTTCCATCATGCCAATCTCCTTTAATTAGTGTTATGTTTAGGATAGTTCTTTTTAGGAGGAAAATAAATATGCTAACAAAATATCAACAATTTTTTACTGGACGGCCCACAGTCGAAATTGCGAAGGATCTTTTAGGGAAACTAGTAAAATACCAAACTAAAAGTGGAATCATTGGTGGTTATATTGTTGAAACAGAAGCATATTTAGGAGAAAAAGATTCTGCATCGCATGCTTTTAACGGACGACGCACTGGCTACTCGGAATCTTTGTATGGGATGCCCGGGAATATCTACCTATACCAAATCCGTGGACATTATTGTTTTGATATTGTGGTTCAGGATGCAGAAGAACCTCAAGGAATTTTACTTCGCGGAATAGAACCGGCGCTAAACATCGATAAAATGATCGAAAATCGGCACATGTCAGGGGTAAATATTACTAACGGTCCCGGTAAATTAGTACAAGCTCTTGGAATTCATTCACGAGACTTAGACGGGCAGCCAATGGAAACAAGTCCACTAACGGTTGATTTACATAATTATAAAATTCCTGGAGAAATAGCTATTTCTGCGCGGATTGGAGTTAATTTAAAGGGAAAGGACGGGTTAAGTCCACGCCGCTTTTATGTAAAAGGCAATCCCTATGTATCAAACGTGAAAAAACAAGACATGGATCTGGAATGTCATGGCTGGAAGGGGTAAATAATGGCGCTAACTTATCAACAACTATTAACGGCAGTTCCTGTTGTTCTTGATGCGGGTAATGTTCCGAATATTGTCGGGGATGCGGGCATCGGTAAATCTGCTTTAGTTCGTGAAATTGCTGCTAATCTGAATGCGGCATTATTTACTACGGTTGTCAGCTTAAGTGAAAAAGGAGACCTTGCAATTCCGGTTCCTCCCTTGACCAGCGAATCCTTTGTTGAAACGAAAAATTACGGTCGCCTTGCAAATGTGAAATTTGGTTACTCTGAAACTTTGGTCAGCATTATTAAGTATGCCGAAGCCCATCCTAATCAATCAATTATTTGGTTTTTAGATGAATTTAATCGCGGAACGCAAGCTGTTCAAAGTGAACTAATGAACCTTGTCCTTCAACGAAAGATTAATTCTTTGCGGTTGCCTTCCACAGTGCGGATCATTATTGCGGAGAATCCCGATTCTACGATGACAGGTTTTACCGATCGTGAATATGGTGTTGCGACTGGGGATGCTGCAATTAAAGATCGGACAGTTCGTTTAGTAATGACGAGTTCGACGGCTGAATGGTTAAAATGGGCCAAGACCGCTGGAATTAATGACCTTGTTTCCGCCTATCTTACGCAATACCCTGAACAATTATTAGTTATTGATCCGAACAATGAAGATTTGGCTCCCACGCCACGTGCTTGGGAAAGAGTTTCCCGCAATCTTGATCAATTACAGGCGTTAGATCAGAAAATGCAAAAAGAACTTGCTGCAGATATATTTAGTGGTGACTTAGGTGACGAAGTAGGGGTGGCCTTTGCTCAGTTTGTCCTTGCACAGGGTCAAGAGCTTACAGTAGCGATCTTGAAAGATGCTAAAAATGGCAAGGAGCAGTTTGAAAATGCTGATGAAGCAACCAAAATTCAAGTATTACGGTCATGGCTCAGTCCTAAGTTGGCATCTGAAGAAGAGGCAGCTCTATTTATTAAGTATCTCCAATTAGTTAGTGAGGATGGTCAGTATGCGATTGTTCAAACAGTTGGTGAAGATTTCATTGACCTCTTGCAAGCAATGTATGAACAAGCCATCAAACATCCCCAAGGCTCTGTAGCGCAACTTTATCAATATTTTGCGGAGGTTGCGACGCGTGGTGATAATCGATGAGTTTAGGTGACTTCCTGGCACGGTTACATCAAAATGACGGAAGCGATAATCATGTAACGTCCGCACAACAGATTAGGAAGGCAATTATTAGCATCCTTCAAAAACAGCGCCTTTTCGGAGAAGTGTTATTACAACTTCCACGAGAGAATGATTTACAGTTACCCGCAATGATGGGATTGAGGTGGGAAGACAATCACCTTGTACTGGTTATTAATCCAGAAAAGTTAGTGCACGTTCGTAATGATGAACTTCAAAGCTTATTAGAACATGAAGCCCTTCACCTTATCTGGATGCATCCATTACGTTATGCTTCTTATCCTCATCAAGATTTAGTCCAGATTGCAACCGATGTAGCGGTAAACCAGTATTTAACTGAGTCACCCCAGGGAACAGTAACCCTTAGCCAATTGGAAAAGGTTCTTCGTCAAAAGCTAATGCCAAAATTAGATTCGCAGGATTATCTCAATATATTAGAACAGCTGCCTGCTGAACAACAAGAAAAACTACATCAGCCAGGCCTTAATTTGAATGGCAGCAAACAAAAGGAAAATGCAACGGCAGATGAGGTTAAAACAGCCGATACTCATAACGGCTGGCAGGAACCTAAGACAAGTCAACAGGTCAGCAATCAGGTCGTACGCTTAGCGAATATTAAGCGGATTTTGAATCGTTCTTGGAAGCAAACCCCGCAACGAGATCGCGGTTTATTACCAGGAAATGTAAAAGCACAGTTGCAAAAAGCGCACCAAACCAAAATAGTTGATTGGCGGCAGGTTCTTAGGCATCAGTTTGGGTTGATTGCACGAGGACAAGTTAATTCGCATGCTCGCTTTAATCGCCGGCAACCATTGCGAATGGATTTGCCTGGCAAAGTTACGAGATTGGATCCGGCTGTTGACATTTTTGTTGATAATTCCGGATCAGTCACCGATCAAGAAATCGTTCAAACACTAACGACGCTTGAAAAGATGCTTAAGAAAACGAAACTGACAGCTAACGTTTACTCGTTTGATGCCCGGGTGACTGCCAAGCAAAAACTACATGATGGTAAAAAACTTGATTTTAGACGAACTGGTGGCGGGGGTACAAGTTTTCAATGTGTTTTTGACTATCTCCATCTGCACCACCTAACTAAACGAAATCGCATAATTATCATTATTACTGATGGGTGGGGAGAGGAACGAATCAATAATTATCATTATCAAAATGTTTATTGGCTAATGATGACAAAGGCTAATCAATTATCAGTAAAAGAGCCACCGGGAAGAGTATTAGAAATGAGGGGATAATTGATGACGACAATTTTAAATCCACAAGCCATGCAAAAGGTACTTACCCATAGCAAGGAATATGAGCGAGCAATTGGTCTTCTTAATAAACGGTGGGATCCAGATGAGCAGCCGATCTTTCGCAATGTTCTCCAGTCCGCAGATGTTCAATTTGCTCGGCAGCTCCAAATTGCTGGATTGATTAAGGGCAAGGTTGACTTAAGCAGTTACCAGGAAGTAAATCAATTAATGATGCAACATGACTCATGGTTTTCAGAAAGTGCCCGGAAAACTTTATTAAGTCCTTTTTTAGATTGAAGCAAATTTACGTGAATTTATAGTAGGCATAGTATAATAGTAAGTAATGTAACCTTTTAAGGAGGCCCTGCACATGGCAGTGAATAACGAATTAATTAAAGACGACTTATACGAAGCAGTAAACGGGGAATGGCTAAAGACGGCGAAGATTCCTGATGATAAGCCAGCTACTGGGGGCTTCAATGACCTCGTTGATGAGATTGACAAGCAGCTGATGTATGACTTTGATGCCTATGCAACGGGGAAGGAAAAGTCTGATGATTCGCGGTTTAATGAGATGATTAAGCTATATCGCCTCGCTAAAAAGTTTGATTGGCGTAAGAAGGTTGGCCCGCAACCGCTTAAACGGATGTTAGCAAGTGTAGAAAATCTTAATTCATATGAAGATTACCAATCTCAATGGAAGAACTGGATTTTAGCAGGGATGCCTTCACCGATTAGTTTTGATATTGACGCTGATATGAAGAATGCGACTGTTTATGCTTTATTTGCCTCATCACCATCGCTTATTTTGCCTGATAAGAGCTACTATGAAGCAGAAAAGAAGGCTCAGCACGATCAATTACTCCAATTGTGGTCTTCAATGGTGGAAGCCTTGATGGATAAGCTGGGGTATAGCAAAGAAGAAGCAAAAAAGATTATTGATGATGCAATCAAATTCGATGCCCTTCTTGCGCCAAATGTAAAGAGTGCTGAAGAAGCGGCTGATTATAGTAAGATGTATAATCCACAAACGGTTGCAGAACTAGCCAGTGCGACTGACCAACTTGATATTGCGGCAATAATTAAGCAGTTAGTTGGGGAAGAACCGGAAAAGGTAATTGTGACAGAACCAGAATATTTTAAGGCCCTGAATAAGATCTTACAAGGTAACTTTGAGCTCTTTAAAAACTGGGCATTAATTCGTGTTATTCGCGAAAATGCTAGTTACCTTGATGATGAAATGCGTGAAATCAATGGACGTTATGGTCGAGCACTTTCTGGAAGCAAGAAACCAGTTAGTCAGCGTAAATTTGCGTTCTATCTAGCACGTGACATGTTTAGCCAAGTAGCTGGGGATTATTATGGGAAGAAGTACTTTGGACCGCAAGCCAAGGCAGACGTGCACCATATGGTTGAGCAAATGATTAAAGTCTATAAGGGACGCTTGACCAATAATCAATGGCTTAGTAAGGATACCCGTGATAAGGCTATCCTCAAGCTTGATAAACTGGGCATTCAAGTTGGGTATCCAGATAAGATTCCTGCTCTTTATGATCAATTTAAGGTTGATGAAGAGGAATCTTTGATTGCAAACTTAAATCAATTAACAGTGACGGCTAATAAAGAATTATTCAGTCGTTGGAATAAACCTGTTGATCGGATGCGGTGGGAAATGAGTGCGGCCACAGTCAATGCTTACTACCACCCATTTAAGAATATCATTGTATTCCCAGCGGCAATCCTACAGGCACCGTTCTACTCGTTGAAACAAAGCAGCAGCCAAAATTATGGTGGAATTGGCGCAGTAATCGCCCATGAAATTTCTCACGCCTTTGACAACAACGGGTCATTATTTGATGAGTTTGGAAATCTTAATAACTGGTGGACAGATGAAGATTCTGCACACTTTAAGCAATTAGCTCAAAAGATGATTGAAGAATTTGATGGGATCCCATTTGCTGGTCAAAAGGTAAACGGGAAGCTCACGGTTTCTGAAAATATTGCCGATGCAGGAGGCCTCAGTTGTGCACTTGAAGCAGCAAAAACTGAAGCGGACTTCAATGCCCAAGAATTCTTTATTAACTGGGCAACTATTTGGCGAATGAAGGCAACGGAACAGTACATGCAATTACTGCTTTCAATTGATGTTCATGCACCGCAAAAATTACGTGCTAATATTCAAGCAGAAAATCTCGATGACTTCTACACAGCATTTGACATTAAGCCTGGGAATGAAATGTACCGGGCGCCAGAAGATCGGGTTCATATTTGGTAATTTAAGATTTACAGAAGGTTGGAAGTTTCTCCAGCCTTTTTGTTTGCTATGATTCTTAGCGTGACAAATATCGTCTTCTTCGGTAAAGTTTAAGCATAGTTAATTTCCCGGGAAATAAATTTAATTGAAGGTAGGAGAACTTATTGAAATTTGCCGATAAAATGAAATTATATCGTCGTCAAAAAGAATGGACTCAGCAGGATGTCGCAGAACGATTATTGATCTCGCGTAAAACAATTTCTAGTTGGGAAAATGGTCGGAGTTATCCTGATATTTTTATGTTGGTTCAAATAAGTGATCTCTACCATGTTAGTTTGGATGATTTATTACGGGAGGATCATGAGATGATAAATAACTATAAAGAAGAGCACACTATGAATAAACGAGTAGATAAAATTTTTGTTCTTTGTTATTTTTTGAATATTATTGGCGCTGTAGTTATAGTATTAAAACCAATTTTACCTTTTTTAAGTAATTACTTACCAAAACCGCTATTTACGATTATTTCTTTTATTATTGTTTCTAGTCTTATAATATTAGTCAGTTATGCTGATTGGTCTAAAATAAAAAATAAGCCTGGATTTTGGATAACGTGGCTGATAATAACATTATTAGAAGTAAGGTTAACATTTCCAATCAATGTTCCAATAAATGACAATGGAATTGGATATATCTGTGGTGCATTAACAGGAAATATATTGGTAGCATTATGTTTAACTTGCACTGTCTGGCTATATCCACAGTTTAAAAAGCGAAAGGGTTGATTTTATTGTCAGTAATTAGCGCAATCAAAGGAGATATTACCAAAATAAAAGTTGATGCAATCGTTAATGCCGCTAATACAACTTTAATGGGTGGCGGAGGTGTAGATGGTGCGATTCATCGAGCAGCTGGCCCAGCGTTATATGGTGCCTGTGAAAAATTTCATGGATGTCCAACTGGAGAAGCACGGATAACTGGCGGTTTTAACTTGCCAGCCAAATTCATTATTCACACGCCTGGACCAATTTGGCATGGTGGTGATAATGGTGAAGATCAATTGTTAGCCAATTCTTATCACAATAGTTTGCTGTTGGCTGATAAACATTTATGTCGGACGGTTGCCTTTACTTCAATCAGTACAGGGGTATATGCTTTCCCGCTTGAAAGGGCAGCAAAAATTGCGATTAAAACAATTAAAGATTTTCTCCCTACTGCCAATTGTGTTGATCAAGTAACGATGGTTTGCTTTGATGATAAAACCTTTGCTGCTTATCAATCACAACTTTATTAAGCTAAATAGTTCAAAACTATTGGAAATTAATTGTTAAACGTTTATAATTTTCTGGATTGACTTTTTCCAGAAAATTTTTTGTTTTAAAAAGGAGGTTTATTGTGAAGCACGCTAAATTGCGATCGTTCACTTTTATTCTTGTTGCATTTATGCTGGGATGTAATGAGTTTATGGTTGTGGGCGTTTTATCAGATATTGCACGGAGTTATCATGTTCCACTTTCCACAGTTGGTTTTTTGGTGACAGCTTTTGCAGGAGTCTATGCGATTAGTACGCCAATTATTACTACCTTAACTAGCAATTGGAATCGCTATAAGCTTCTTATGCTATTAATGACCGTCTTTTTTATTGGTAATACTTTAACTGCGATGGCACCAACACTTGGCTGGCTCCTATTTGCGCGAATTATTACTGCCGCTGTTGCTGGAACCATTATTTCATTAATTAACTTGCTAGTTAGTATAATTACCCCAATGGACAAGCGGCCAATGGTTCTAGCGTGGGTCGGCGCAGGTTTTAGTATTGCGTCGGTCATTGGGGTTCCTCTTGGTACAACCATCGCAACGTTACTTTCCTGGCATGATAGTTTTTGGATCATTTCGGGATTAACATTAATTGTGTTTGCGTTGTTAGCCTGGCTTACTCCTCGTGATACACCTCAAGTTAAAGGGAGCATTTTAGAACAGTTAGCGTTATTAAAAGATCACCGTGTTTTATTAGGAATTGGAATCACGGTGGCTGTTTTAAGCCTCCAGTATACTTTCTATACTTATGTTCGGCCGCTAATTACTACTGTGATGGGCTTTAGCTTAACTAGTCTAAATTGGTTGCTGCTTCTTTTAGGGGTAATGAGTATTATTGGTAACGAAATTGCTGGAATCGTTGCGAGTCACAATGGGGTTCAGAAACTGCCGATTGTCTTTATTCTCATGACAATCTTAAGTCTTGTTCTTGGGATTGCATTAGGAAATAAGATTACAGGAATGCTTGTTCTAGCAGCTCTTTGTGTCGTTGTAATTATATATGGAACAACTATCCAACTGGTATTTATTAGTGTGGCAGAAAAAGAATATCCGCAGTCATTAGCTTTAGCAACATCATTAATTTCGATTTTCGCTAATGTTGGAATTTCACTTGGATCCTTCACTGCTTCGACGACTGTTAACTTTGCTAATTTAACGATGCTTGGCTATGTAGGTGCAGTGTACGGACTTTTAGCGATCGGCTTATCTTTTGCCCTTCGTCGTTTTTATCGAAAATAATCTCTGAACCTGCTGAAAAGTAAGCAAATAATGGCTATAATGAATCAGTAATACTACTAGGGAGATTATTAAATTATGGATATTGTTTGGACATGGGATGTTGTTCGCCGCATTATTGAAGTCCTATGGTTAATTAACATTGCTTTTGCAGTATGGACCGTTTTTCGTAGTCGTCGGGATATTGCATCAACTTGGGCTTGGCTATTAGTCTTAACTATTTTGCCAGTAGTTGGATTTATCCTATATCTTTTTGTGGGACGACAATTATCCCATGATGAGATATTTAGTATTCAAGATGAGCAAAAACAATTACGGACCAAATATCTTGAAAAGCAACGAAAGCTAAGTGAAGAGCATGAGTTAATGCCAAAAGGGAGCCGGTTGTCACGCGATCGCCAGTTGGTTAACCTTTTTTTGAGTTTGAATGATTCAGTAGTAACCTTTAATAATAAAGTTCACGTATTTATTGATGGGAAAAAGAAGTTTGATAAGTTAATTGATGATATAAATCATGCAACTGATCATGTATATATTGAATACTATTCCTTTTATGCTGATAATCTAGGGAAGCGGGTGTTGGCAGCCTTAGAAGATGCAGCTGCCCGAGGAGTAAAAGTCCGCGTTCTCTATGACTTAAGTGGGTCTCATGGAACTACTTTCAAATTTTTTAAGCATTTAGAAGAGTTGGGTGGAGAAGCGCAAGCATTTATTGCCGCTGCCAAAGCTTATTTTCAAACGCCACGGTTAAACTACCATCTTCACCGTAAACTAGCTATTATCGATGGCAAGATTGGTTATATTGGTGGATTCAATATCGGTGATCAATACCTTGGCGAAGATCCGAAGTTTGGTTATTGGCGTGATACCCATCTTCGTGTCGTCGGACAAGCAACGATGATGATGACGGTGCGGTTTGCGATGGACTGGAATACAACTTGTCGGAAAACTCATAAAAAGAAAATTGACCTTGAAAAAGAATTTAAGAATTTTGAACTGGTTGCACCAGATGGCGATCCAGATGAGGTTCCAATGCAAATCGTATCTTCTGGACCGGATAATGAAAATTATTCGATTCGACGGGGATATGAATCAATTATTAGCTCAGCGCGAAAATATGTTTATATTCAATCACCATACCTTATTCCAGAAGATTCAGTGCTGGAAGCATTAGTAATTGCCGCAAGAAGTGGAATTGACGTCCGAATTATGATCCCATGCATGCCTGATCATCCATTTGTTTATCGGGCAACGGAATATTATGCTAAATACTTAGTGAACAATGGGGTAAAAGTTTACAAGTACGATAATGGCTTTATTCATTCAAAGACGATGGTTAGTGGGAGCAACATTGCTTCTGTTGGTTCGGCAAATATGGATTACCGTAGTTTTAGACTTAATTTTGAAGTCAATGCATTTGCGTACAATGAAAAACTAACAGCGCAGTTAAAGAAAGACTTTGAAAATGATATGAAAAAGAGTACTTTACTTACTCCTGAGTATTTTGCTAATCAATCAAAGTGGCGGAAATTCAAGCAATACTTTTCTCGCTTACTTTCACCAATTTTATAAAGAATCGAAAAATGACCAAGAAGCAGAATTTTATGTGCTCTTGGTCATTTTTCATTAATAATATTCTTCAATATAACAGTGCTTATTACACTGTAGTGAAACATTACATTGATCAGAAGTCATCAAATTATTAAGTGTAGCTAATGACGTAAGGTCGCGGTCAATAGAAAAAAGGAAAGAGATTAAAAATATCTTAGTCTCTTTCCTTTTTAATTTTTAGTAATTAAATAATTCTGTTGAAAGGTAACGGTCACCGCCATCAGGAGCAACAGTAATAACTTGCTTACCCTTACCAAGCTTTTTGGCAACTTCAATCGCACCTTTGATATTAGCACCAGCTGAGATACCAACAAGAATTCCTTCTTGATGACCGACTTCACGTGCCATCGCAATTGCGTCATCACTCTTAACTTCGAGGATTCCGTCATAAACATCATTATCAAGAACTTTCGGGATAAAGCCAGCACTGATCCCTTGAATTTTGTGCTTGCCACCTTTTCCTTCTTTTAATACTGGAGATTCTGCTGGTTCAAGAGCATAAACCTGAACATTAGGATTAGCTTTTTTCAATGCATGACCAACCCCAGTAAGTGTTCCTCCAGTACCAACCCCAGCAACAAATGCGTCAGGAATATCATCGCCAAATGCGTCAAGAATTTCTTTTCCTGTAGTTTTTTCGTGAATTGCTGGATTTGCTGGATTGTCAAATTGCATTGGCATAAAGTAGCCTTTTTCTTTAACGAGTTCTTCTGCTTTTGCAATTGCACCCTTCATTCCGTCGGCACCGGGAGTAAGAATAAGTTCGGCTCCATAACCTTGCATGAGTTTCCGGCGTTCAACACTCATTGTTTCTGGCATGGTGATGACAAGATGGTATCCCTTGGCAGCGGCAACCATTGCTAAACCAACCCCAGTGTTTCCAGAGGTTGGTTCGACAATGGTGCCACCTGCTTGTAATTTACCAGCTTTTTCAGCTTCTTCAATCATGGCAAGGGCAATCCGATCCTTAATTGAACCACCAGGATTAAAGAATTCAAGTTTTACATAGACGTCTGCTGCATCTTCAGGAACAACGCGATTTAACTTAACAATCGGAGTGTTACCGATTAAATTTACGATTGAATTTGTGATTTTCGTCATATTAATTACTCCTTTACAAATTGTTGTGTAGCTATGTGGTCCGCAACTGAATGAAGCCAATTATCAAAGAACACTCGTTGGGTAGTTTCCCAGCTGAATTCGGGATCTTTCATATGAAGCGGATCGCGAAAGTAGTTTTGCGGCTTAATATACTCAACGCCGGGATTAGCATTCCGTTCTCGTAAGTATTCCTTTAAAAGGGCATCCTTTCCGTATTCAAGATGGGAGAAAAGAAAGTATTGGTTCTTTTCTCGAGCGCGGAACGAGAATAAGAAGTTATTTTTGGTCACAGCATTAATAACTAATCGTGAATCTTCCATAATCTTGTCAATATCGAGTTCGGCATAACGAGCATGGGGAGCAAGAAACCCATCAGGTAATCCTTTTAAGAGGGGGTCTTGCGCGCGCAAATAATTGTGGAAGACTCCAAAAATTTTTTCAGGTAATTGAAATTTGGGAATATCATAAAGGTAGTTAGCCGCCGCCATCGCTCCCCAGCACACGTAAAGTTGCGGAATATTATTGGCAACTAATACGTCAATCAGTTGATGAATCTCATCAAGATACGTAATTTCTTCAAATGTAAGTTGTTCGATTGGGGCGCCGGTGATAATAAAAGCATCCATTGTGGCAACTTGTTTTAAATCTAAAGGTTGGGAAATCTTTTGAACAAGGTCAGGGACAGGGCGAGAAGTATAGTGTGTTTGAGGGTAAAAGTATTGTACATCAACATTGTAGGGTCCCTCAGAAAGTACTTTTGTAAATCGCAGTTGAGTATCTACTTTGTCATGCATTAAGTTAAGAATTCCTATTCTTAATGGATCGGCCGTCATGAAATCACCTCGATATAATTTAAATCAAACTAAAAACTGTCACTAAACAATAACATAGATTAATCACGCCTAAATAAGGGCAGTCTAATCTGTCGTGAGTAGTTTAGCAACAGCTTGTAAGTTTTTCTATGATGGTGGTGTTAATAAGAATCATGAACGACATCTCCTCATTTATCGGCCGTACTTATTTATAGTAATTAAAGTGTAACCGTTAAAATAAGAAATGTCAATTTATAGTATTTAACCTTGTGCAACGATTTTTCGGTACATTCTGGTAGTAAGTCCATAAATAGCAAAGTAAAGGCATAGGAGGACAAGAGTGATTGATACGGCTATTATCGCCATCAATCGAACATTATAGAAATTAAATTGAATTAGAATTTGTCGAATTGCAGGAATCGCAAAGCAAAGATTAATTATTGCACCAACTACTGGCAACATGAAGACCATCAATACTTGACTATGAATACTCTTGGTTGTTTCTTTCTCACTTAAACCAACTTGCTGCATAGTCTTAAAGCGATATTGATCTTCATAACCCTCAGTAATTTGTTTAAAGTAAATTACAACAGTTGTCGTGATTCCTAGGGCAAAGCTAATGAGAATTCCTAAAAAGACGATTCCGCCATAGAGACTGGTCAATTGACTACGAAGGTTTGTCCGGGAAGAATATGCTTGGTTTGGCAAGTGAAGCTGGGCTTGAAGATCATTTTCAAAGTTAAGATGAGCTTTCTTACTGCCGTTTAAGCGATAATTAATTCCTGTGAAGTTAATTGTGGTAGTGTTTGCCGGAAGTTTATTTGTGATTATAAAAATTGGTGAATAAATAGCGTGACTTGGATTAAAGTAGTAGTTAAAGTCATGGATAGGAGTAGCTTGGTATTTTTGCGAACCAATCTGTAAAGTACCACGATGTTCTTTAGCAGGGGAATAAATCAAAGCCTTATTTGCTGCTAATTTAACATGTTTATCCGCAATCCGATTATAAGTTGCTGTCGACATGGTAATGACCGTATTGGTAGTTTGATTAGTCATATCCTGTAAATCACCCTGGTTGATGAAATGATTATTTTCCCAGTAGCCGTATTGCGGAGCGCTCGTTGTAAAGGTAACAGGCTTATTAAGTTGAGCATGGTGTTTTTTGGCAACAGAATTGATGGTCGATTCTTGTTGTGCAGTAAGTTTCTGCGAGGTGATAATTGTAAGGTCGCGTGGGGCATAAGAATTGACCGTATCATTAATGCCGGCATACATAGTTAAAGATGTAAATAAAATTACAAGGACAGAGCTACAGAGTAAACAAATCGTTGCAAGACTAGCGCCATTTTGTTCCATCCGTTGTAACATTCCGGAAACCGCGATAAAGTGGCGAGGGCGATAGTAATATCCTTTATTTTTTTGCAGGAGTTTAAGGACAATAATGCTACCAGCAATAAAAATGAGGTACGTTCCAATCACAACTAAGAAGACCGCAGTCATGAATGTTGTTAAAGCAGACATCCGCGGTTTAACTGTAATTGTAAGATAATAGGCGTAGGCAAGGACTGCAACACCCAAAAGACCGGCAAAAGTAAAGAACTTACCATGACGCGCGATTTTAGTTTGTTGGGGATGCCATAATTCGTTTGGATTTAGCCGGAATAGTTTGATCAGATCAATGACCATTAAAATTAAGAAAAAGCCGCCAATGATGACGATTGTATTTATCACCGCGCCCCATTCAATCCAAGGTTGAGATAAATGATCGATTTGCAAGAGATGAGCAAAGCCAAGAAAAGCGAGTCGATCAAAAATAATCCCAAATAAAGTCCCGAGAAAAAGGCTAATTACTAAAAGATAGCACTTTTCAATGACTGTTAGCACTTGTAAGTTACGTCTCGTCATCCCCAGCATACTATAAAGGCCCATTTCTTGTTGACGCTGTTGCCATAAGAAACGATTGACGTAGATCATAAACGCAAGTGTTACCAGGATAATAAAAGTTGACCCTGTTTGCATTAATGCTTTAGTAACTGCCGCGCTTGGTAAATCTTTAAGGCTGCGATTAATTTCAACTGCCTTAAAAATATAGTTAATGGCGACTAGCATTGTCATTGATATGAGGTAAGGGATGTAAGCTTTAAGATTACGCTTAAAACTTGAATTAATCAGTTTGAAAAAGAGCATCATTATTCACCGCCATTCGTTAAGGTCATCATTGTCTGACTAATTTGTTGTTGGTAGTCTTTAAGTGAAAGGTCACCACGATAGAGTTCATGATAGATTCGACCATCCTTAATGAAGAGTGTGCGTTTAGCATGACTAGCAGCAGCGGCACTGTGCGTAACCATAATAATTGTTTGACCGTTAGCATTAACTTCATCAAAGAGTTCAAGAATTTCGTTACTGGTGTTTGAATCTAAAGCTCCAGTAGGTTCGTCTGCGAGAAGGAGGTCTGGGTGGGTAATTAACGCCCGTGCAATCGCAATTCGCTGTTGCTGGCCTCCAGAAATTTCACTGGGAAAACGATCAATAATTTTATTAATACGTAAGCGATCAATTAAGGGCTTGATCCGTTCTTCCATTGTTGCTACCGGAGCTTTTGCTAGAACAAGTGGTAAGTAGACGTTGTCGCGATTTGAGAGACTATCAAGTAAGTTGAAATGCTGGAAAACAAAGCCGAGGTGTTCCCGCCGATAACGAGCTGCATCGTCTTTGGAAAGCTGCCGGAGATCTTGACCATTAAGGATTGCCTGTCCGTTGGTTGCTTGTTCTAAGGTTGCAATTATATTTAATAAGGTACTTTTACCAGCACCAGATTCTCCCATAATTGCAACATACTCCCCCTCTTCAACTTTAAAGGTAATATCTTTTAAGGCCATTACTGGATTAGCGGAGTTAGGATTATAGACGCGTTGAACGTGTTGAAGGTTTAATAATGTCATAGTAATTTTCCTTTCTGGTAGAGAACTAATTTTGATTATGTCTTAATTATAAAAAGGTTCTGTGCAACTTCCTACTTACGGAAGTGTACAGAACCTTACAGTTTTGTAAGAATTAGTTTGATGATCTGATATTATCTGGTAAGAAAGATAGAATAGCTGTTGTTCCCTTAGATTGAACTGATGAGATGCTAACCTTGAAATTTAAGTGCTCAGTGACTTTTTTAACAAGGTACAGTCCCATCCCAGTAGCAGCAGTTGTTTGGTGCCCGTTTTTCCCGGTAAAACCATTATCAAAGATTCGCGGAAGATCATTCATTGAGATACCGCATCCATGGTCAGCGATCCGCAAAGAATTCATTTCCCAGGAAATATTGATTGTACTATTAGGAGCTGAGTATTTAATTGCATTTGAAAGTAGTTGTTCAATGCAGAACAGCAACCATTTACGATCAGTGAGAACCTTAATTCCGTCCAAGCCGGTTAATTCTGGAATCAATTGTTTATGAATGAAGGCCGCAGAATTTTGTTGCAAAATATTATTGATTAAGTTGGCAATATCAATCCATTGAAAATCGTAATCATGATTATTAATTGCTAGTCGTTCGTCATTTAACAACAAATTGAGATAATAGTTAGCTTGGTGGATATTCTTTTTTACTTCTGGACTTGCGACAGTTGGTGAATTTTCTGCCGCGGCATTAAGACTTGTTAAATAGTTTTTAATTTCATGAGTAAATAATTCAAGGTGGTCAAGCTGTTCGTGTTGAGTTGCTTGTAACTGACGGATTGTGTCAATGTTTTTTGCTTGTTCATCTTGCAATAGTTCAACAAGTTTTCCCTCAGTCATATTGGTAGGAGTGAATTTATCGAGCTGAGAAATATTTAAATGGCGCAATCGATAATATTTAATTGCACCACTACCGATAAGCCACACTATAAAAAAGGGAAGAGAAAAGCGAATCACATCGCCCCAAAAAACAGTTGGGAGATTATATAAGATTACTAAAAGCCCAATCAGCCCTAAGAGAAAAAGATATCCAATAGTAGGAAAAAGGATTGAGCGCCAGAATAATTTGAAATAACGTTTATTCATTGTTTTCCACCAATCGATAGCCAAGGCCACGTTCTGTGTGAATACATTGCCGTAAACCAATTGTGCTTAGCTTAGTTCTTAACCGACTAATATTAACGTTAAGGGTGTTCTCATTAAGGTATTTGCCACCTTGCCATAACCATTGAAGTAATTGCTCCTTAGAAACGGTTTTATTACGGTGACTGAGTAAAACTTGGAGCATAGAGCCTTCAGTTGGAGTGAGCTGGGCAGTACCGTTTTCGTTTGTAAGAATATTAGTAAGGGGATTGAATGAATTATGATCCCACATTATTTCTTCTGCATCAGCCGTCTGCTTATTTCGCCGTAACAAAGCTTGAATTTTAGCTAAAAGCACTGTCATCGCAAATGGCTTCATAATATAATCATCTGCACCCGCGGCCACTGCATGCATGACATTGGTATCAATTTCAGCTGCAGAAATAACTATAATCGGCACTTGACTATGTTTGCGAACCTCTTGAATCCAATAAAAGCCATCGAACGTTGGAAGGGTAATATCAAATAAGACCAGATCTGGGTTTGTAGCAAGAATTTCATTTGCAATGTTTTGCCAGTTGTTAACTGTGATGACATCGTGTTGCCATTTATTTAATTCTTGAGTTGTGGAATGAATAATATCAGGATTATCTTCAACGATAAATATTTTAGCCATAATTGTTTCCCCGTAAATAGATTTAAACTCATCATACATTAGTTTGTTCAGAAAGGAAAATTTCGATATTGACAATCCTCAGTTACTGATTAAAGATAAGGAAAGGACGTGATTTTTAATGGATATTAAGGACAACCTATTAACCCTTGCCGATGGAAACGAAATGCCTCAAGAAGGTTTTGGCCTTTATAAGGTAGATGGCCAAGCGACAATGAATCAAGCAGTCAAAAAGGCATACGAAGATGGGTACCGGCTTTTTGATACGGCTCAGTTATACGGAAATGAGCAAGAAGTGGGGATGGCTTTTAAGCAATTGGCCATTCCACGCGATAATATTTTTGTAACAACTAAAGTGGCAGAAGAAAATCAAGGTTACGATACGGCCATTGAATCTGTCAAAGAATCCTTACATAAATTACAAATGGATTACGTTGATTTGTTACTTGTTCACTGGCCAATTGAACGATCATTTTTTGATACCTGGCGAGCTTTTGAAGAAATGAAAAAAGAAGGACTTACTAGGTCAATTGGTGTAAGCAACTACCAAATGATTCATCTTCAATATTTAGCAACCCAAGCAAATGAAATGCCGGTTGTTGATCAAATTGAGTTGCATCCGCTATTAACACAAAAACCACTATTAGAATTTAATCGTCAACATCAAATAGTAACGCAAGCCTGGAGTCCATTAGGGCGAGGAGCAGTTCTCAATGAACCAGTATTAAAAGATATTGCTGCTGCTCATAATAAATCCATCGCGCAAATTATACTGCGGTGGCATTTCCAGAATGGTGTTTCTTTTATTCCCAAGTCAGTTCATGAAGAGCGAATTGCCCAAAACGCTGATATTTACGATTTTGAACTTAACGCCCAAGAAATGGCACAGATAGATGCATTAAATGCTTATCATCGTACTGGTCGTGAACCAGAATTAGTTTATGAATACAATAAACAATATTAAACACAAAAACAGGGAGCGAGACAGAAGTCACTCGTGACTTCGTTTTTCGACGCGAAGCTAGCCTCTGGGAGCCCCCGCAAGCAACAATAGGCCTCTAACGTTCGGTGTTACCGGACGTTAGAGGCCATTGTTGTACTGCGTATTTGCTTTTTATGAAAGTAACTTAACTTATGTCACAGTCCTGTTTTTAGATTTATTCTAAGCCCAATTCTTTGGCATAGGCTGCTTCTTCCTTACTGAGACGTTGACGTTCACGTTCGTTGTACCATGGTGAAATGGTAAAGGCGAGAACATCATTAATAAGGTAAATTGAGCTGTTAACGGCCATTGCTAAAGTGGCAGATCCTTGCTTGTAAGAAACAAACCAGAGTACTAGTTGCGCAAGACCAGATGCAAGCCACCAGAAATATTGGTTGTTAAAACGTAAGAAGCAAATAACACCAGCGGACAGACTGATGGAAAAGCTGATTGCATCAATCCATGGTCGTGGATCGTCAGTAAGATGACCGATTAAATAACCAGAAACGAAATAGACAATAATTGTTGCAATGATGGCAACCGTCCATGAACGAGCATTGAATTTACGGATCTTTGATGCCATGTTAACATTCCAGTTTGCGGAAAGTAATACTGGTAAATCGAGGGTAATAACATAGGCGATTTGTTCGGCAATACTTAAATAATTTTTAGCACTAAAACCAGCAATGATGAAACATAATGCTGATAAAATACCTAAGAAACCATTTACCGACTTAGCAGCATTAATTGCTAAAACGCAAAGTACCCCAAGCGTGGTTCCAATAAATGTAATGACAGTTACCCACGTTATTGGAGCACTAACTAAAGTCATTACCTGGCATCCAAGACTGAAAAAGAATAGGTAATAATTTTGTTGTGGCCAGCCCTTTAATTGGTGGGCAAGAAATTTAAAATAATCGCTAATCATTAATATAACTCCCTCTACTATATGTTGTGCAATTTTGTGGTTACTGCCGGCTAGTAACACAAGATATTGTGGATGCAAAAAAAGCAACGTTTAATAGTATACCGAGTCAAAATCAGGGATGCAATACCCAAAAGTTTATTTAATCAGTCGCTTAGATTAATTAAAGGGCGGGAAATTAACCCTATCGTTGAAAATAATAAATTTAAAAATTTCCTTTAGCCGATTACGGAACATCGAATGACTTATCAACACTATAATTCAACTTTAACAATTTTAACTTTATATGAAGATTGCGGCGCTTCAACGGTTACAGTGGTCCCAGCTGTTTGGTGAAGAATGGCTTGACCAAGGGGAGAATCAAAGGAGATTTTTTGTTTGGCAAGATCAGCTTCCTGCTTTCCCACAATATGATAAGTTTCTTGTTCATGGTCATCTTCAAATTCAATTGTCACGGTTGTCCCTAAATCAATAGTGTGATCATTCTTGGGGGTCACAATTTCAGCATACTGAAGTTGTTTATTAAGGTACCGAAGCCTACTCTCAAGGTGACGTAATTCACGCTTAGCAGTACTATATTCTGTATTTTCAGATAAGTCACCAAGCGCACGGGCTGCTTTTAATTGTTCAATTTTTGCGGGTCTTTGCTGTTGTAATTTTGCAATTTGTTCTTCAATTTCATGATAGCCATTTGCAGTCATTTTTTGAAAATAGACATTTTTCATTGCTTCCTGGATCTTTTTTCGTTGCATTGGTATAGTTTCTCCTTGTACATTAGCAATCTTGTTATATTTACTAGATATAATTATGATATGATAGAAAGGAAAATTCAATTTGGAGACGGAGGATATATAGATAATGAACGAACAAGAACAACATATTGACCAGTTTCTTACTTCGTCCAACTATCATCAGTTATCTGCTAATCAGCAAAAGCATGCACAGGATATTTTGACGCGTTTTAATAACCAGATGGCAAATGATCAGCATTTGACCGATACTACTTGGACACCAGAAGCAGTAAAAGCGGTCATGGTCGGGGAATTCATCGCTGATCCAGCACTAACTAATCAATTTGGAATTGCGGTTGTTCCAGTTTTGCGAGCTTATCAAGAATTTTTGAAAGTTGAAAATCTTGCGGAAGTTGTAAAAGCAATGGAAGAACAACGGGCAAAGATGAACGAGTGTCGGAAAGCACATAAGACATGGGCACAATTACATGGGGATGCGGAAAATGACGAAGCAGAAGCAACCCCGGTTCAAGCAAGTCCTGCTAAAAAAGAAATTACATGGACACCGGAGAAGTTCAAGGATTTATTAGCAAACGTGCAACAAGCTATTAAGTCGGCTTCCCAATTCAATAATCTTGAATTAGATGATGTTGAGTTGAACTATGTTGTGCAAGAGTTCTTGGAATTAATGGTTCAAGAATGTAATGAATATCCAGGTCAATGGACTTTCAGCAACTTGCAACGCGTATTAGGCATGATGATGCCATTAGATCCACATATTTCAATTAAGCAGATTCACAACATCGTACCGAGCGCGCAGGCCTTGTTTGAATACTTGAAGCAAAATGATTATATCAACATGGATCAATACAAGTTGGGCTTAAAGGCAATTGCTAATATGCAACCATCAGAAGACATGCTTGCCTCATTAAATCGTGATGAGCGGGAAACCCAATTAGTTTTATCATTCATCAATAGTAATGGTATCGATACTGATGATGTAGATGTGGCCGAAGCGTGGATGGATGACCATAAGCAGGAAGTTGCTGACTTTATGCGTGGCCTATTGAATCCATGGGGTGAATATGAACGTAAGCGTCTGCTCAAGCGTCAGCGCGAAATGCAACAAAAGCAACAAGTGGCTAAGCGTAGTGATAACCAAGTTGATTCACAATTAAAGCGGAAAAAGAAGTCCCTTCAAGGAATCAAGTTTAGTAAAAAGGCTCGGCGGAAATTACGTCGCCATTAATTTTTTTAGAGGAGGAATCCATAATGAGCGTTGAAATTCCAGAAAATATGGAAGAAGTAGCAATGCAGCTGGCTCAACATCAAGTACGTGGTGAGCAAGTTGACGAAAAGGCTGTTATTCAAAATGCTGTTCGGGATATACTCCAAGCATTTTTTGATGAAGCCCTTGAAGGTCATTACGATGATGTGAAGTGGGATGGGGATGACCTAGTCGTTACGGATATTATGGGTGATGAAGTAGGACGCATTCAACCACAATCAAGCTCATTTGTTGATGACTTTAAGAACGATGCTGATTCATTAATTGAACGGCTTGAAAATGCGACAGCCAAAATTGTTGGTGGTCGTTAAGATTTTTATCGAAATAGAAAATGGGAGTGGGACTAAACTCGCTTGCGAGTTTTTAGTCCCACCCCCGCAAGGATGGCTAGGTGTTCTGGACGTTGATTTATCAACGTTCAGAATCCAGCCAGCTACTGCGTTTTGGCAGGTTATACTTTAAACTAGTAAAGAGGCTGGATTATTTTTCCAACCTCATTTTCTATTTTAAAGACGATTTTTAATTTCGTAGGGCTTTGATTTTTCGTGTTCAGCTGGTAAGGCATCCTTAGCGTAAAAAATTGCGTATTCTTTATCGTTAGGATCTTTAGCGATGACAAGTTCGTCATTATGACGTGCTTGTTTAAAAATTTGTCCCTTCCGAACAGCTTCATTATAGTCATGAATATTAGCGACTGAATCGCCTGGATTAAAGAAAATTCTTGTTTCCATTATAAGTTCCTCCTCATGCACGACTTGGCAAATCAATTTGTGCTTTTGCTAGAATATGACCCTTGGCTGCGTGGATGAAGTCATTAAGCCAGTATTTATTTTTTAAGGGTAGAGTATCGTCTAACGCAAACACCATTAAAGTATAATCGTGAATTTTGTCGGGAGGTTGTGGACCCACATAACCACTAGTAATCAATGGGTTTCCATTAACCAACGAGCCGGCATTGCTATTATTTCCTTGAACAAATTTGTCTGCTAATTCTCGACTAGCATTTGCAGGGATATCTGTTAACGTTGCTGGAATGTTGGCGGCTAACCAGTGGATCCAAGTAAAACCACAGACAGGTGTTGAGTCATAATCAATAAAGACGAGTGCAAATGTCTTTGTATCTGCTGGTGCGTCGGTAATTTTAATTGGAAATGACTTGATTGGATGGTCAGCTAGCATATCAGCTGCTGGCGCATATTTACCATATTCATCTGCTAACATCCCATTAATTAATGGTACTGAGATTTGCATAAAAATTCCTCCTTATAAGACATATTATAATCGAGCCTAATCTAAATACAATTTTCGTAAATCTTTTATTTCGGTAGGCGTAATATCAAGGTAATTATTAAGATATTGATTAACGTTTCCGTAATTTTGGGTAATGCTTTTGATTGCTGTATTTAGGTAATCAGGAGCTACTGAGGCAAGGGCTGCCCGGTTTGTCACTAGTGCCTCGCTAGCGCCGTGATTACGCATGTCTTGCAACCAGTGATTACGAAACTCTTGAGTAACAGTATTCGTTAGCAGGTAATCTTCCATAATAATCTTTTGCTCAACCCCGAGGGCACTGAGGATAAGATAAGCAGCCATCCCTGTCCGATCTTTACCAGCAGTACAATGAAATAACAAGGCACCATGTTCATTATTCAATAAGAGATTAAATAATTTCTGGTAAGCTTGCTTGGCTGAAGCAGCCGTGGTCATTCGGTGATAAACATCAATCATATGGTGATAACCGTTTCCTGGCTGTTGCATCTGCGCGGCGATTTCTTCATCACTATGCGAGGCATCTGTTTCATCGGCTTCAAAAACAGGTAAATGATAATACTTTGCTTGGGAAGGCACTCGATCAGGGTCTTTCTTTACTTCATCGGGAGCGCGGAGGTCGATATCTAGAGAAATAGGAATATTATCTAAAACAGTGAGATCAGTTTGATCTAAACGAGCAAGTGAGCCTGTACGAATAAGCCGATGCCATTTGATTTGATGCCCATCTGCTGTGGGATAACCTCCAAGATCACGAAAATTATAGCCATTCTTTATTGGAAGTAAGCGTTGGTTAGCCATGAGAATCCTCCTCGTATTAACTCTTACTACTATTGTACACTGAATTGAGGTAAAAGCGGTTGTAAAGCTTGTGCAAGCATTTTTCCTTCAGTAATAGCGCCCGCTTGATCAGGATGGAGCCCATCAGTGAAACTATGGTGCCAAGTTTTGGTTTCAATTATCGAACAGGCATGTTTAGTAGCGATTTTTCGAATTTCAGAAGCAAAAGTCTGACTAAAAGGAATCATAATAGCTAAAGGAGAATGGGGAAAGGTTAGCTTAACTTGTTGGATAAAAAGATCGAAAGCGGCAATAAATTGAGCTAGGGGGAATCGACGGTCATTAACACCTAAATTAATCACATTGAGATCAGGATGATTAGGCGTCCATGATGTTTGAGCATCAATTTTTCCTAAAAAGGCATCGGCAGTTGGTACCCCGCCAGTAGCAGATCTTAGCACTCCTCCAGCAGAGTAGGCTATTCGAACACTATCGACGTCAAGCAGGTCTGCACAGATTCCCGCATAGTTAGTTTCTGGTCGGTAGTCAACGGCAGGGTGATTGCCAACTACCCAACAACCGGCTGTGATTGAATCACCGATAAAGTTGACCACAGGACGCTGCGGGGCTGCCATAATTTCGCCGGTATCGAGATAAATATTTTTAATTGCAAAGCCTTCATTACCTTGCCATACTTCGTCAATATCGGTATTACCGGCTGCCATTATTTCGATAGTATGTAATGTCGAATCAAGTGGAATATCAATTTTTTCTAAGCTAGCTTGTGCCCGTTGCCACTTTCCGCCATCAATTCGAAAAGCAAACACTTGGCTAGGAGATAGGGAATTTTGATTTGGCAAAACAGAAATTTGACATTTTTTAGCATTTGAAACCTTAAAACGAAGGTAGCTGCCAAGGTTAGTGGTGTATAAGGTGGGCATATTATTAATCTTTTTAACGGTCCAGCGTCCAGTACGTGAAGCAAATTTAATTAGATCGGTTGGTTGATATTTCTTCATTTGAATCCTCCAATTATTTATAACTAGTGTAGCATTAAAAGATGGATCGTGTATATCAACTCTGGCTCTGTGTAATCGTTTTCTTTGTTGCGCTGAATTATTTGTAAGCGCTTATTGACGAGGTGGTTAAAAAGTAGTAAATTGTATTTAGTAAAAGTTTACTAATGTTTGTTTGATGTATGGAGGTTATGCTGATGGATAAGCAACAATTTTTAGCTGAATACCAAGACGTGTTTAAAGAACCGGGTAAGGATGTATTCTTTTCACCAGGCCGAATTAATGTAATCGGGGAACATACTGATTATAATGGCGGCCATGTTTTTCCATGTGCGATCAGTATTGGAACCTATGGGGTATATGGTCCGCGTGAAGATACAACAGTAGCCATTTACTCAGCTAATTCGGCAAAAGAAGAAGATAGTAAGATTATTACTTTTGACATTAATGATACAGAACCGCAAAATGCTAAAGATGAAAAGTGGGTTAACTACTTTAAGGGGATGTTGGTTTATCTAAAGCAACGGGGCTTCAAGATTGATCACGGATTTAACTTATACATCCACGGTTTTCTTCCTTATGGTTCAGGCTTATCGTCATCAGCATCAATTGAAATGTTGATGGGAAATATCTTGAAGGATGAATTTAATCTTGATATTGATGAAATTGAATTAGTTAAACTTGGCCAAAAGACTGAAAATGATTTCGTTGGTCTTAATTCCGGAATCATGGACCAATTTGCTGTCGGAATGGGTAAAGAAAATAACGCAATTTATCTTGACTGCAACACTCTTGAATATAAGTATCTGCCGCTTGAACTTGGCGATTATGAAATCATTATCATGAGTACTAATAAGAACCACTCCTTAGCTGGTTCCAAATACAACGAACGGGTCCAAGAATGCGAAGAAGCAGTTAAACGTCTTAACAAGAAGCTTGATATTAACAAACTTGGGGAATTAGACTCCGATACATTTGATCAATACACTTACTTAATTGATGATGACACACTGATTCGTCGTGCCCGTCATGCAGTTAGTGAAAATGAACGGACAAAGAAAGCCATTGATGCAATGGAAAAGGGCGATCTTGAAGAATTAGGCCGTCTGATCAATGCTTCTCATGTATCACTTAAATATGATTATGAAGTGACTGGTAAAGAGCTTGACACCTTAGCAGAAAACGCATGGAATCAACCAGGCTGCCTTGGTGCTCGAATGGTCGGCGGTGGATTTGCCGGCAGTGCGATTGCCATTGTTAAGAAGTCAGAAGCAGAAAACTTCAAAAAGAATGTTGGAAAGATCTACCGGGACAAGATTGGTTACGATGCCAGTTTCTATGATGCTGAAGTTGTTGATGGACCACATAAGCTTTAATAGTATTTTAGTGGGGGAATGAGAAAATGAAGTTAATGGAAAAGTTTGCTGACCAAGTGATTGCTAGTGGAACTTATGAACCACTCGACCGAATCTATGTTTTAAACAAGATTCGGGGCTTTGTTGGTGATGAAGATGTTGAAGCTAAAGATGATGAACCAGTTGTTAACCAACTCGTTGATCTAGCTGTTAAACGCGGCAAAATTGATGATGGTCAAACTGCTAAAGAAATTTTAAACGATCAGCTTTATGACTTGATGACCCCAACGCCATCAGTAGTCAATCATAAGTTCTGGGAAAAGTACCAACAATCTCCATCAACCGCGACTGATTGGTTCTATAACCTATGTACCAGCAACGACTATGTTAAAGTAGCTGCTATCAAAAAGAATGTTGTCTTTGATAAACCAACTAAGTACGGCAATCTTGAAATTACCATCAATCTTTCAAAGCCGGAAAAGGATCCCAAAGCAATTGCAGCAGCTGCTCATGATACCGCCAAGAAGTACCCACAATGTGCCCTTTGCATGGAAAATGAGGGTTACAGGGGACGCCTTGGACAAGCAGCACGAAGCAACCACCGTATTATTCGGATAACAGTAGGTGGACAACAATGGGGATTCCAGTATTCACCATATGCTTACTTCCACGAACACTGTATCTTCCTCGATAGTAAGCACGAACCAATGAAGATCAATCGGCAAACTTTAATTAACTTGGTTGAAATCGAAAAGCAATTCCCAGACTATTTTGTTGGAAGTAATGCTGATTTACCAATTGTTGGTGGTTCGATGCTTGCTCATGAGCACTATCAAGGTGGGAAGCATATTTTCCCAATGATGAAAGCCTCCATTAAGAAAGAATTACACTTTGCTGAATATCCAGCTGTTGATGCGGGAATTGTTAACTGGCCAATGAGCGATATTCGTTTAACTAGTACAGATACTGAGCAACTAATAGATCTTGGTACACATATTATTAAGGTATGGGATCAATATAGTGATGAAAGTCTTGGCATTAAAGCTTTTGATGGACAGACGCGGCACCATACTGTTACCCCTATCATACATCGGGAGGACGATAAGTTTGTTCTTGATTTAGTTTTGCGGGATAATAATACTAATGATGAATATCCGCTTGGAATCTTCCACCCCCATGAAAAACTATGGCACATTAAAAAGGAAAATATTGGTTTGATTGAAGTGATGGGCCGAGCAATTTTACCAGCGCGGCTCAAAGATGAATTAAATGAAGTTAAGAAGTTTTGGCTTGGTGCTGAAAATAAGATTGCAGATAGTCATCTTCCATGGGCAAAAGAAGTTCAGTCAGGGATTAATATCACCGCGGATAATGTCGATGAGGTTATGGAACAAGAGCTTGCTAATGTCTTTGCCAATGTTCTAGAAAATGCGGGAGTCTTTAAGGATGATGCAGCTGGAAATGAAGGTTGGCAACGATTCGTTGATGCCTTAAAATAGTTTTAACCTAAAATGAAGAAAGGGGCGCTGAAGCAGTATGGCAGTAACATTACATGATATCGCGGATAAAGCAGGGGTCTCTATTGCGACTGTATCGCGAATTTTAAATAATGATGTGACGCTTTCTGTAAATGAAAAGACACGTCAGCGAGTGTTAGCCACTGCCGAAGAGTTTAACTATACTAAGCATAAGCGAGCACGCAATAACCAAGTACAACGAGTAGCTGTTGTTCAATGGTATTCTCTTACGCAGGAATTGGATGATTTGTATTACATGGCGATTCGGATGGGAATCGAACGAGCAGCTCAACAACAGGGACTACAGACGGTTCCGGTTTATCAAAATAATATGGAAGAAATTCCTCGCGATGTTACGGGCATCATCGCGATTGGAAAATTTAGTGATTCGCAAGTTCAAGCATTGCGGTTAGTAACTTCTAATATTGTGTTTGTTGATTACGATAGTTTGGCTGCCGGTTACGATTGCTTAGTACCGGACTTTGAAAATGCAGTGCGGTCAGTTATTTCAGAATTTGTTAGCGAAGGAATTAACGATATTGGTATGTTGGCAGGAACTGAAAAGACAACGGACCAACAAATTGTTCCTGATTTGCGGCGATTCTATTTTGAAAGTAACTTACGTCAACAAAACCTTTATCATCCAGAATTTATATTTGCTGGCAACTACACCTCGATGTCAGGATATAACGCGATGAAAAAGGCAATTGCGACGCTTGGTGACCGTATGCCGCATGGAATCTTTGTAGCAAATGATCCGATGGCAGTTGGCGCGCTTAAAGCGATTCAAGAAGCCAAAATTAACGTTCCGAATCGAATCGCTCTGATTAGTTTTAACGATACGGCAATAGTTAAGTATGTTTATCCAAGTATGTCAACAGTACATGTTGCCACTGATGAAATGGCGCATGCCGCAGTTGATATGATGATTAAACGGCTGCAGAATCCCAATAATGATCCATGTAAGACAGTTGTCGGAACTCACTTGATCAAACGGCAAACAACCCGATAGCATATAAAAATGATTCAGTTTTAATAGTAATGGTGCTAGAACCCTTTACCAATAAAAACTGAATCATTTTATTTTTTTATTCTGGTGGATTATAGAATGAAGTTAGCCACCCAGTTGGTGGTAAATAAAAAACGCCACTCGGCGTGACATCAGGTATCATATTAAGTGAACCAAACCTATATGAACGGATGTCCGTCAAATGACGTACTTAAATGATACCATGTCTACTAGTTTATTGACTACTCATAAAAAGAATGCTCATTTTACTAAAGAAGAACGTGTGATGATTGCGACTTTAAAGTCGCAAGGACTTTCCAATCGCGCAATTGGTCGCCAATTAGGAGTTAATCATCAAACAGTTAATAACGAGCTCAACCGTGGTACGGTCCGCCAACTTCGTCGTCAAAAATCTAATGGTAAGATTTACGAATATTCTTACTACATCTATAGTTATGAAGCTGGTCAGGCCACATATCTTGAACATCACCGCCATTCTGGTCGTCGTCGCTTATATTATTCTTCAAAGCAATTTTTACGATTAGCTGATCAGCTAATGCTTGGTGAGTTTGACGACCACCATTACTCCCCACAAGCGGTTATTTATAAGGCTCGAGATTTAATGAATGATGGCACCCTGATCCCAAAGTCGGTTGTAACTTTATATCAATGGATTAATGAGGGTGTGCTTCGTACGTCCAATTTAGACCTCTTTGAAAAACCTAAACGTAAGCATCATCGAACTCATCCGCAAGCTAAAAGGTGCTTAGGGCCTAATATTGCTCAACGACCTTAAACTGCGGACCAACGGTCCGAAATTGGCCATTGGGAACTAGATACAGTTCAGGGACAGAAAAACGGTAATGACAGTGTTGTACTAGTAATGACTGATCGCCCTTCACGAGTTAATATCACGAGTAAAATTGCTGGTAAAACTGCGCATGCAGTAAATCAGTTCTTTATAAATTTACGCCAGAAAATGGGCACAGATGCTTACTATCGCATCTTTAAGACAATAACCTCTGACAACAGTTCAGAATTTAGTGAGTTAACACAAGTTCACGATCATGTTTTCTATGCTGATCCGTATTCCCCTTGGGAACGTGGATCCAATGAGATCAATAACCGGTTTCTCCGCAAGGAAATTACCAAAGGTGAAGCTATAAATAACTATAGTAGTGCTCAGATCATAGCAACTAATGATTGGATGAATCACTATCCACGAGCTATGTTTAATGGACATTCGTCAATGGATATCTATCGTAAGGCCTTCTACCAAGAGATATCACAGCTCCATCAACCAATAATCAATTGGTCAGTATTATTTATTTGAGTCCAGTGGCTAACTTATTCTTGAAATTTAGGTTTTTTTATTCTTTTTTGATACCACCGATAAGCAAAGTATAAACCAACGATCGCCATAATGATGATAGCAACGGTTGTATAATCATTAAAGATTATGACAATTTTATTCCACGATTGGCCGACCCAAGCGCCGAGAACGACAAGCAGTGTATTCCAAATTGCGCTTCCGATCGTAGTGAGAAGGCAGAATTTCCCTAATGAAGTTTGCGCGATCCCAGCAGGAATAGAGATTAAACTGCGGATAACGGGAATGCAGCGGCCATAGAGAATGCCACCTGTCCCATGTTTATTAAACCAATCGACTGCTTTTTTAGCATCATCTTGATGAAAGCCTAGAAGTTTAAATAAGCGATGACTAAGAAGACGTTCGAGACGTTTAACAGTTAACTGGCGACCAAGGGCATATAAGATAAGTGCCCCGATAAGCGAACCAATTGTTGCGGCGATAATTACACCAATAATTGATAATGAAGTGGTGGTCGTCATGAATCCGCTCATTGTAAGGATAATTTCGGATGGTAGCGGTGGAAAGACATTTTCAAGGGCAATTAGTAAGGCAATTGCAAAATAACCAAACTGATTAATAAATTCCGTTATCCAAGCGTTCATAAATTACTCCTGTTCAATTAAATATTCTCTAAACACTCTATCATATTAGAGAAATACTTAGTAGCGGTCTTATTTTTCTTTAGTGAAAATTACGAATTATAAATTAGGATTATTATATTGAAGTGAATAAAATACCTGAAGAGAGCAAAAAGTGTTCGGATTTAATTAAATAAAATCTTAAAAATTGCTAAAATCTTACTAAAAATGTGCTAAAGTATAATAAGACTACATAAGGGAGATTGATATAAAGTGAAGCGATATCGTTTCGGGCGCCTCAGTATGGGCTGGCAAATTATGATTGGGCTGGCCCTTGGTATTATTTGTGGATTAATTTTCTATCAAAATAAGAGTGCCATCACTGTTATGCAGAGCTTAGGAACAATCTTTATCCGGCTGATTCAAATGATCGTAATGCCAATTGTTGTTTCTTGCTTGACTGTCGGAATTGCTAATATTGGTGATATTAAAAAGTTAGGTCGGATTGGTGGAAAAACATTAATTTATTTTGAAGTTTTAACCACGATTGCGTTGATTTTAGGGATCGTAATGGCTAACATTACTCATCCGGGGTCGTTTATTGATATTCATAAACTTCATGCAACTGATATTTCGCAATATATGTCCACCGCAAAATCCGCAGAACATAATAGCGGATTTTGGCCATTAATTTTGTCGATTATTCCAACGAATATTTTTAAATCCATGTCTGATGGTGACATGATGCCTGTTATCCTGTTCTCTGTTCTCTTTGGATTAGGGATTGCAGCTGTTGGGGAAAAGGCTAAAATTTTAATTAATGTATTAAATGCAGTTTCAGAAGTTATGTTCAAAGTTACTAATTGGGTCATGAAGTTTGCGCCAATTGGGGTCTTTGGTTTAATTGGAATGACAATCGCCGAAATGGGTATTAGCGCTCTGTTGCCATTAGGATTGTTTATTTTAATCGCGTATGTGACAATGCTAATTTTTATTATCGTTGTCCTCGGTATTACTGCTCACATTTTCCATTTACGTTATTGGAAGACGATGCGCGCGATTCTTGATGAGATTGTCTTGGCATTTACTACTGCTAGTTCAGAAGTTACGTTGCCTCGCTTGATGAAAAAGACGCACGAGATGGGGGTAAGCAAGGGGATTACAGCTTTTGTTATCCCAACTGGTTATACTTTTAACCTTGATGGATCTGCAATTTATCAATCATTAGCAGCGATCTTCTTAGCACAAGCATATGGTCTCCACCTTAGTCTTTCTCACCAAATCACGTTGTTAGTAGTTTTAATGATTACTAGCAAGGGGATGGCTGGGGTTCCAGGGGCCTCCTTTGTTGTATTGCTTGCTAGTGTTTCCACGATTGGTGTTCCGATGGCTGGCCTGACTTTCATTGCCGGAATTGATCGTTTTGTTGATATGGGACGAACTGCCGTAAACGTGGTTGGTAATTCAATCGCTACGCTGGTTATCGGTGAATCTGAAGGTGCCCTTGACCGAGAAAAATATAATGCATATTTAGATAATTACGGAAAAGAAAAGACACCGACAGAAACTGATGCTGAAGTCGAATAATAAATATAAAAGCGAAGATGGGAAAAGTACTCACCTTCGCTTTTATATTTATACTTCTTCTGAATCGGCAGTATCTTTTGCTGATGCTAACTTAACTCCCCGGTGCTCCACGCTTGTACTAAATACGATTTGTGTACTTGTCTTTCCAAAACGTTGTTGAATCGTATTGATGAAGTCATCTAAATCGGTAGTAGAAGGGAAAACAACTTCCATAATTTCTGAATAATCACCAGTTACACAGTTACATTCAATCACGTTGGGGATTTGTTGAATGTAAGGGTAAAATTCTTGCTTTTGGCGAGGCTCAAGTTGTACCTGAATAAAAGCTTTAACATGGAAGTTAATTTTTTCCATGTTAACACTTGTATGGTAGCCAGTAATAATCCCATTTCGTTCAAGCTTATTGATTCGCGCCGCAATTGCTGGTGATGAAATGAAACATTCTTTAGAGAGTTCTTTCAAAGAAGCACGGGCGTTTTTTTGAAGAAGATTAATAATCTTCCTATCGATCTTGTCCATAAGATGCGGCCTCACTTTCAAGTATTAAAGGTATATTGGATATATTAAGATTACTCTAATTAAAGATTAATGTATAGTATAAATTTTAGGAAATTTTGAATTAATTGAATTTTATCTGAAGTCAGTATTATTCTGGTTTCCTTCTCTTTATTCTTCAAAAAAATGGTATAATTTAAGTAAATATATCACTTGTTTGTTTGGAGGTTCAAACCTATGGATCAAGAATATCAAAACATCCTAGTTCCAGTTGATGGTTCTCAGGAATCAGAATTTGCATTGCACCGCGCAATTGCAATCGCAAAGCGTAATGGTGCCCATATAGATATTTTAAATGTAATCGATACACGAGCAATGGCTTATAACTTTGCTGGTATGTCAGATGGAAGTATTGCCTATCAATTAGTTGATAAATCAAAGCAATACCTTGATGAATTGTTGAAAAATGCCAAGGATAAGGATGGCTTTGATAATCTTGATATCCACATTCGTCTTGGTAATCCAAAGACAATTATTTCGTTTGACTTCCCTCGTGACCACCACAACGACATGATTATTATCGGTGCTAGTGGATTATCACGGATACAACGAGCCGTAATGGGTTCAGTTACGTCATACGTAAAGCGGAATGCGCCTGTTGATGTGCTGGTTGTTCGGACTGATGTAGATCAGGTTAAATAGTCATTAAATATTATCGATGAGGGTTAGTGGTAGATAATACCATTAACTCTTTTTTTATAAAAATGAAGGGTGTGTTATCGTGGCAGATGAAATTACTAAGCGAGTTTCCTTGGTAGAATTATTTTACGATTTAGTGTTCGTTTGCTAATGTCGTAACTTTAACCTAGTTTAGAATAAAAGGAACCGCTCGAATCAGAGCAGTTCCTTTTTTAACAGAGAAGATATTTAATTACTTTTTAGTAACTTCCATGACGATATCAGTAGTAGTTACCTTTTCACCAGCATCCTTCAATAATTTAATATCGAAGTCTTTACTGTTAGTAACTGTTACCATAACAGTATCATCAAGTCCAGCTTTCTTGATTGCTGGATCCCAGAATTCCATTAATTCATCACCTTTATCAAAGTGTTGATCCTTATCAAAGTAACTAATGAATCCAGTACCACGAAGCTTAACGGTATCAATACCAACGTGGATCAGTAACATAATACCATTGTCGGATTCAAGCCCGATTGCGTGACGAGTAGAGAAGGTTGCTCGTACTGTTCCGCTAAATGGAGCGATTACTTTACCATCAGATGGTTTAATGGCGAATCCTTTACCCATGTTACCAGAAGCAAAGTTTTCATCGTTAACGTCCTTTAAGTTAACAAGTGTACCGGCAACTGGTGATGTAATATCAGTAACACCAGGTTGTGGGGTGGAAACAGATGCTGTTTGTGGGTTGTCGCTGTCAGCATCTTCAAGGTGATCTCCCCAAGTCTTTTCAAGTTCAGCAACGATCTTAGCGTGCATCTTTTCATCAAGTTTAACCTTTTTTGCAAAGATAAATATACTAATGAGGATCAAGATAGCAGGGGCTAGGAACATTACTAGCTTAAACTTAGCAGCACCTGCAGCAGTAACTGTTGCTGCAGTCGCACCAGCAGTCATTCCAGCAATAATAGTAGTTGGTCCAATAATCCATCCAGAAACAGCACCAGCGAACTTATCTAGCAGTGGACGAACTGATAATGTAAGTGATTCGTCACGATGTCCTAATTTTAGTTGACCATATTCAACAGAATCAGTAATAGTCATTAAAACAACTAAAAATACTAATGGTTGTGGAATGAAGAATAATTCTGCACCAACTAAAACTAAAATGAGTGATTTACCAGCAAATGCAAAGATTAATAAGCCGAGGAAAAGTAATGAAACTGAACCGTAAAATAATTTACGCCGACTAATTTTACCAGTAAAGAGAGGGAAAGTAAGAACGGAAATAACACCAATAACAGTGTTTAATCCACCTAGAATAGAGAAAGCCCTTGAATCACCTAAAATATAAGTAAAGTAGTAAAGCTCCATACTGTTAACTAATGTAATTCCTGTTGTATAGAATAGGTATGAGAGAGCTATAGCGAATAATTGGTCATTTTTGACAAGAATTTTATAAACGTCTTTTAGTTTAGTTTGTTCTTTGTTTTCACGAAGCAATGACTTTTCTTCATGAGTACCAAGCCCGACACCAACAGCAGTAATAGCAGCAACAGCAGCGGCAATTGCGGCAAAAATAAACCAACCACGATCATCACCGGTACCGCCATTTTGATTTGCCGAGAAGAATAAAACCATTGGCATAATAACAAAACCAACAATATTTCCTCCAACAGTAGAACCAACCCGCGCAAAAGTAGCTATTTTATCACGTTCATGGGAATCGAATGATAGCGCAGGAATCATTGACCAAAAGGCAACATCATTAAATGAATAGAAGATATCCATAATGATATATAAAATAGCAAAGATCAATAGGTATAGGTAAGGATTAGAAAGGCTTAAACCGCCCATTGGTGTGAATAAGATAGCTAAAATAATTGCTGAAATGATTCCACCACCGACAACCCACGGCTTAAATTTACCCCAACGTGTGTTAGTACGATCAATTGCGTTCCCAATTAATGGGTCAACTAGCAACTCCACAATTCGTAATACAGCGATAATTGATGTAACCCATAGAACCATGTGATTGTTGAATGCTTTGTTACTAGAATTGAATAAGTGTCCAGTAACATACATAATGAAATACGTTGAAAGTAAAGCATAAAAGACATCATGCCCGAAGGCTCCCATTGAATAGGCAAAACGGGAACGGGCAACATGCTGTTTACTTTTTACAGTATCAATTTTTGTATCCATGTTAACTCCCCTTTTCTACAACAACATATAATATCTTACACGAATAATAGTAAGCGTTTTCATAGAAAAAGTCAATGCAATTTTAGTAAAGTTTTACGAAAAAGGAAGTAATATCAAAATAATTATTGATTGAAAGCGATTGCCATAACTTGGGCTTGAATAGTTTCTAACTCATCAGCATTTAAATTAATATATTTATTTACAAGGCGTTCATTTGCATGAAGATCCCTGACAAGAAAATCGTGGATTGATGTAATGTTTATTCCGGCATGGCGTAAATGGAGAATTGTCATTGTAATTGCTAACTGTTCTGTTTTAGCGGCTGAAAGGGTAGCAGGGGCTGTTTCGATGACCCCTTGGTAATAGCCGCTCATAAATGTTTTATTCATGATAATCACCTCTATGCTAATCAAACCACATTTCTATTTTCTTGTTAAGAAATTCAAAATAAAAAAACGACCGAGAATGGATCTCAGTCGTTAAATCAAAGTTTATTTGATTATTGTTCTTCGTACCAGCTGTAGTGGAAGTTACCAGGACGGTCAGTACGTTCGTAAGTGTGAGCACCGAAGTAGTCACGTTGAGCTTGAAGCAAGTTAGCAGGAAGCACTTCTGAACGGTATGAGTCGTAGTAACTAATAGCAGCGCTAAGTGAAGGAACAGGAATACCAGCCTTAACAGCAAGAGCAACAACGTCACGAGTTGCCTTTTGGTACTTCTTAGCAATATCCTTGAAGTAATCATCAAGAAGCAAGTTCTTCAAGTCTGGGTTCTTAGTGAAGGCATCAGTAATGTTTTGTAAGAATTGTGCACGAATAATGCATCCTGCACGCCAGATTTGAGCTAATTCACCATACTTAAGGTTCCAGTCGTAATGTTCGGAGTCGATCCGCATTTGTTCGAAACCTTGTGCGTAACTCATAAGCTTACCGAAGTAAAGAGCTTGACGTACTTTTTCAATCATTTCCTTCTTGTCATCGATTGAAATAGCTTCAGTTTCAACAGGCAATTCCTTGCTTGCTTGTACACGTTCGTCCTTCATCATTGAAATGTAACGAGCGTAAACAGCTTCTGTAATAACTGATTGAGGAGCACCACCATCAAGGGCAGTCATTGAACTCCACTTACCAGTACCCTTGTTAGCACCACGGTCAAGGATCATGTCAACAATAGGCTTGCTCTTGTCGTCACCAAGGTCATCCTTACGAGTAAGGATATCAGCAGTAATGTCAACAAGGTAACTGCTTAATTCACCCTTGTTCCATTCAGCAAAAGTCTTAGCAATGTCATCAACAGGCATCTTTAATACGTTACGCATGATGTTGTAACTTTCGTCGATTAATTCTTCATCACCGTATTCGATACCGTTGTGAACCATCTTAACATAGTGACCAGCACCGTTTGGTCCAATGTAAGCAACACATGGCTTGCCATCTTCTTCAGCCTTAGCAGCAATCTTAGTAAGGATTGGAGCAACTAAGTCATAAGCTTCTTTTTGACCACCTGGCATAAGTGAAGGACCGTGAAGGGCACCTAATTCACCACCGGAAACACCCATTCCGATGAAGTTGATACCAGACTTGTCTAACTTAGCGTTACGAGCCATAGTATCGTGGAAGTTAGTGTTACCACCATCGATTAAAACATCACCCTTGTCAAGTAATGGCAATAATTCGTCGATAAGAGCATCAGTTGGCTTACCGGCCTTAACCATCATAAGAATCCGACGAGGCTTTTCTAGTGAGTCTACAAATTCCTTAACAGTGTAGCTAGGTACTAACTTCTTATCGCTGTGGTCACGCATCATATCGTCAGTACGGTTACGGTGACGGTTGTATACACCAACCGTGAAGCCACGACTTTCGATGTTTAGTGCAAGGTTCTTACCCATAACAGCTAAACCAACAACACCAATTTGTGCTTTTTGATCAGACATTAAAGTCACTCTCCTCAATACTTATGTAATATAATTCACAACCTCGATTATAACAAAAATTAAAGATAGTGCAAACGCTAAACATCAATTTTTATTATAAAAAAGTAATTTACAGCAAGAATGCTATAAATTACTTGTAGTAACTAATGATTTAAACGATAAACCCACTTACGTCCATCACGAGCCAAGAGTTCGTCAGAAGCTGCTGGACCCATGGAACCAGGAGTGTAGTTAGGGAATTGAGGCTTTTCAATATCCCAAAGTTTACGGATAACATCGACGAACTTCCAGGCATAAGCAATTTCAGCCCATGAGGCAAAGTTTGTGTGGTTACCTTCAAGTGCATCATGGAAAAGACGTTCATATGGTTCTGGAGATTCCTTCTTATCAGAATCACTTTGCAAGAAGCGTAAATCAACAGGTTCTGTTGTGAAGCCTTGACCCGCGCGCTTAGCATTTAATTGGATTGCAAAACCTGAGTTAGGTTCAACAAAAATAGTTAATACGTTTGAGTTAAGAGATTGGTCACTTTCAGAACGTGGGTTAGCAAAGATATCGATTAATGGCTTCTTGAAGACAACATCAATACGAGTAAACTTGTCTGCTAACTTCTTACCAGTTCGAACGTAGAATGGTACACCAGACCAACGATAGTTATCAAACATTAACTTAGCAGCAACAAAGGTTTCAGTACCAGATTCTGGATCAACACCATCTTCATGACGGTAAGCGTTAGTTCCATCACCAGCATCGTATTGTCCACGGACAAAGTTAGCAGCTGCTTCTGATGGCGTGTAGAGGCGAAGACTACGAAGAGCCTTAATCTTTTCAACTCGAACATCAGCATCAGTAAATGCAACAGGTTGTTCCATTGCTAATTGGGCAACAATTTGCATGATGTGGTTTTGCACCATATCACGTAATGCACCAGATTGGTCATAGTAACCAGCACGTTCTTCAACCCCAAGCTTTTCACTTAAAGTTACTTGGATGTTGTCAATGTAACGATTATTCCAGAGTGATTCAATCATGGTGTTACCAAAACGTAATGCTTGAATGTTTTGAACCATTTCCTTACCAAGGTAGTGGTCAATCCGGAAAATTTGATTTTCACTAAATGTTTGTGATAATTCATCGTTAAGCTTCTTGGCAGATTCAAAGTCACGACCAAATGGCTTTTCAATAACAAGACGGTTAAAACCATTGTCAGTTAATAATCCTTGCTTCTTCAAATTCAAGGCAATAGTACCGAAGAATTGTGGTGCCATTGACATGTAGAAGAGACGGTTGCCTTCAGCGCCAAATTGTTCATCTAATTCAGCAAGGCGTTGCTTAAGGATTTCGTAATGTTCTGGTTTAGTAACATCATGTGACTTGTAGAAAAAGTGCTTTGAGAATGCTTCTGCTTGGCCATTCTCAGTTTCTGGAATGTTACTAATAGATTCACGAACGATTTGTTGGAATTCTTCGTCAGTTAATGGACGACGGGAAGTTCCTAGTAATGCAAAATGGTCAGCTAGGTAACCCTTTTGATATAACTTGAACAAAGCAGTATAAAGTTTACGCTTTGCAAGGTCACCAGTCGCACCAAATAATGTAATGACAGCCTTATTTTCTGTAGCCAAAATGTTCACTCCTTCTGAAATTTCAGAAAATTCTTATACCGTGACAATTATATACTCTTAAAGCGCAATCTGCACTATCAAAGGAAACGTTTTCTGAGAAGATCTCTTAGAAAGTTGAAATGGACCATCATCGATAAATGGCTTATTGATTAGCCTTTGGCAAGCGCTTATCAATTAATGGTCTAGATCAAAAAACTTTTAAAAGAAATTTGTAATTATAGCTTATGAAAACAAAACTAACTAAAAAAGCTGGGAAAAATTCCGCAGCTTTGAAAAATTATCTTAAATAAATTGTTTACGTTCTGCTATTACACCACAGACTGTAAAGAAGATAGCAGCAATAGCAATCACGATTAAACTTGCAAACCAATTATGTGTTTGTGAATAAAGGTTCCCGACAACGATAGGACCTAATGCAGAAATTAAATATCCTACTGATTGGACCATCCCAGAAAGGTTTCGGGTATCAGTGGAACTCTTGGTCTTTAGTCCGAACAAAGTCATTGCAAGAACGAAAGTAGTAGTTGTACCGGCACCAAGAAATAGGGCAACGAATATATAGTAAACAAGGGAATTTACTGGGAAGAACATCATTCCAGTTCCAATTAAAGAAATGATTCCCGCAAATAGCATAATTGGTTGCCGATTCTTCATCTTAGTGGCAATTACGGGGATTGCAAAGGCAAATGGCATTGACAATAACTGTAATAATCCAGCAACTAAACTTGCATTATCGCTGCTTAATCCGGCATCCATGGCAATTGTAGGCAACCAGGCAACGATACTATAGAAGACGAAACATTGTCCTCCGAAGAATAAGAGCAACCACCATGCGTTTGCATTTTTCCACATGTTAGTTCCGCGATCATTAGAACTGCTTTCGTTAGTGGCGCGTTGATTATAGCGTAAGTTTGGTACCCAGATAATTACAGCAATTAAAGCAACGATACTAATAATGATAACAGCAGTTTGCCAACTAGTAGCGTGGGTAATTGGAGTAATTGCGTAAGCTCCAATTGCAGCAAATAAAGTCATTGCGACATTATACATCCCTGTTACACTACCAATTCGATTTGGCAACTTATCAGAAATAATTGCAGGTAATAAGACGTTAATACAAGTGATGGCAGCCCCGACTAATATTGTTCCGATCATTAACGATGAGAAATTTAAAATTCGTAAATAGGAACCAATAAACATTAAAATCATTGCTAACTCAATCGTTAATTCATTACCAATTCGTTGAGCGAGTGCTGAAACTACTGATGATAGTAATCCGAAACAAAGGAGTGGAATAGTTGTTAAAATTCCTAAGCTAGTAGTTTCAACGTTAAAAGTTTGTGCAATGTCTTTAATGACAGATGGTATTGCTGTAATCGGCATACGCATACAAACTCCAAGGAAAAATAGTCCGAGAATTAGAAGTGGGCTATGCTTTTTAATTTTTTCCAAAAAATTCATCCTTTCATCATAAGATTAGCTTGATAATAGACTAGACAATTATATCATAATAGGTCCCTCGTTATGATTAATATCCGGTTAGAAGTGGCTAATCCAATTGGAAGCTAGTTTGACGGAAAGCGATTCAAAATATATAATCAACAATGAATATTTTTGGAGGAACACTATGACGGCTATATACCCATACCTAACATTTGAGAATGCGAAGGAAGCAATGGCTTATTATGAACAGGACTTCAGCGCTCAAATTACATATCACGAGGCTCTGACAAAAGAGCAGGCGGAAAGTCTTGGATTACCAGTTGATCAATTAGACCAGACAACAATGCGTGGTGAATTTATGATTGCTGGTCAAAAAATTATTTGTGCAGATGCAACGATGGGCAATCCTCAAACATCTACGCTAATTTCAATTTTACTTGATTTTGAAGAAGAGGAAGATAAAGCACGTGATTTGTTTAATCGTTTGGCAAAATCAGACAATCAACGTGTGACGGTACCATTTGGTGATTGGGTCCTAAATAATGTAATGGGACAGATTGTGGATAAGTATGGGATAACGTGGTTGATAAGTGCTAATAAACAAGGCTAAAATAAAAGCGACTTGGAAAATTCAATCCAAGTCGCTTTTATTTTAGAAGTTAGGCGTTAATTTCGCTCCACCGTTTGGCCAAGATAGTATAAATTCGCTCAATATCTTGTGAAGTGCCCCGTAATTCATAATCTGCAAGAAATGGTGCGTCAAAATCTCGCGCATATTTACGAGCGGTTAAGCAATATTGCTCGTTAAAATTCTTATTACCACTGCCTACTACGCCGACACATTGTTTGGCATTATCGTTGTAGGCAATGTATTCACCTAATGCATTTGTCATAATTTCAGTGAAACCAGAATCGATCCCGTTACCCCCATTTAAATATGTGGGCACGAAAGCAAAGAAGGGTTCTGTCTCATCGGCAGGAAGAGTTTGGTCGCTAACTTCTTTTAATTCAAGAAGTGGACGATCTTCGCTAATACTGTGCTGTTGTTTAGCATATCCCTGCATCCGCGTTAAGAAGGAACGGGTATTTCCCTCAAGCGAAATATAAATAATATTCATTGGTGCCATGTGAATTTCTTCCTTCTAGTTTAGATTTGTTTTAATATTATAAAATTATTTTAGTAGAATTAAGGATTAAATAAAAGGATAATCTTCTTATTGTTGCCAAAATGTAAAATTTTACTTTGATAAAGTAGTAACGATAAAGCTATCGATATATGAATGGCGATAATCTTGAATTTTTAAATCAAGGTTGGCTAGTTTGATCGTTTCTCCTTCATGAATATTATGATAATTATCTAACACATATCCTGACAAAGTAACCACATCGCTATCTTCAGAATCTTTAAGTTCAACATGGAAGAAGCGTTCAAAGTCATAAATGGTCGTTTTTCCATCAACCCGGTATTGATTTTCACCAATCTTAGAAATCATGTTATCTGAAACATTGTCGATCTCGTCTCTCACCGTTCCAAATAATTCTTCATAAATGTCCTTGTCAGTAATAATTCCGCTAGTACCCCCATACTCATCAACAACGACGACCATCGGCACCCGGGTACTAATCATTAACTTAAGAACTTCGGTAATTGGGGTAGTCTCAGGAGTAGTAGGCATATGGCGGAGAACTTTGGCTAAGGATACATCTCCGTTAATTTGTTTTTGCCGAATTAAGTCATAGTTAAAAACATAACCTAAAATCTTATCCTTATCATTATCAGCAACTACCGGTAAGCGGCTATATTTCGTCTTAAGATATAGTTTAATCGCGTCATTTACGGTTTTATTGATATCAATAACTGTTAATTGCGTGCGATCGATCATAATATCTTTAGCAACCTTATCGTTAAAGTCAAAGGCTCGTTCCATATATAGCAAGTCATTGTGTTCAAGCTCACCACCTTTGACAGCGTTTCGAGATAGGCTAATAATCTCACTTTGCGAAAGGACGTCTTGACTCTCATCGGCTGGCTTCATACCTAACATTTTGACAATTCCGTTGGCAGAACTATTGAGCAACCAGACGAAAGGATAAAAAGTAATGTGAAAATAGTGCAGTGGGGTGGTAACAAACATCAGGGTCTTAATTGGAATATCAATACTGATGTTTTTAGGTACGATTTCGGTTAAGACCACTTCAAAATATGTTAGAAGAAGAACTCCCACGATGGCACTTATAACATGGATGACACTATTGTTTAGTGACCAGCTTGGCAGCGAGAGAGCATCAGTTAAGAGCTCTTCAATTGTTCCTTCGCCGACCCAACCGAGGATAATTCCACAAATTGAAACCCCTACTTGAGTGGTCGAAAGATATTCCGTTAGATTGGTGACCATTTTGATTGCACGGGTTATTTTCGCAGATGGTTTATCGCGCTTTGCTTGCATTTCTTCTAGGGCCGTTACCCGTGCTTGCACTAAGGCGAACTCGGCTGCTACAAAGAATGCTGCAAAGATAAACGTAATGATGATAATTATAAAATTTGTGAATAGTTGGCCCTCATTCAAAATAACATTCCTCATTTCGATTGGTAAGTACAATTTATGTATATTATTCTACCATTCAAATAAGGTGTTATAAATTAAAGCATGTTAAAAAGAAGGACATGTTTATTTCGTTCATTACCTAAAAAATGATAAGATTAGTAAAGGTAGATAGCTTAGGAAAAGAGGTTATATAGTGAGTAGTATTACAATTAATGATTTAGTCTATGATGCTAAATCAGGAGACCAATTAGATAACGTTTCATTAGAACTAAAGTCACCACAAGTAATCGGAATTTGCAGTAATGATACAGGTGCAGCAGCTGCATTAGAAGATTTATTATCTGTCCGTGGAAAAATTTTAAATGGGGATGTAACAATTAACGGGGTCCCATTCAAAAAGTATAAGCGTCAAAGCAAAAATGAAATCGGCCGAATTGATGATGTGGTTTTAAAAGGAAAAACAGTGGAGAAAGCTGTTGACCACGCGTTACGTCATCATAAAAATGCTTTAAAGCCAGAACAAGCACTCCAAATGCTTAAATCATTAAAATTTGAACCTGATCAAATGATTGCTGCATTAAGTGATGCTCAACAACTAGAACTACGGATAGCCCTCCTCCTTACTTGGCAATGTCCAATCGTTATTTTGAGTGATGCCTTTGACGGCTTGGAGGAAGATAAACGGCAAATGATTGGTCACCTTGTTAAAGACTATGCTCAAAAGGTCGATGCCTTAGTGCTTTTCACAAGTAAAAATATTTCAACATTGATGCGGTTTGCTCATACTCTTTATTACTTTAATGGCAGTCATTTGACTTCTGCACGTGATTTATCGATGAATGATGGAGTAGATTGTACTGTGACAGTAATGGGAACTGGTTTCCCAATCGACAATGCAGTAAAGCTAGGGGCGCACATGTTGGAAGAAGCAGGTAATGAGACCCGTTTTCTTTTCACTGGAAATATTCAAACATTATTGCCATTACTAGAGCAAAGCACCATTACTGACGTCAGAATTGAAGATGCAACGATTGAAGATGAATTGATGGCTTACTAATAGATTTGGAGGTTGTGATGGGTCGGATAGTTTTTATTAGTCACCGGCATGACGCTCTAGTACCAACTATTATCAAAAGGGTTCCAGAAGCGGTTGCGCTCACTAGTTTTAAATTTGAAATTCAACGTGGGGATGTGTTGTGTTGGCTTCCTACTGTTAATGAGTATGTAGATGATGAAGTGCAAGAGTTAGCTGAATTGATCGATCGTTCCCTGTTTTTACCATCAAAAATAGTAATGCTTTCGATTGCAGGAACAGCAGATGATGCGACCAATCAGCAACTACAGGAATGGTATGGACAACAGGCAACTCAGGCTGTCCTTGCTCATCAATATGCGGTTAAAATGATTGATGAATTTGAGTTACCATATACTATTATTAGAGCTTTGCCAATTACTAATGAAGAAACTTCGCTTAAGGTTGTTAGTGAAGGGGATGCTTTAGAAGGCAAAGAGATTGGATTAGGACAAGTAGCACAGATAATTGAACAAGCAGTTACTACCGATGATTTTCGGAATCAATCGATTGGAATTGCCCCATAAGAAAGCAGGTTGTGATATGGATAAATTAGAAGAATATCAACGATGGCAAAATAATTTAGCACGGGTGCGATTTCCACGATGGAAAGAATTACCTACACTAGGTTTGTATGTTGACCAGGTGGTGGCAATTGTAAATGAACAATTGAACCATTTGGGAATTGAACCACTTACAAAATCAATGGTAAATAATTATGTAAAAAAGAAAGTTATTCAAGCACCGATCAAGAAAAAGTATGCTGTTAACCAATTAGTAGATCTTTTACTTATTGGATTATTAAAATCAAATTTTTCACTAGATGATATCCGTGCAGGAATTGCTCAAGTTACTATGAATTCTTACCCGCAAGCTGCTTATGACCGCTTTGTCGAAATCTTAAATGCACTTTTAGCGGGAGAAGAAATTCCAAGTACTAATGTGATTAATCCACAAAATGATCGATTAATGACTTTAGCATTGAAGTCAGTATTATCGCGAATGGATGCTGCTCAATTATTAACAGCAATGCAAAAAGTTGCTCAGCCTGCGCCGTTGGAAAATAATTAGCTTTGAATTTTTTGTTGCAATTACAACAAAAACGTTTTAATATTGTAGACAAGGAGAATTTTTATCAATGATTGATATTTTACGTGAAATAGGGATGATTGATCGAGCCCTCGATTCGATTGCCAATATTGAGTTCAAGCAAATCGATTTAGCACGTGGTCAATACCTATATGTTGTTCGTATTTATGAGCATCCAGGAATTATTTCAGAACAATTATCAAACTTGATAAAAGTAGACCGAACAACGATTGCCCGTGCTGTTAAAAAGCTTGAAAAAAACGGCTTTATTGAAAGAAAAAGTGATCCGACGAATAAGAAAATTAAACGACTTTATGTTACTCAAAAGGGGAAAGAGATTTATCCTTTTATTATTCGTGAAAACCAATTTTCAAATAGGGAGGCATTGAAAGGCTTCTCGGAAAAAGAGGCTCAACAGGTTCATGATTATCTAGTTCGTATCCGGAAAAATATTGATGGTGATTGGGATACCGTAAAGCATGGGGGCAAACGTCAATACTAATTTATAAAGAGGAGATTATTTTTATGAAGCAAGTGACGATTGATCCAAGTTTTTGGGAACTTTTTCCAGATGCACAAGTAAACATCTTATTTGCAAATGGCATTGATAACCATGATACTGATAACAACTATGATGAACGGAAGAAGCTATTAGCAAATGCTACTCATGAGGCTGATAAGTTTTTAACTAATGAAACTTTTCGTTTGAATCCAGTTGTTGATCAATGGCGTCAAGCATTTCAACAGTTTAAGAAAAAGAAAGGTGCGCGCTCATCAATTGAGGCCTTATTGAAGCGTGCCAATCAAGGACGGAAATTTGAACCAATTGAACCTCTTGTTGATGTCTACAATAGTATTTCCTTGAGCTACGGTGTTCCAGTAGGCATTGAAGACCGAAATAAGATTGCTGGCGACCTTCATTTGGGTGTTGCAAAAGGCGGCGAAGCATTTCGGCCAGTTGGTGCTGAAGAAGATGAACCTGCTTTGGAGGGCGAAGTTATTTATTATGACGATGAAGGAGCTGTTTGTCGTTGTTTAAACTGGCGTGAAGCTCAACGAACAATGTTGACAGAAGATTCTCAAAATGTAGTTGCAGTTATGGAAGCAATTAATCCAGAACAAATTGAACGTGCTAATGAAGCAATGGAAGAATTGAGCAAGCTAATTAACCAGTACTTTGGTGTAAATGCATCACAAGTTTATCGCCTGACTAAAGATCAGCCTGTTGCAGAGGTTCCAGATAATTTATAAAAAATGAAAAAATGGGAGCGAGACAGAAGTCACTTGTGACTTCGTTTTCGAGCCCCCGCAAGCAATAATAGGCCTCCAATATTCGGTTTTGCCGGACGTTGGAGGCCATTATTGTACTGCGTATTTGCTTTTTATGAAAGTAACTTAACTTATGTCACAGTCCCTTTTTGAATTGTTATTCTGTTTCTTGCATCAGCACTTAACAATTTATAAAGGGCTGCAAATAAAGGAACGGTGAACATCATTCCAAGAATTCCGGAAATTCCCCCACCAATAATAACCGCGGCAAATACCCATACACTTGGTAGCCCAATTGATCTTCCGACAACTAGTGGATAGGTAATGCGGTTATCTAACTGTTGAAGGAGAATAATAAAGATCAAGAAAATGCCAGCTTGAAGTGGAGAAACGGCAAAGATGATAATTACTCCGACACTAGCCCCAAGGATGGCGCCGATGATTGGGATTAAAGCACCAAATGCAGTTACAACTCCGATCATGGAGGCATAAGGCATTCGTAAGATCGTCATTCCGATAAAACACGAGATTCCAAGAATAGCAGCATCTTTACATTGCCCAATAATATAGTTACTGTAACTTTCATCAAAAACTTTCAGAACTCTAATTATTTGCGTCTGGTATCGGCTAAAGTATGTTGAAAGTAATTTAGTAAACTGGCGTTGCAACATTTCTTTATAAATCAAGAGGTAGATTGAAAAGAAAAACGCAATAATTGCGGTTGTGGCAGCCGAAAATACAGATGAGGCTGTTGAAATAACCGTCCGGAAAGTCCCACCAACGCCAGACGTAAGATATTTACCAATTTTATCCCATTGAATTTTACTAGCATCAAAGCTATTGATGAAGCCTTTAAAATCACTGCTATGTTCAAAGTAATCGATAAAATGGTTAATAATGTGACTGTGATTTGCAATAAGCAGTTTTACACACGTAATAAGTTCAGGAATTACCAGGGCAAAAACGACGGCGATTATTAGGATGATTGTTAAGTAAGACATCATTATCCCAACCGGCCGCTTGAATTTTTGCGCACTTGGTTTCTTGAACAAAGATAGGTAGAGGTGTTCATATTGTTTTAATAGTAAGTTAACAATATAGGCAAGGATTGCTCCTATTAAAAGCGGCACGGTTGCAGAAAAAATTGTTTGGATAAATTTAGCGACAATTTCCCAATAGGTGATTGCTAAGTAGAGGACAAATAGGGCTAATACTAAAGAAATATGACGGCGATTAATATATTGCTTCACGATTAAACTCCTCTATTATTAAGCTTTTGGTAAAGTTTAACTAAATAGTTATGACTGTCAATTTGTTCACAACAATTATTTTGATCGTGTAAGTTAATTTCATAAATACTAGTAGCAGCTGGATTTAAGTGAGGTAAAACGTTAGCCCAGTCGATTTTACCGGTGCCGAGAGTAAGACTATCATGAGTTTTGCCCATTGAATCAACTAGGTGATAGTGAACGATACGATCTTTTAGGTGTTCTAGGGATGCTGTTAATTTCTGGTTATTCCCATGAAGCTCAATAAAACAATGGGAGGTATCAAAGGCAAGTCGATAATTATGTGCAAGAATTTCATCTTCTTGAAGAGGATCGCCGTAAGCAAAGACTGGTGCAATTGAATTTTCAAACATGATATGCTCTCCACCAGCATCTGCAAAATAGTCCAATCGCTGATAGACAGCATCTCGGGCAGCTTCTACACTGGGATAAAGTGAAACAAAGTAACGTGATTCAGGACCGGCATAACCACCGTGGACCAAAACTTGAACATCAAGGTCATCGGCTAAATAAAGGAGCTTTTCAGTTGTAAATTCGATAAAGCGGTATAGGTCGGGGTACTGTTTTTCCGGAGCCACTACTTCTGAATGATGATCCTGAAACTTCATTGGGTGATGTAGAATAATATTTTTAATTCCAGCATCTTTAACGTATTGAATTGCATCATAGAGGCGTTGGTAGCCTTCATCAGTAAAATCATCAGCATCAGTATAAAATTCATAAGCAATAGGATTATATTGTAGGCGATCATTAATTTGGTCTAGTTGACTGCTTCCTTTTAATCCTAATTGTGGTAAAAACATAAAAATTTACCTCCTAAAACTAACTACTATTTATCTTACCAGATTTTGAGCAATTTCTTATGGTAAGATACCATATTGAGGAGGTGTTTCACATGGAACAATGGTTGCCGCGTCAGCCATTAATCTTGACACCAACTATTCCATTGATGTGGACAGTGGGATGGCTTTGTACAATGTCAGCATATATTATTTTAGGTGGACAACCCCCATCCCCAAATCAGTTGCAGGACTCTGTTTTACTGGTTTCAGCTGTCATTTTAGTGATGAATATTTATAATCTGATACTAATTTGTCAACGAGCAGAAAAATATCGAAATCTGTCCCCTTATGCACCAAGGGCTTTGTTATTAGCTATTGTTTTAATTATTTCGATTGTCTTAGCTTGGGGACAGCCTAAAGTAGTATTAATTCCTAGCTACTTAAATATATGGGTCATGATATTTATCGTTTTAAATTTCTTACAAGCTCTTTTGGGACAATTTTTTGCTCTCCTGGAACGACCGCAATCACGCCGAAAATTTGCTTCGATGTATTGGCCAATAGTAGTTCTATGCGCTGCAGGGATTGTAACTCCGCCAAGTTTAGAATTACATAATGGTTGGACTTTACCGTTTATTATTGGTGATTGCATTTTACTCATCTTCTTTATTGCAAGAAGTTGGCAAGAGATGCCAAGAATACTTGTTAAGGTTCCAGCTAATAACAGTATTATCTATGAACTGTTAGTTGGAATTAATCTTGCAACGATAATTTCAACGGTGATGAGTGGAGTCCTTTTTATTATTTTTAGCTTTATTAATAATGAAATAAGTGGAGTGTCGGCGTCCTTTGCGCTTAGTCCAACAATAAATGGAATTAGTGGATTAATAATAGGGGCCATGCAACGTTATAATAATGATTATCGGTACGGACACGTAAAAGGACATCCGCAAAGATATATTTACTGTGGGATTTTCTTGGTGATTATTTTCTTAGGGCTAGGTTTTCTTTTAAAGAAAAGCTAATAATTTCTGGTAAGGAACATGATTTTTTTGTGTATTAATTTGTAAAATATTGCCGTTATTGAACAGTTAATCCAATAAAGACAATAAAATACATAATTAATGTGTTAGCATTATATGTATAGAAAACGCATACAATTTGGGAATAATATAAAAAGGTTGGTGTTTAGACATGCATGGATTTATTGGCGAATTTTTTGGCACCATGGTTTTAATCCTATTAGGAGCAGGATGTTGTGCTGGTAATAGTTTGAATAAAACATATGGGAAACAAAGTGGCTGGTGGTTTATCTGTATTTCATGGGGCTTAGCAGTTACAATGGGAGTTTATGTTGCAGGATTTCTGGGTTCATTAGGGCACTTAAATCCCGCTGTAACAATTCCTTTTGCTATTTTTGGCTTATTCCCATGGAGTAACGTTATACCTTACTTACTTGGTCAATTTCTTGGTGCGTTTGTTGGTGCAGTATTAGTAATTATTCAATTCTATCCACAATTTAAAGCAACCCCAAATGAAGAAGAAGGAAATAATGTTGGTATTTTTGCTACTCGTCCAGCGATAAATAGTCCAATTTTTAACTTTTTCTCAGAAGTGATTGCGACCTTTGCATTTATTTTCATCTTATTAAATCTTGGCAACTTTACACAGGGATTGAAGCCATTTATCGTAGGAATGGTTATTGCAGTTGTTGGTACATGTCTCGGGACAACTACTGGCTTTGCATTAAACCCAGCTCGTGATTGGTCACCACGTTTAGCATATACTATTTTGCCAATTCCTAATAAGGGTGTTTCAGAATGGTGGTATGCATGGGTTCCAATGTGTGGCCCAATTGTTGGGGGCCTTCTTGCTTGTGCTTTACAAACGGCACTAGTTTAGTGAACCTAGAGAAAAGGAGGCTAATTAATATAGCCTCTTTATTTAGTTTAAATAAAATATGAAATATCTCGTAGGAGAAAATTAATGAAAAAAGAATTTTTAAAAAGTAGTAATGAACAATTAAAAAAATTTTCCGAGATTGTTAATGGGGATAAGCCTTTACGTAAAGTTACGGCTGATGAAAAGCTAAAGGTCGGTGTAGATTTAGGAACTTCTTCAATTGTTTTAACAGTGCTGGATTCCAAAGATAAGATTGTATACGGAGCGTATGAATATGACCATGCAGTTCAAGATGGTATTGTAGTTAATTTCATGGAATCAGTTAATATTTTAAGACGCTTAAAAGAAAAAGCTGAGAAAGTATTAGGACGTGAACTTAAAACGGCATGTGGTGCTATTCCACCGAAGACAGGAGAGAAGAGTGCCAAAGTGGTTGCTAATGTTATCGAAGAGACAGGCTTGCTTTGTACAGGTGTTGAAGATGAACCGACAGCAGCTGCGAAGTTCTTAAGATTGTCAAATGGTACAGTTGTAGATATTGGAGGAGGAACAACTGGGATTAGTATTTTTAAAGATAACAAGCTCATCCATGTTATTGATGAAGCAACAGGCGGATTTCATATGACGCTTGTTCTTGGAGGAAGATATAAAATAAAAAATGATGAAGCAGAAAAATTAAAGCGTAACAAGAATAAAGAATCTGAAGTATATGCTGTTATTAAACCTGTAGTTGAGAAAATGGCAGCAATTGTTCAAAATATGGGAGTAGAAATTATTGATCCAGTAATAGTGGTGGGAGGTGCAACTAACTTTACTGAATTTACAACAACCTTTAGTAAAGATTTAAAGCGTAAAGTTTATAAACCGCTTTATCCTCAATTTGTTACGCCACTAGGGATTGCAATGTTTGATGATTAGAATAAATAAGAGGCTGGGCACCCCCAACCTCTTTTTAATTTTAAATAATTTTTTCAGTATAAATCCATTGAATTACTGAACGATCAAATACATTAATCTCACTAGCTGGAATAATAGGTTGAGAACAATCTACTGTATAGACCCAACCTGCTTTATTACTAACATCATTCAGATCATTTATTGAATAGATATATGGATACCCATTTAAATCACGGGCTTTAAAGGAAATATCATTTTTATTGAAAAAATCTTTTGAGATTTCATAAACGGACTTATTTGAGCGCCATTGTAAATCTCTTGGAATAGTATAGATTTTCTTTATTGCGGAATTATATTTTCGATACTTTGATGGTGTCATTCCTACTTTTTGCTTGAAAATTTTAGTAAAGTAACTTGTCTGTGAAAAACCAACTTGATGAGCCAATTTATTAATTGGTGTATTTGAAAAAATTAATTTTTCTTGAGCAAGTGCAATTTTTTGTAGATTTATATAGTTAATAAAATTGTCATTAAAATAATTTTTAAAGATTCGACTTAAGTATGATGGTGAGAGATAAATCCTTTGAGAAACGTTTTCTAAAGTAAGCGATTTTTCTAAATTGGAATTAATGTATTTAAGCGCCATGGTTATATTTTTTTCAATATCACTTAGAGTACCATCATTTCTGTTATTAAGAATAGGAGGATTAGTAACGTTAGCTATTGAATCATCTCCAGAAATATTCAAAATCCCATTAAGGACTTTGATTAGTGAACTTAGCTTAGGAGCCTCGAATGGGGTAAGGACAGCTATGCAGTCATTGGAACTGTCAATAAAATTTTTGCAAGAAATTTCAATATATTTACTACATAAATCAATAGCGTCTGATTCTATATGTGATTCATCAAGAACAAAGAAACCACTTAAAGATGAGCTTATAACTAGTGGAAAAACAAAGTAATTTTTAAAATCGAGTTTTCGTAAATGTTCAAGTGAAATATTTGAGTCAAAAAGAAGGGTGTTGCAATCAACAATTGCTCCGGTAATGCTTGTGAAAATTATATTATTATTGGTTATTTCCTGAAATGTTTTTGTTACCTTTTGAATGTCATTCAAGAATTTTGAAGAATATTCGTACATTTGAATTTCGCCTACTTTTTACCAAATTTTTTAAGAAAGATGCCGTTTACCTCTATATATTAGCATACATTTACACATAAAAACGCTTTCCTGTAAATTTTGTGATACATAATAATAAATTATTGTTCTTTTTAAGTATCATACATTTTTTAAGATAATATATCATAAATATCATGTTATAAAATTAACATGTACCAAATTGTAAGCGATTTCTCATTATCGCTATTTGTTTTTATACTTAGGAGGCATTCTTATGGGACAAGAAGCACTTGGTTTAATTGAAACCGAAGGACTTGTAGCTTCAATTGAAGCTGCTGATGCAATGGTAAAAGCTGCTAATGTTAAATTAATTGGTCAAGAAAAGATTGGTCATGGATTAGTCACAGTAATGGTTCGTGGTGATGTTGGAGCTGTTAAGGCTTCAGTTGATGCCGGAGTACAAGCTGCCGAAAATATTGGAGAAGTTGTTTCGAGTTACGTAATTCCTCGTCCTCAATCTGAAGTTGATAAGCTCTTACCGCATCATGGAGAATAATTGATAAAAAATTAAAGCCCTTATACAGACGGCTAGGTACAGAAATCTGTATTAAGAGCTTTATTGTTAAGAGCTTTTATAGTCAGGAGGAAAAATAATGAATGATTTTCTGAATTCTACTAGTACTGTTCCAGAATTTGTTGGTGCTAGCGAAATTGGAGATACCATTGGAATGGTAATTCCGAGAGTTGATCAACAACTATTAGATAAATTACACGTTACAAAACAATACAAGACTTTAGGTATTTTGAGTGATCGTACTGGTGCTGGTCCACAAATTATGGCAATGGATGAAGGAATTAAGGCTACTAACATGGAATGTATTGATGTTGAATGGCCACGTGATACTAAAGGTGGAGGAGGCCATGGATGTTTAATTATCATCGGTGGTGATGATCCTGCAGATGCACGCCAAGCTATTCGGGTTGCACTTGATAATCTTCATCGTACATTTGGTGACGTTTATAACGCCAAAGCGGGTCACCTTGAATTACAATTTACAGCTCGTGCTGCAGGTGCTGCACATCTTGGATTAGGTGCAGTTGAAGGGAAAGCATTTGGGTTGATTTGTGGTTGTCCTTCCGGGATTGGTGTCGTGATGGGAGATAAGGCTTTAAAGACTGCTGGTGTTGAACCGCTTAACTTTACTTCACCAAGTCATGGTACAAGTTTCTCTAACGAAGGTTGCCTAACTATTACCGGTGACTCAGGAGCTGTTCGTCAAGCTGTTATGGCTGGACGTGAAGTAGGATTAAAGTTATTGTCACAGTTTGGTGAAGAACCAGTTAATGATTTCCCATCATACATTAAGTAGATCTAGAAGGAGGACTACTTTATTATGAAACGTCAAAAACGATTTGAAGAACTAGAAAAACGGCCAATTCATCAAGATACATTTGTTAAAGAATGGCCAGAAGAAGGTTTCGTTGCAATGATGGGGCCTAATGACCCTAAGCCTAGTGTAAAAGTTGAAAATGGCAAGATCGTAGAGATGGATGGTAAAAAGCTCGAAGATTTTGATTTGATTGACTTGTACATTGCTAAGTATGGAATCAATATTGACAACGTTGAAAAAGTTATGAATATGGATTCTACCAAGATTGCACGGATGCTTGTTGATCCTAATGTTTCTCGTGATGAAATTATTGAAATTACATCAGCTTTGACTCCTGCTAAGGCTGAAGAGATCATCAGTAAGCTTGATTTTGGTGAAATGATTATGGCTGTCAAGAAGATGCGCCCACGTCGTAAGCCTGACAACCAGTGTCACGTTACCAATACTGTTGATAACCCAGTTCAAATTGCTGCTGATGCTGCTGATGCCGCTCTTCGTGGATTTCCAGAACAAGAAACCACGACAGCTGTGGCACGTTATGCACCATTCAATGCTATTTCAATTTTAATTGGTGCACAAACAGGTCGCCCTGGTGTATTGACACAATGTTCTGTTGAAGAAGCTACTGAATTGCAATTAGGTATGCGTGGTTTTACCGCATATGCTGAAACCATTTCAGTTTACGGTACTGATCGTGTATTTACCGATGGTGATGATACTCCATGGTCTAAAGGCTTCTTGGCATCTTGTTATGCATCACGTGGTTTGAAGATGCGATTTACTTCAGGTGCCGGTTCAGAAGTTTTGATGGGTTATCCAGAAGGTAAGTCAATGCTTTACCTTGAAGCGCGTTGTATTTTACTTACTAAGGCTTCAGGTGTTCAAGGACTTCAAAATGGTGCCGTAAGTTGTATTGAAATTCCTGGTGCTGTTCCTAATGGTATTCGTGAAGTTCTCGGTGAAAACTTGTTATGTATGATGTGTGACATCGAATGTGCTTCTGGTTGTGACCAAGCATACTCACACTCCGATATGCGGCGGACTGAACGGTTTATTGGTCAATTTATTGCCGGTACTGATTATATTAACTCTGGTTACTCATCAACTCCTAACTACGATAATACCTTCGCTGGTTCAAACACTGATGCTATGGACTACGATGATATGTATGTTATGGAACGTGACTTGGGTCAATATTATGGTATTCACCCTGTTAAGGAAGAAACCATTATTAAGGCACGTAATAAGGCCGCTAAAGCCCTTCAAGCAGTATTTGAAGATCTTGGATTACCAAAGATTACTGATGAAGAGGTCGAAGCAGCAACGTATGCTAACACCCATGATGACATGCCAAAGCGGGATATGGTTGCAGATATGAAGGCTGCTCAAGATATGATGGATCGTGGAATTACTGCTATTGATATTATCAAGGCATTGTACAACCACGGATTTAAAGATGTCGCTGAAGCAATTTTGAACCTTCAAAAACAAAAAGTTGTTGGTGATTACCTTCAAACATCTTCTATTTTTGATAAAGATTGGAACGTCACTTCTGCTGTTAACGACGGAAATGATTATCAAGGACCAGGTACTGGATACCGTCTATATGAAGACAAGGAAGAATGGGATCGGATTAAAGACTTACCATTCGCCCTTGATCCAGAACATTTGGAACTGTAGAGAGGAGGTAATCTGTTATGGCTGATATTGATGAAAACTTATTACGTAAAATCGTTAAAGAAGTTTTAAGCGAAACTAATCAAATCGATACTAAGATTGACTTTGATAAAAGTAATGATAGTACTGCAACAGCAACTCAAGAGGTGCAACAACCAAATAGTAAAGCTGTTCCAGAAAAGAAACTTGACTGGTTCCAACCAGTTGGAGAAGCAAAACCTGGATATTCTAAGGATGAAGTTGTAATTGCAGTCGGTCCTGCATTCGCAACTGTTCTTGATAAGACAGAAACTGGTATTCCTCATAAAGAAGTGCTTCGTCAAGTTATTGCTGGTATTGAAGAAGAAGGGCTTAAGGCGCGGGTAGTTAAAGTTTACCGGAGTTCAGATGTAGCATTCTGTGCTGTCCAAGGTGATCACCTTTCTGGTTCAGGAATTGCTATTGGTATCCAATCAAAAGGGACGACAGTTATTCACCAAAAGGATCAAGACCCTCTTGGTAACCTTGAGTTATTCCCACAAGCGCCAGTACTTACTCCCGAAACTTATCGTGCAATTGGTAAGAATGCCGCTATGTATGCTAAGGGTGAATCTCCAGAACCAGTTCCAGCTAAAAACGATCAACTTGCTCGTATTCACTATCAAGCTATTTCAGCAATTATGCATATTCGTGAAACTCACCAAGTTGTTGTTGGTAAGCCTGAAGAAGAAATTAAGGTTACGTTTGATTAAGGAGGCAGAATGATGAGTGAAGTTGATGATTTAGTAGCAAAGATCATGGCTCAGATGGGAAACAGTTCATCTGCTAATAGCTCTACAGGTACTTCAACTGCAAGTACTAGTAAGGAAATGACAGCAGATGATTACCCACTTTATCAAAAGCACCGTGATTTAGTAAAAACACCAAAAGGACACAATCTTGATGACATCAATTTACAAAAAGTAGTAAATAATCAAGTTGATCCTAAGGAATTACGGATTACACCAGAAGCATTGAAACTTCAAGGTGAAATTGCAGCTAATGCTGGCCGTCCAGCTATTCAAAAGAATCTTCAACGAGCTGCAGAATTAACACGAGTACCTGACGAACGGGTTCTTGAAATGTATGATGCATTGCGTCCTTTCCGTTCAACTAAGCAAGAATTATTGAACATTGCAAAGGAATTACGGGACAAGTATGACGCTAATGTTTGCGCAGCATGGTTTGAAGAAGCTGCTGATTATTATGAAAGTCGTAAGAAGCTAAAGGGCGATAACTAAGCTTTTTAGTCAGAGTAGGGAGTTTTATGTATGGCAACTGAAAAAGTAATTGGTGTTGATATTGGGAATTCTTCCACTGAAGTTGCATTGGCAGATGTAAGCGATAGTGGGCAAGTTCACTTTATTAACTCTGGTATTGCTCCTACTACTGGGATTAAAGGTACTAAGCAGAATCTAGTTGGAATTAGGGATTCAATTACTCAAGTTCTGAATAAATCTAATCTGACAATCGATGATATTGATTTAATTCGAATCAATGAAGCCACGCCAGTAATTGGTGATGTTGCAATGGAAACTATTACAGAAACAGTTGTAACAGAATCAACAATGATTGGGCATAATCCTAATACACCAGGTGGTATAGGAACAGGGGCTGGGATAACAGTTCGTTTGCTTGATCTCTTAAAGAAAACTGATAAAAGCAAAAATTATATTGTTGTAGTTCCTAAGGATATTGATTTTGAAGACGTTGCTAAACTTATCAATGCTTATGTTGCCTCTGGTTATAAAATAACAGCAGCAATTCTAAGAAACGATGATGGTGTTTTAGTTGATAATCGGTTAAATCATAAAATTCCGATTGTCGATGAAGTTGCTATGATTGACAAAGTTCCGTTAAATATGCTGGCAGCTGTAGAAGTTGCTGGCCCTGGACAAGTAATTTCACAACTTTCAAACCCGTATGGTATCGCTACCTTATTTGGACTAACTCCAGAAGAGACTAAGAATATTGTTCCAGTTTCTCGAGCGCTTATTGGAAATCGTTCGGCTGTTGTTATTAAGACTCCAGCTGGGGATGTTAAAGCGCGAGTAATTCCAGCAGGTAAAATCATAATTAATGGTGATACTGGAAAAGAAGAAGTTGGAGTTTCTGAAGGTGCTGACGCCATTATGAAAAAGGTTTCTAGTTTCCGCCATATTAACAATATAACTGGTGAGTCTGGAACCAATGTTGGAGGAATGTTGGAAAATGTTCGTCAAACAATGGCAGATCTTACAGGAAAGAAAAATGATGAAATTGCTATTCAAGATTTACTTGCTGTTGATACTCAAGTACCAGTTGAAGTTCGAGGCGGTCTAGCTGGTGAATTCTCAAATGAATCAGCAGTTGGGATCGCAGCAATGGTTAAGTCAGATCATCTTCAAATGGAAGTTATTGCTAAACTTATTGAAAAAGAATTTAATACAAAGGTTGAAATTGGTGGTGCTGAAGTTGAATCTGCAATTCGTGGAGCATTAACAACTCCAGGAACAGATAAGCCAATCGCAATCCTTGATTTAGGTGCTGGCTCAACAGATGCTTCAATCATTAATAAAGAAAATAATACAGTTGCAATTCACTTAGCTGGTGCTGGTGATATGGTAACGATGATTATTAATTCTGAATTAGGATTGAATGATATTCATCTTGCAGAAGACATCAAACGCTACCCATTAGCAAAGGTAGAAAACCTTTTTCAAATTCGACATGAGGATGGTTCGGTTCAATTCTTTAAAGATCCGCTTCCATCATCACTGTTTGCCAAAGTTGTAGTAATTAAACCAGATGGATACGAACCAGTAACTGGGAATCCAAGCATTGAAAAAATTAAATTAGTGCGTCAAAGTGCAAAGAAACGAGTATTTGTTACGAACGCTTTACGGGCACTTAAGTATGTTAGTCCAACTGGAAATATTCGTGATATTCCGTTTGTTGTAATTGTCGGTGGTTCAGCCTTAGACTTTGAAATTCCACAACTTGTTACAGATGAATTAGCACACTTTAATTTAGTTGCTGGTCGAGGAAATGTTCGTGGAGTTGAAGGACCACGAAATGCCGTTGCAACTGGATTGATTTTAAGGTATGGCGAAGAAAGAAGGAAGCGTTATGAACAACGATGATTCACAACGTCCCTCGATTGTCGTCGGACTAGAAAATGGAATAACGATTCCAGATAGTGTCAAGCCACTTTTTTATGGAATTGAAGAAGAACAGATCCCAGTCTCAGTTCGTAAAATCAATATAAATGATACTGTTGAAAGAGCATACCAATCAGCTCTTGCATCAAGGCTATCTGTAGGAATTGCTTTTGAAGGAGATCATTTTATTGTTCACTATAAGAACTTAAAAGAAAATCAGCCTTTATTTGATATGACAATCAATGATAAAAAGCAATTACGAATTTTAGGAGCAAATGCAGCGAGATTAGTAAAAGGAATCCCTTTTAAGGAAATGGCAAACAGGTGATTTAATTATGAAGTCTTTGGGCTATGTAGAATGTAATGGATTATCTGGCGCTATTGTGGCTGCTGACAGGATGCTAAAAACTGCAGATGTTGAACTTAGTAGTATTCAAAATACGAAAGGTAATGGATGGGTCACCTTACAAGTTTCTGGTGAACTATCAGCTATAACTGTTGCGGTTCAAGCTGTAAAAGACTATTTACCTGATGTATATGTAACGTCAGCGATAATAGGGCGTCCAGCAATAGGGTTGAACTCCTTGGGCAAAACAGATTTATTGCAACCAAATCCAGAAAAGCAGCAAAATATTGCTGAAAAGGAAAAGGTTGCTGAACCATCTTCAATTAAAGAAGAGATAGTACAGAATAGTGAAAATTCTGCTGAACCTAGTGTTCAAACTGAGCGATCATTAGAGGGCAAAGATGAAATCGAAGCTTCGGATTCGTCTAATGATAAACAAGATACCAACTCTAATGATAATGAAGTCACATGCAATATGTGTGGAGATCCAAAATGTCCACGGAAATTAGGAGAACCGCATAAGAAGTGTATCCATTACAATGAATTAAAGAAAAAGTAGGAGGAAATAACTATGAATAACGCTTTAGGAATGATTGAAACACGCGGATTAGTTGCATCTATTGAAGCTGCTGATCAAATGGTAAAGGCTGCTAATGTAACATTAACTGGCCAAGAAAAGATTGGTAGTGGATTGGTAACTGTTATGATTCGTGGTGATGTTGGTGCTGTAAAGGCTGCCGTTGATGCTGGTGTACAAGCTGCTGAAGGTGTCGGCGAAGTTGTATCGTCTTACGTAATTCCTCGTCCACATGAAGAAGTTGAAAAGATTTTACCAGGTGGATCAGATTCAGACGCTGAATAGAAAATTTTAATAAAAAGGAAGATTACGTATGGATGAAGAACATTTAAGAACACTTATCCGGACGATTGTTAGAGAAACACTTAATCCTAACCTAGTTCCAATTGGTGTTTCAAATCACCATGTACATTTGACGGAAGAAGACTTTCAAAAGCTATTCCCTGGTCAAAAGATTGAAATGCTAAAGAAACTTCGTCAACATGCGGACTTTGCTGCAAAGCAAACTGTTGATCTGATCGGGCCCAAAGGCACCATTGAACATGTTCGTCTAATGGGGCCATACCGTTCACACTCACAGGTAGAAATTGCCCGTTCAGAAAACTTTACACTAGGAATTGATGCTCCAATTAGAATGTCTGGTGATCTTGATGGCACCCCTTCAATTAAGGTTCGGTCACCATATGCGGAAATTGAAATTCAAGGTGTAATTGTTGCAAAGCGACACATCCACATGAGTTTAGAAGATGCCAAGCGCTTTGGCGTAAAGCTCGGTGATTCAATGCAGGTTGAAGTAGATGGCGATGGTGGACGTAAAACCATTTTTGATGACGTAGTTGCTCGCCCTCGTGAAGACTTTGTCCTTGAAATGCATATTGATACTGATGAAGCCAATGCAGCTAATGTCGGACTAGGTAATAATTCTTTCGGAAAAGTTATTATCAAGAAGAAAAACTAACTTTTTGAGAAACTAATAAGGGGGTGAATAGATGGATAACCTAGTACAACAGGTTATGCAACGATTAGAAGAACGAAAGCATACGAGCGTTGAAGTTACTTTTAATCATCAAGTTGCCCCGCCTAGTGAACAGATTTTTTTGAGAAACGGAAAAGTTATTCTAAAAGATATTTCGATTGAGTTAATAACGGACTTATATTCAATGGAAAAGACTAACGCTTGGGTTAAATGGGTGTTAGAAGGAATTAGCTATGATGTTAAATTTTACTTTTTAATTAATGAACAGATGGTTAATTTTATTCCACGGATGATGATTTTGGACTGGCCGATCTTGTTTGTTGTAAATAACGAATCGCCAGTAATTGCCAGTTATAATCGGATTATTACCAGAGAAGAGATAGCTGCTAAACCAGATAAATCGATTCTTGTTAGATATCAAAAGCAACATATTACAGATGAAGCACTTGATATCTGTAACTATAAAAAAATTAAAATAAAGATTAGGACTGAAGAAAATTGTATATGGCGAGAGTAGTAGGTAGTGTTGTTGCAACCCAAAAGGATCCATCCTTAGTTGGAAAGAAACTAATGATAGTTCAACAGATTAATTCCGACCAACAACCAGTTCGATTTGAACAAGTTGCCGCTGATACAGTAAATGCTGGGATTGGTGATAATGTATTAATAGTTCGTGGTGCTGGTGCAAGACGTGCTGATAAAGAGCGTGATGAGGATCAAGTAAGGGACGTTAATGACTGTACGATAGTTGGAATAATTGACCGTTTTGATAAGTAGTGTGCATTGGAGGCATCAAAATGGCTATTTACACAAAAGGTGGTGACAAGGGAGAAACAAGTTTATTCGATGGAACGAGGGTACCTAAGGATTCATTACGAGTTGAAACTTATGGAACTTTTGATGAATTAAACGCTAATATTAGTTTGGCAGATAAATTCTGTGAAAGTAAACGTAATAAGAAGCTTTTACAAGAGATCGAATATAAAATGTTTTTCCTTCAAGGTGAGATAGCGACAGAAAAACGGCAGTATTTTACTGATAAAAGTAAGATTATTACTGATGAAGATACTCGAAAACTTGAAAAGGTTATTGATGAATATACATCAAAACTGCCACCTGTTCATAGTTTTATCTTACCTGGTTCGAGTACTGCGGGTGCACAACTTCATATTTGTCGAACAATCTGTCGTCGTGCAGAGCGACTATTTGTGCGGCTATCAAAGAATGTAAAATTTCGTCCAGAGCTAGAAAGATATATTAATCGTTTGTCGGATTTTTTATATATTGTAGCGCGTGATGAAGACTATGAAGATTTATTAAATAGTGTAACTGATGACGTGTTAAAAATTTACAAACGTTATCAAGAAGAAAAGGATGTGCGTTAAGAATGAACGAGGAACAAATTAGTAAGATTGTTGAAAACGTAATCAAGAATAATGCTTCTAAAAATCTATTTGATCGGCACAAAATGGAAAAAGTAATCGATGCGGCTGTAGCTCGTGCTAATGAATTGGGTGTTGGAGTAACAATTGCTATTATGAAAGCTGATCAAGTATTGCAAATGAGCTACCATATGCCAAATGCTAATTTAGTAAGTTGTACTTTAGCTCCTAAAAAGGCATGGTCAGCATTAGCAATGAAGGAACCTACCAAGGATATTAGTAAGGATATCCAACCAGGTGCCGGATTATATCAAATGGAAACAATGCTTGATGGTAAGTTAGCATCTTTTGCAGGTGGTATTCCATTGAAGATTAACGATGAAATTATTGGAGCGATTGGTGTTAGTGGTGGATTGGTTGAAGAAGATCAATCAATTTGTGAAGCTGCTGTTGCAGAATTTTTGAAGGAGAGTAAGTAGATATGCAGATTAATGATATTGAAAGTGCTGTACGCAAAATTCTTGCCGAAGAACTAGATAATGCCAGCTCTTCAAGTGCAAACGTTGCAGCTACTACTGATAATGGTCATCGCGGAATTTTCACTAATGTCAATGATGCAATTGCTGCTGCAAAAGCTGCTCAAGAAATATATCGGGATAAGCCAATTGCTGTTCGCCAACAAGTGATTGATGCCATTAAGGAAGGATTCCGCCCATATATTGAAAAAATGGCTAAAGATATCAAAGAAGAAACAGGAATGGGAACAGTAGAGGCCAAAATTGCTAAGTTAAACAATGCCTTGTACAACACTCCTGGTCCCGAGATTCTTGAACCAGTTGTAGAAAACGGTGACGGTGGGATGGTTATGTATGAACGGTTACCATATGGTGTTATTGGTGCGGTTGGCCCAAGTACAAACCCTTCAGAAACTGTAATTGCTAATGCGATCATGATGCTTGCCGGTGGTAATACTCTTTACTTTGGTGCTCACCCTGGCGCAAAGAATGTTACTCGCTGGACAATTGAAAAGATGAACGATTTTATTGCAGATGCAACAGGCCTTCATAATTTAGTTGTAAGTATTGAAACACCAACAATTGAATCAGTTCAACAAATGATGAAGCACCCCGACATTGCAATGTTAGCAGTAACTGGTGGCCCAGCTGTTGTTCACCAAGCAATGACCAGTGGTAAGAAAGCGGTTGGTGCTGGTCCTGGTAATCCTCCTGCAATGGTTGATGCTACTGCTGATATTGATTTAGCTGCTCATAATATCATTACATCTGCTTCATTTGATAATGATATTTTATGTACTGCTGAAAAGGAAGTAGTTGCAGAAAGTAGCATTAAAGATGAATTAATTCGTAAGATGCAAGATGAAGGTGCCTTTGTAGTTAACCGTGAACAAGCCGATAAATTAGCTGATATGTGTATCCAAGAAAATGGTGCTCCTGATCGTAAATTTGTTGGTAAGGATGCAACTTATATCTTAGACCAAGCTAATATTCCTTACACAGGCCACCCAGTTGAAATTATTTGTGAACTTCCTAAGGAACATCCATTAGTAATGACTGAAATGTTAATGCCAATTTTACCAGTTGTTTCTTGTCCAACATTTGATGATGTTTTGAAGACTGCTGTTGAAGTTGAAAAAGGTAACCATCACACAGCTACTATTCATTCCAATAACCTTAAGCATATTAATAATGCTGCTCACCGGATGCAATGTTCAATCTTTGTTGTTAATGGCCCATCCTATGTTGGTACAGGTGTTGCAGATAATGGAGCTCACTCAGGTGCTTCAGCATTAACAATTGCTACGCCAACTGGTGAAGGAACATGTACTGCACGAACATTTACTCGTCGGGTTCGTTTGAACTCACCACAAGGATTCTCAGTACGTAACTGGTATTAATGGGAGGCATAATTCCAATGGAAAAATATAGTATGCCAACCCGGATTTATTCGGGAACAGATAGTTTGAAAGAACTAGAGACACTTAATAATGAACGTATTTTATTAGTCTGTGATTCTTTCTTGCCTGGTAGTGATACCTTAAAAGAAATTGAGAGTCACATTAAGGATAATAATAAGTGTGAAATTTTCTCTGATGTTGTCCCCGATCCTCCACTAGATAAGATTATGGAAGGGGTTCAACAATTCCTTAAACTTAAACCAACAATTGTGATTGGTATCGGTGGCGGATCAGCTTTGGATACTGGTAAGGGAATTCGTTTCTTTGGTGAAAAGTTGGGCAAGTGCAAGATCAATGAATATATTGCTATTCCAACAACGAGTGGTACTGGTTCAGAAGTTACGAATACTGCGGTTATTTCTGATACGAAAGAACATCGTAAAATTCCTATTTTGGAAGATTATTTGACACCTGATTGTGCTTTACTAGATCCTAAACTAGTTATGACTGCTCCTAAGAGTGTAACTGCATATTCAGGAATGGATGTTTTAACACATGCACTTGAATCTTTGGTTGCTAAGGATGCAAATTTATTCACAGTTGCATTATCAGAAGAAGCAATTGATGCCGTTATTAAACATTTAGTTGAGTGTTATCGTCACGGCGATAATGTGGATGCTCGTAAGATTGTTCATGAAGCATCAAATATTGCCGGAACTGCATTTAATATTGCTGGATTAGGGATTTGCCACTCAATTGCGCATCAATTGGGAGCTAATTTCCACGTTCCCCATGGTTTAGCAAATACAATGCTCTTGCCATATGTTATCGCATATAATGCTGAACATAGTGAAGAGGCATTGCATAAGTTTGCAATTGCTGCTAAGAAAGCTGGAATTGCTGCTCCTGGAGTAGGCGATCGTCTTGCAGTAAAGCGACTAATTGCTAAAATTAGGGAAATGGCACGACAAATGAATTGTCCAATGACTCTTCAAGCATTCGGTGTTGATCCTGCTAAAGCTGAAGAATTAGCTGATACTGTTGTTGCAAATGCGAAGAAAGATGCAACATTCCCTGGCAATCCAGTTGTTCCTTCAGATAATGATCTGAAGATGGTTTACGAAGCAATAATTCGTTAATTTAGTTTATTTGGAGTGATTTGATGTCAAAAAAAATACTTGCAATTAATTCTGGTAGTTCATCAATTAAGTTCAAACTTTACTTGATGCCAGAGGAGAAACTATTAATTAGTGGTTCTGCTGAAAATCTTGGTTCTTCGACAAGTCAGCTTTCATATAAAACTGATAAAACTAACGAGACAAGACAAATCCCTTTAAAAAACCACTCAGAGGCAATTGACCATATTATTGATGTTTTAATGTCTAGTGGGGTTGTTAAGGATAAGTCAGAAATTTATGGTGTTGGTCACCGGATTTCTCATGGCGGAAGTTACTATACTCATGCAGTGGCAGTCACTCCAGAAGTTGAAAAACGGATTGATGAATTGAAGGTGTTATCACCTCTGCATAATCCAAATGGACTAGCAGGGATAAAAGCCTTTGAAAAGTTTCTTCCAGATGCCAAGGAAGTAGTTACTTTCGATAATTCATTTCATCATACAATCCCTAAGAAAGCTTATATGTATGCTTTGCCATATGAGTTTTATGAAAAGTATCAAATTAGGCGCTACGGGTTCCATGCCCCTTCACATCAGTATGTGTCAGAAAAAGCGCGTGAACTTTTTGGTAAAGAAAAGACTCGTCGTATGATCACGTGTCATTTGGGAAATGGATCAAGCGTTTCGGCGATCTTAGATGGAAAGTCGGTTAACTCTTCAATGGGCTTTACTCCGTTAGCAGGTGTAGTGATGGGAACGCGATGTGGAGATATTGATCCAGAAATTATTCCTTTTCTTGAAGAAGAACTCAATATTGATTCACATGAAATGCGTCGAATAATGAATGAAGACTCAGGGCTTAAAGGCTTATCTGGGATTTCTAATGATGAACGTGAGATTGAAAGTGCGGCTAAAAACGGTAACGAACGGGCACAATTAGCTTTAGATGTATTTGTACATTCAATTCAACAATATATTGGAGCATATACAACGGATCTTGATGGATTGGATACATTAGTATTTACAGCCGGAATTGGTGAACATGCTGCTTATATTAGAAGTCAGATCTGTAAGAATTTAGACTATCTTGGAGTCAAAATTGACGAAGAGAAAAATAAAAATAATGAGCTAAGCATTGAAGCACCTGATAGTAAGGTTAAAATAGCTGTTATTCCAACTAACGAAGAAATAATTATTGCCCGTGATGTAATGAATGTAACTCAGCAATAAAATGGGGATGATACTATGGCTAGGCAGGATATCAAACGGACAATTCAAGAATATGTTCCGGGTAAACAGGTAACATTAGCACATATCGTTGCTAACCCTACGCCAGACATTTATGAGAAATTAGGGATACAAACTCCTAAAAATGCGCTTGGTATTTTGACAATAACGCCAAGTGAAGCCTCAATTATCGCTGGGGATATTGCTACAAAGTCGAGTAATGTTACTCTAGGGTTCATTGATCGATTTAGTGGCTCGGTTGTAATTGTGGGAGAAGTTTCTGAAATTGAATCAGCTTTGCGTCATGTGGTTGATAAGCTACAAACGTTACTGGGGTTTGATGTTCCTGAAATTACACGAACATAACATTAGAAGTGTATTCATTTACGCTAACGTGTAGTAGATGAATACACTTTTTAGAAAGGAGGGAGATGCAATATGGCGAATCATCAGCGAATTCTAGCGTTTGAAAATGGATTTAATTTTCGAGATCTTGGTGGTTATAGAACTATTGATGGCGAAAGTCTGAAATGGAATAATCTTGTTCGTTCTGCGCATCTCTCCTATTTTACACATAATGAGCAAAGAAAACTTTATGGATATGGTATTAGGACAATTATTGACTTTCGTTCAACTTCCGAAGTAGCTTTTTATCCCGACCAATTAACATCATTGATGAATTATATTCGGATACCGGTCTTTGAGAATGACCTTACTGAAAGTAATATTAGTATTGCTGAAGCACGAAAAAGTTTTTCAAAGGATCCACAAGCGGGTTTTAATCGCATGATGGAAGTATATTGTCAATTTGTCACTGATGAGAAAGCACAAGAAGCATTTCACACCTTTATTAAAAAATTATGCCTACATTCAGCGCAGGGTGGTGTTTTATTTCATTGCTCTGCGGGGAAAGACCGTACTGGTTTAGGAGCAATTTATTTACTAAGTCTTCTACAAGTTCCAGTAGATATAATTTATCAAGATTATATTTTAACTAATAAAGCATCAACAAAAAGGATAAAAGAACGATTACGTTATGCTATAAAAAATAACCTAGGTGATAATTATCTTCACTCAATTTACGATCTTTCAACAGCAAATAGGTGTTATTATGATCAAGCAATCTCTCTTATTAATAATAAATATGGTGGAATGACCTCTTACTTAAAAGATGTGTTACAAATCAGTGATTCAATGGTTGAACAACTAAGATACTTATATCTGACAAAGTGAATTTAGGCTTAGTAAAAATTAAAAGCCATTGATATAATAATGGCTAAAAAAGAGGCTAGAATTGAATAGCCTCTTTAACATACATAATTCTTATAGGTGGATGGTAATAATGACAACTTTTTTTTAATTCGTCACGGGGAAACCTATGCTAATCGATTAAATTATATCCAAGGTACATTAAATGATAGATTAACAAGTCTGACCAAACAGGGAATGCTGGAAGCAGCGAATTATCAAAAATTGTTTGATAATAATCAAATTGATTATGTCTATACAAGTCCGTTAAGGCGAGCAGTAAAAACGGGGCAAATAATTTGTGCTACGACTAATATTAAGTTGCAGGTTGATGAACGTCTAGCAGAAATATCTTACGGTAAATGGAATGGGGCAGATATTAGTAAATTAAAGCAACAGTATTCGATGTATTTTGATGTTGAAACGAATGACGTGCGACCACATTCAATTTTGATAAATCAAGGCGAAAACTTTGAACATGCTCGTGCACGAATATGGTCATTTTTATTGGATACTTCTTATAAGTATCCACAACAAAATATTTTAATAATTACACATGGCTGGATAATAAAAAATATCATTTCGTTGTGTCTTGAGAATATTGATGGGACTTCATTCAAAAATCCCAATAATCTAAGTATTAGTAAGATCCAATTGAATCCGGCATTAAAGCAGCAACGAATATGTTATTATAATCGACCGTTCATAGGGACGATGATATTATGAGTCTTATTACAATTCTTTTGATATTTGTGGGACTTAATATTGATACGTTTATTGCACTATTATTTCTTTTACGAAACTATAATTACCGGTTACCGATTATTGGCTTTGGAGTAGCAACGCTTATTTTATGGATCTTTGGGGTAATTTTAGGAAAAGGGCTAGCATTTCTATTTCCAGATTGGATTACAGGATTTATGGGCATTATTTTAATCTTTATAGCGCTTTTTGAACAGGATGACGAAAAAAAGACAACTAATACAAGTTTTCTCTCATTACTTCTGTTTTGTTTAAGCCTTGGTGGAGATAATCTTGCTGTTTATATTCCATTGGTGGTTAACCTTAGTTGGAGTCAGATTATATACGTAGGAATAATTTTTGAAATTTGTTCAGTCCTATTAATTCTATTAGGAAAACAATTTGTTTTAATAAAACCTGTGGCATATTTGTTGGAAAAATATGGTAATTTTGGAAGCAAAATTGTTTATGTTTTAGCGGGTTTATATATTATTTGGAATAGTCATTTAATTAATCACCTTATTAGAATTTTTAATTAAGTTCAGCAACTAATTTATCGATATTAATATTTTCAACTGCCGAAACAGGAATTACCTTCTTTACCCCAGCGCTTAACAGAAGATTCTTGGAATATTCAATGTCGGCAGGGTCTTTTACAAGATCAATCTTTGTAACTACACCTAAAGTAGGTTTCGAAAACATTGAACAGAAGCCAGCCGGGAAAACAAGTCGTTTGTCAACCGCACTTTGTAATAAAACAACTATATCAGCATCCATCGAGGTTACACGTAACGTGCTCATCATATTATGATGCTCCATATATTCTCCTGGTGTGTCAATAATATTTGATGAAAATTCAATTGCTTGTGTTTTATTATATTTAATTTGTTGATTTTCTAATCGTTGAGTAAGGGTTGTTTTACCACATGCTATTGCTCCGATAAACATAGTTCGTTTCATAATTAAATACCTCCACCAATTCTACAAAAATATACTATTTATCTGTATTATAATAAAAGCGGTTACACATAGCCATAGATAAAAAAAGATTAGTGAGGAATTATAGATGCTAACAGCACATGTAGTTTATGCCACGATGACTGGTAATAATGAGGAAGTAGCAAACATTGTATGTGATAGTTTGACTAATTTAAATGTTAAAGTGACAGAGTCTGAGATATCACAAACTGATGTAGCAGATTTTATGAAGGCTGACATTTTAGTTGTTTGTGCTTATACATATGATGAGGGGGCAATGCCAGAAGAAGGGCTTGATTTTTATGATGATTTACAATCAACAGATTTAACTGGCAAAGTCTATGGCGTTGCTGGTTCCGGTGATAAATTTTATGGAGAGTATTTCAATACGACTGTGGATCATTTTGATGATGCCTTCAAGAAAGCTGGTGCCACGTCAGGAGCAGAAAAAGTAAAAATTGATCTTGAACCATATGAAGAAGATATAGAGCGTTTGAACAAGTTTGCAGAAGGGTTAGTAAAAACTGCCTCAAAGTAAATATAGAGAAGGGATGATAAAATGGTAAAGGTTGGCGTATTAATTGGTAGTCTAAGTGTCAATTCTTATAGTAGAAAAATTGCGGAGTATTTTACTTCATTACCAAGTAACTTACAATTTGTGGAACTGAAATATTCCATGTTGCCATTTTACAATCCTGATTTTGAACATCAAAATACGCCAATTGAATGGAACGCTTTTCGTAAAGCAGTTGATAGTGTTGATGCGTTATTAATAGTGACGCAGGAATACAATTATTCGTTACCTGGTGGATTAAAGAATGCACTAGATATTCTCTCTGTTCCTTCGCCAAATCAACATTTGGTAGGAAAACCTGTTTTGGTGATTACTGATTCAGCTGGAGAAAAAGGTGGAATAATAGCGAATGCCCATCTTCATCAAGTGCTCCGCTACCTTGGAATGAAAGTAATGAATTGTACGATTGCAATTAGTAATGTTCAATCAGTCTTTAAAAATGGTGATAATCATGATCCAAAATTAGCTAAAAGATTACGAGATGATATTAAGAGTTTTGAGCAATTTATCAATGAGAGTAGCTTGTCACATCAATCGTGTGTCGATATGACTTATAAGTTTAGTTATCAACCTGGAGAACTAGCTTTACTAAATGATGATGGCGAGAAAATTGCAACAATTGAGTTAAGAAATCTAAAAAATAAGATTATTGCAATTGAAGAAGTTCAAGTTAATGAGAAATATCGTGGTCAGGGATTAGCAAATGAGATTATGACCTTACTAATGTGGCTGGTTGAAGGAGCTGATAGTAAGTTAAAAGCTAACTGCCCATTCGCTAAAAGTTATCTTGAAACTCGTCCACAATTCAATAATATTGTAGAACCATAAAAAGAACCGAGATGAAAAAATCTCGGTTCTTTTTTGTATAAATACCTTTAGCGGAAAACGTCTTTACTGTTTCTATATAACATATCTGGTTGTTGTTCTAAGTAGTTAGCATACCGAGCTGCTGCAAAAAAATAATCTGAAAGACGGTTAATAAAAATTAGCACATCTTGATTAATTTGTTCCTCACGCATTAATTGAACAATTTGACGTTCAGCGCGTCGAGTAATAGTTCGTGCTACATGAAGAGCAGATGCTAGCTGAGTGCCGCCAGGAAGAATAAACTTCTTTACTGCTGGAACAACCTGAGTATAATTATCGATTTTTTCTTCTAGCCAAACTGTTGGTTGTTCTTGTTTAAATTTAAAAGAATGACGTTCATCATCTGCTGGCGTTGCTAAATCATGGCCACAATCAAACAATAACTGTTGGATTTCCTCTAATTCATTGGATAGTACTTGAGTATGCGAATTAATTAAAGATTTTGTATAACCAACCCAAGAATTTAATTCATCAACTTCACCATATGCTGCGACCCGTGGATCATTTTTATAGAGAATTTGTTTGCCGATAATCCTAGTTTGCCCTTTATCACCATTTTTTGTATAAATCTTCACTGCTTATCTGTCCTCTCAATTATTTTGCTTTATTTTATCTCGCTGTTTGTAAAATTAAGTTAGAAAAAATAAAAAGCCATTTGTGATAGACTTTTGAGTATCCCTAATCAAAAGAAAGGCAATCACAAATGACCTATAAACATCTTACCACACGCGAATTAACTCTCATAGCTGATTTTTGGTATCAAGGCACTAAAGCTTATCGGGCCGCTAAATTACTTCAACGTAGTCAAGAAACCATCTATCGTGTTTATCGTTTCCTCAATAACGGTAAAACCATCGACCAATATCTTCAGACTTATCAGCGTCATAAACGTCGTTGTGGTCGGAAGCAGACCCAACTGCCAACTATCGAGGTTAACTATATCCATGCACAAATCAAGGCTGGTTGGACTCCTGATACTATTATTGGTCGTCATGAACACCCGATTAGTTGCAGTATGCGCACCCTCTATCGCATGTTTGCCCGCAATCAGTATGGCTTTTCCGTTAAACAGCTACCGATGAAAGGAAAACGCCATCCCAATGGCTATGTGGAACATCGTGGTAAAGCTGGCCAATTAGGACGCAGTATCTATCAACGATATCGTGATTTTCCGCATTACCAACATGAATTTGGACACTTTGAAGCTGATACAGTTCAAGGTAAAGCTCACCGCGGAGCGGTAATGACGCTAGTAGAGCGACAATCCAAAGTAATGATTGTCCTTAATATTCATCATAAAACAGACGAAGCAGTGAATTGCCAGCTTGACCAATGGCTCGCTAAACTGCCACGTCACTTTGTTAAATCAATTACTTTTGATAATGGGAAAGAATTTGCTGGATGGCGAGAGATAGCCAATAAGTATGATCTTCATACCTATTTTGCGGAAGTCGGTGCTCCCAATCAACGAGGGTTAAACGAAAATAATAACGGCATCTTGCGTCGTGACGGTCTTAGCAAAAAGCTAGATTTTCGCCATTTACCAAACGAACTAGTCACTCAGCTAATGCACCGTCGCAACAATATCCCACGAAAGTCTCTTAATTATCGTACACCACTAGAAGTATTCATGAGTTATGTCACAGAAGAACAGCTTTCAACTTTTTTCTAATTTAAATTGACATTTCGGGTCTTAAAAAGGCAGATTATAATAACGCTTTCATCATAATCTATTAAATAATACTAATTTTTTCAAAATCCAGCAAAGAAATCACTATTACAAGAACTGAATACTAATTGAAAAGCGAAATTATAAAAAAATACAAATAATATAACAAAAAAACACCAAAATAAGGACTGCAAGAAAAGATAGTTAATGTTTTTTTTACATATTCAAACACTAATATCGCTTATTCGTCTTATGCGTTGTTAAGTATTGAACTATCAAGTTAAACATCGTAATTTTATAGGTGAAAAAGTTAGAAAACGTTTTCTTTGATTTTAGTAGGTGATTTTTTGAAAAATAATATTCATCATGGTGGGAATATCGAGCAAGTTGCTACTCAATTGAATATTCCTATTGAAGAGGTTAAAGACTTTAGTGCAAATATTAATCCTCTGGGGTTTCCGTCAGATTTATGGAACGTATTAGTTCAATCATTTGCTAATATTGAAGTCTATCCAAATCCAGAGTATCCAGAATTGAAAGCAGCAATCGCTAATCATTTTAATGTCAATAGTGATGATGTGTTTGTCGGTAATGGAGCATCGGAAGTCTTGGATGAGACAATTCGAGCAGAAAAGGCAACGGATGCGTTAGTCCTAGCGCCTACGTTTGGTGAATATGAGCGACTTTTTAAGCGTGTTGGAATAAAAGTTCACCATTATCAATTATACGAAAAAAATAATTTTTCATGTGATGTACAGGCGATGATTGAACAACTAAAAGCGCATCGTGAAATTACAATTATTTGTTTAGCAAGTCCTAACAATCCAACTGGTCAAATAATAGCACTAAAAGATCTTCGGAACTTAGTTAACTTTTGTAATCAACATCATCGCCTTTTGATCTTGGATGAAGCCTTTATTGACCTAACTGTTAACGAACAAGAAAGTCTTATTAATGAACTTGAAGCTGACGACCGTGTTTATATTATCCGGGCGGCTACTAAATTTTTTGCAATTCCAGGATTAAGATTGGGATATTGTATTACAAAAAATAAAAAATTAAAGACTTTACTTAAAGTTCAAGAAAACACTTGGTCGGTAAATGGGATTGCGGATGTTTTTGGTCAAAATATGTTTAGAGCAAAAAAATATATTAAATTAACTCATGATTGGTTAAATATTCAGCAACCTGCACTATATCAAGCGTTACAAGCAATACCTGAAATAAAGGTTTTTCCAAGTGCTACTAACTTCTTTTTATTTAAAAGCAATGATTTGGAATTAAGAGAAAAGCTTATTCGTCACCGTATTTTGATTCGCCAATGTGATGATTACGCTGGGCTGGGCCGACAATACTATCGAGTGGCAGTTAAGGGCCCACAAGATAATATTCTATTAGTCAAGACATTAAAACAAGTGTTAGGACGTGAGCTGTAATGAAAAAAGTTCTAATTGCTGGTGTAACAAGTGGGTCTGGAAAAACTACTGCTGTTTTAGGCATTTTAAAAGCTTTGAATGAAAAATATACAATTCAATCGTATAAAGTTGGTCCAGACTACGTCGATACAAAATTTCATACAAGAATAACTAATCGTCCAACTCGAAATCTTGATAACTATCTTGTACCTGATCCACAAGTTTTGAACTATCTTTTTACTGCTAATACGGAAAATATTGATTTAGGAATTATTGAAGGCGTTATGGGACTCTATGATGGTTTAGGAACGGATAAAGATGCTTATTCAACAGCTAGTATTGCTAAACAATTAAATATCCCAGTTATTTTAGTTATTAATGCTAGAGCAACATCGACATCGGCTGCAGCAATCTTAAAGGGCTTTATTGACTTTGATAAAAAGGTACCGATAAAGGGAGTCATCATTAATAATGTGATGAGTGAAAATCATTACAAACTAATTGCTGGGGCGATTCATCGTTACCTCGATCTCCCAATTTTGGGTTATTTACCTCATGACTCAACCATCAGCTTACCTTCTCGACAGTTAGGGTTAGTTCCTGATGATGAGTTGCCGAATGTTGATAAAAAAATTGCTAAGGTTGCTGAAGATGTAAAGGCCCATGTTGATTTGCAAAAACTACTATCATTAGCTACCTCGGTTAGTGAGAAAGTTGTTGATCCATTTAATATTCCCAAAACAAGACTTCGCCTAGGAATTGCGAAAGATAAAGCATTTAATTTTTATTATGCTGATAACATTCACCTTCTTGAAAAAACAGGCATAGAGTTAATTCCATTTAGCCCAATTTCTGACAATCATTTACCGGATGTAGATGCTTTGTACTTTGGTGGCGGATATCCTGAAGAGTTTGCCTCCCGATTGGCAGCTAATGAATTCTTAAAGAAAGAAGTCTATGAGTTTTCGCAAGCAAATAAGCCAATTTATGCAGAGTGTGGTGGCTTAATGTATCTTGGCAAGGTATTAAAGCAAGGAGAAAATGAATTTCCAATGGTAGGAATTTTTGATGGTATGAGTGAGATGACACCGCGACTTAAAAGATTTGGTTACTGTGAAGCTTATACCCAAGTAGATTGTATGTTAGGGAATAGAGGGCAAAAGATTGTTGGTCATGAATTTCATCATTCTATGTTTAAGCAATTAGATCAGCAATTAAAGCCAGTTTTGCTTATGAAAAAGGTTCGTGATAACCAAATTGTTGATACTTGGTCGGGAGGTTATCAGATTAGAAAAACTTTTGCCAGTTATCTACATGTTCATTTTTATCAGAATCCAAAGCTATTCATACAGTTTTTAAATAATTTAGGAGCTGATGTGCAATGAATATCCTAATAATGGTTATACTAGCATTCATTTTTGATTTTTTACTTGGTGACCCTCATTCGTGGCCGCATCCAGTTAAAGCAATGGGTCATTTAATCGCGTACCTAACTAAGAAATTTAATCGTTCAAACTATTCAACGAAAAGAAAGAAGTGGTTTGGCGCTTTGACTTGGCTAATAACGGTTGGTGGGTCAGGATTAATTACATATATATTGATGCGATTTGCGGCAATTAATTATTATCTCTATATGATCGTTGGAACTTACCTTTGCTATACTTGCCTCTCTATGCGTCAATTGGCAATTGAAGCAGAAAAAATTATGAAAAGTCTTCAACAAAATAATTTAAATAAAGCTCGCCAGCAGGTGGGGATGATTGTAGGACGTGATACTAATCAATTAAGTGCTGAAGAGGTAACAAAAGCAACGATTGAAACAGTTGCCGAAAATACTAGTGATGGTGTAATCGCGCCACTGTTCTTTTTGGTAATTGGTGGTCCAGTTTTAGGAATAATGTATAAAGCCATAAATACTTTAGATTCGATGATTGGTTATCAGAATGAAAAATTCCGCGCTTTTGGGGAGGTATCTGCCCGAATTGATGACATTGCAAATTATGTTCCAGCACGAATCACATGGTTACTACTGATTATTAGCAGTTGGTTGTTACGTGATGACACTCGGGAGGCAATTGCTGTAGGTGAACGTGATTGTGAGAAGCATCTAAGTCCTAATAGTGCTTTTAGTGAAGCTGTTGTTGCAGGTGCCTTACATTTGCAATTAGGTGGTCCACATTATTATTTTGGCGAATTGGTTAAAAAGCCTTACATCGGTAATGATCATCTTGTAATTGCTGCAAATTGGCATTTAAAAAGAACGATTACAATGTTGTACCTTACATCATTCCTGGGATTATGTGGATTTGAACTTATACGATTCTTAATAGTTTGGAAGTGAAGAAAATGGAAAAAGAAAGCTATATTACAGTACCTCATAAAATAACGGATAGAAGTTTTCAAATCATTCAAGAAGAGATCGACAAAATTGATCCGCATTATAAATTTGATAGTCCATTACAAGAAGCAGTAATCAAAAGGGCAATTCATACGACAGCAGATTTTGATTATTTGAAAAATTTAAAATTTACGCATGATGTATTAAATAAATTAAAACATGTCATATTAAATCATGGTGTTATCTATACCGATACTACAATGGCTTTATCAGGAATTAACAAACGGCGCCTTGATAAATTAGGTGTTGATTATCATTGCTTAATCCGGGACCCGCGTGTAATTCAATTAGCCCAAGAAAAGGGGATTACTCGTTCAATGGCGGCTGTTGAAATTGCTGCTAACGATCCACGAGAAAAGATATTTATTGTTGGAAATGCACCAACTGCTCTTTGTAAAATCATTGAACTCGTTAATGATGAGCAGCTTAAAGTGGCTGCTGTAATTGGTGTTCCAGTTGGCTTTGTTGAGGCTGCTGAGAGTAAGCAAGCTTTATATGAATCAAATATACCAGCAATTGCTGCTCTAGGGCGAAAAGGCGGGAGTAATCTTGCCGCAGCCCTTATTAATGCAGTGATGTATAACATGGATATTAAGAATTTAGGTGATGAGTATGGCCGTCACACCAAATAATAACTCTGAGGATAATTTTGTTTATTACAATGGGCGAAAATTACGAAAGGGTTTTACAACTGGCACTACTGCTACCGCGGCAACTGTAGCTGCTATTAGGACTTTGCTGAATCAGGAACCACAAGAAACGGTTACTGTTCATGCTGCCAATGGAAAGATTGCAATCTTTGATGTTGAGCAAACTGACTTTGATAAAAATGCAGCCAGTTGCGCCATAAAAAAAGATGGTGGTGATGATCAAGATGCAACAGATGGAGCACTCATCTTTGCCAAAGTTAGTTTACGTTCTGATGATGAAATTCATTTAGATGGTGGAAAAGGAGTTGGGCGCGTAACTAAAGAAGGATTAGCGAATAAGCCAGGGATACCAGCGATTAACCCTACACCGCGGCGAGTGATTAAAGAAGCGGCACGAAAAGAGCTAGGATCTAATCTTGGTGCAAATATTGTTATTTCTGTACCAGAAGGCGAAAAAATAGCCAAATTAACCTACAACCCGCGACTTGGAATTGTTGGTGGAATTTCCATTCTAGGAACCAGTGGGGTCGTTACTCCAATGTCTGAATCAAGTTGGAAACATTCAATTTCAATTGAAATGAATATTCATCGTAAACGGGGCGATAAAGCAATTGTTTTAGTACCGGGAAATTATGGAGAAGATTTTGCTAAAGATGAGCTAGGAATTGCTGATGACAAGATTGTCCAAATGAGTAACTTTGTTGGTTATGTTCTCCATGAAACACAACGATTAAAGTTCAATAAAGTTTTAATCGTTGGTGATCTTGGCAAAATGATCAAAGTTGCTGCAGGAATTTTCTCAACTCATAGCAAAGATGCTGATGCACGAGCAGAGATTATGGTTGCAAATCTTGCGTTAATGGGTGGCGTGCCGACTGAATTTTTGCAAAAAATTAATAACTGCTTAACTACTATTTCTATGATTAAGCTTATTAATCAAGCTGGCTATCAGGATGTTTACCAAATTATTGTTGACAAAATTAAAAAGCGGACAGAAAAACTTTTAGCACATCGAGAACCACATATTGAGATTGATGCAGTGATTTTTTCACGAGAAAGTGGTTTTTTAGCGGCAAGTAAACCAGTACAAGAGATTAAGGATGAGTGGCAATGATAGTGGTATTAGGAATTGGTCCTGGTAATGAAAATTATCGTTTGCAGGGGATGACAAAATATTTGTCTAAAGCCGATATTGTGATTGGTTCAAAACGGCAATTAATGACAATTCCTGCAGTTCCTGCTAGTAAAAAAATGGCCTTACCACGGTTAGCGGCCTTGAAGACTTATTTTGAAGAACATCCAGAACAAAATAATGTGTTATTAGCATCGGGAGACCCACTGTTGTATGGAATTGGAACTTGGATAACTGCTAACATCCATAATCAAAAAATAAAAATTATTCCTGGAATTAGTTCTATTCAGTACATGTTCCACCAGTTGGAATTGTCAATGAATGATTGCTATTTGACAAGTAGTCATGGGCGAACCCCTGATTTCGATTTCTTATTACAACATTCTAAAGTCGGCATGGTTACTGACCAGCAACTAGGACCATTTGAAATTGGGCAAGAGATTAAAAAGCGGGGATTGCACCGCAAAATTTATGTTGGAGAACGGCTAAGCTATCCAGATGAAAAAATAACGCAATACGATGAAACAACGATTGAGCAACGAAGATATGAAATGAATGTGGTGATTATTACAAATGCGTGATGATGAATTTTTAAGAAATAAGGTTCCGATGACAAAATCAGAAGTTCGAGCAATCAGTATTGATAAATTGGAACTTAATGATAAGAATACCTTCCTTGATATTGGGGCTGGAACAGGTAGTATCAGTATTCAAGCAGCTCGCGAGTTTCCAAACTTAAATGTAACAGCGATTGAAATGAACAATGCCGGGATTGATATTATCAAACAAAATATTAATAAGTTTAACTTACATAATATCAACTTAATCAAGGGAATCGCTCCCCAAGATATTCCTAATCAGAAATATGATGCAATTTTTGTTGGTGGTAGTGGAGCGCAATTAGATGGAATCGTTAAGTTTGCTAGTACACATTTAAATGTTAACGGAACAATAGTCCTGAACTTTATTTTGTTTGAAAACGCAATGCAAGTCGAAAAGTTATTAACATCAGCTGGCTTCAAGGAAATTGAAATGGTTGAGGTTGGTGTATTGCGTTGGCACCAATTAGGGAAAGGACATTTCTTTAAACCAAACAATCCAACAATTATTGTTAATGCTAAAAAATAGAAAGGATTGATTAATTATGGCAATTGTTAGTTTTGTAGGAGCTGGTCCGGGTGAAACAGATCTTATTACGTTAAAGGGATACAAGTTATTGGCAGCAGCTGATGTTGTAATCTATGCTGGATCGTTAATTAATAAGGACCTATTGAATTACTGTAAAGCAGATGCTGAAAAATATGATAGTGCCAAAATGACACTAGACGATATTGTGGACCGAATGGAAGAAGCAGTAAAAGAGGGGAAGTCAGTTGTACGATTACAAACTGGTGACTTCTCAATTTATGGTTCGATTCGTGAGCAAATTGAAGAAATGAAAAAACGGGATATTGAGTATCAATGCGTTCCTGGTGTTAGTTCATTCCTTGGTGCGGCGTCAAGCATGGGCGTGGAATATACGGTTCCCGAAGTAGCGCAGAGTGTAATTATTACGCGTATGGCAGGACGGACACCTGTGCCAGAGAAGGAATCCTTAAAATCGTTAGCACAACATCAAACTTCAATGGTAATTTTCTTGTCTGTTCAAGGCATTAAGAAAGTTGTTTCGCAATTAGAAGAGGGAGGATACCCTGAAGACACACCAGCAGCCGTTATTTATAAGGCAACCTGGCCAGATGAAAAGGTCGTTAGGGGAACATTAAGTGATATCGCTGAAAAAGTGCATGATGCCGATATTCGACGAACAGCATTGATTATGGTTGGTAAGTTCTTAGGTGATGAATATAATTATTCTCATTTATATGATGCAAGTTTCAGTACAATGTTCCGGAAAAAGAGTAAGTAATTATGAAAAGCCTTGCTGTGATTGCTTTAACCCAGGGTGGTGCTTCGACGGCAAGAAGTTTGAAAAGCCGGGTAAAAAAACAAGGATATAAGGTAGACCTTGTTTTACCCCAACGCTTAGCTCGAGATGATGAAAATTATTATTCACGAGGTGCTTTTACCGCAACAATCCACCATCTTTTTAAAAAATATGATTGTATCGTTTGCATTATGGCAACAGGAATTGTCGTTCGTGCATTGGCTGATGTGATTATTGATAAAACAGTTGATCCAGCAGTTGTTGTAATGGACGAAAAAGCACGGCATGTTATTAGTTTACTTTCTGGGCATGTCGGTGGAGCTAATGAATGGACAAGGTTAATTGCTAGATTAATGAGATCAGAACCAGTAATTACAACCGCAACTGACACAGAAAATGTTCAATCATTGGATGTTTTAGCTAAAAAGGTCAATGGATGGTATCCCAACTTTAAAGAAAATACAAAAGCAATCAATCGTCGCTTAGCAGAAGGAAAAGTTGTAGAACTCTTTATTGAGCCGTACTTAACACAATACATTAACCAGTTTAGTGGATTTAAGGTATTAACTAGGATTAAAGATCATGAATCGGGAGTACCATTAATTATTGTTTCAGATCACACTGGTTTTTCTAAAAGTTCTGATGTGATTCATGTAGTTCCCCGGGTAAATGTCTTGGGAATTGGTTGCCGAAAAAATATTACAATTGCAATGGTGCAACAAGCCTTTACAGAATTTTGCCAACAACATCAATTGTTGTGGAAATCATTTATTAAAGTAGCATCAATTGATATTAAAAGGCATGAAGGAGCAATTCAATATTTAGCAACCACCTTAGGGATTAAAGCTGAATTTTATCCAGCTGCAGAGTTACAAGAAGCTAGTCAAAATTATCCAGAATCTGCTTTTGTAAAAAAGACGGTAGGAGTTGGTAATGTTGCATGTGCTGCTGCTGATTATGCTAGTGGGGAACGGAATGTAACACAGCGGTATGCAGATCATGAAATCACACTGGCGCTTAGTCGCTTGCATGAAGTTTAGGAGGAATTGAAAATGTTATATGTAGTTGGATTAGGACCTGGATCAAAAAAATTAATGACTGAAGAAGCACGAGAGGTAATTGAAAATACGCATATAATTGTCGGTTATGCAACGTATGTTCGGCTAATTGAAGATATGATTGAGGGGAAAGAACTTGTTGTTACCGGAATGCGGGGCGAGATTGAACGTTGTAAAAAAGCCCTTGAGATTGCGGCAACTGGGAAAGATGTTGCAATTATTTCTAGCGGTGATGCTGGGATCTATGGGATGGCTGGTTTGATTTTAGAGCTTGCCGGTAAAATGGAGCAACATATTGATATTAAGGTAATTCCAGGCGTTACAGCAAGTATTGCAGCTGCTGCTCATTTAGGTGCGCCGTTAATGAATGATTTTTGTCATATTAGTTTAAGTGACTTGATGACACCATGGGAAGTTATTACCGAACGTGTTGATGCTGCAGCTAAAGCAGATTTTGTAATTTGCCTTTATAATCCACGGAGTAAGGGTCGCCCGCATCACTTAAGAAAAGCCCTTGATATTATATTGAAATATAAGTCACCAGATACAATTGTCGGAATTGGGAAAGATGTTGCACGACCAAAAGAAGTTGATAAGGTAACAACGATTGCTGATCTTGATGAAACAGAAATTAATATGACTTCAATTGTAATTGTAGGTAACAAGAATACTTATGTTGAAGATGGGCGGATGATTACTCCACGAGGTTATACACTATGATTTTATTATTGGGTGGAACAACTGAAAGCTTGGAAGTAGCAGATGTATTAAGGGATGCAAAGGTTCCATTTATTATTTCAGTCATTAGCGACTATGGAGTTAAGTTAGCGGCTAAGCATACGGAAAACGTTGTTAAAATTACCTTCACTACTGAAAATTTCCCCTCATTCTGTCAAGGCCACCATATCAAACTTATTTTAGACGCAACCCATCCCTTTGCTCGGGTAATTTCAGAGTTAGCAATCAACGAAGCCCAAAAACTTAAGATTCCATATTTAAGATTTGAACGCCCAAATAATTACATTAAAGACGCAAATCTTAAACTGGTTAATTCATTAGAAGAAGCTTGTCAGATATCAAAGAAGGTAAAAGGAAAAATATATTTGTCAACTGGTAGTAAAACTGCTCCTACCTATGCTGAGCAGTTAGGGGCTGATCGTTTGCATGTCCGTGTTTTACCGACAACTAAAGTAATGGAAAAACTAACTAATGCTGGTTTCGTCGCTTCACAAATTGATGCCATTCAAGGTCCGTTTTCACTGGCCTTAAATATAGAATTATTCAAACATGCCAATGCAAAAATTGTGGTGACAAAAGAGAGTGGTCGCCAAGGTGGGGTTCAAGAAAAGATAGCTGCTTGTCAGCAATTAGGAATTCCCTGCATAATTATTCGTCGACCACAAATAAGCTATCCACATATGGTTTCGAGTTTACAGGAATTGGAGAAATACTTGGAGGAAAACGATGAATGGTAGAGTAACACTTCTAGGTGCCGGACCGGGTAATCCAGAATTATTAACGTTAATTGGCAAGCGGCGATTAAATGAAGCGGATATCGTCTTGTATGATCGGTTAATTGATCCTTCGTTATTAGCATTTACAAATAATGAGGCGGAATTGATCGATGTTGGGAAATTACCTCTACATCATAAGGTTAAGCAGTCGAAAATCAATGAAATGTTAGTTGATTACGCTAAGCAAGGGAAAAAGGTCGTTCGACTAAAAGCTGGTGATCCTTATGTCTTTGGCCGGGGTGGTGAAGAGGCACAGGTATTACAACAGTTTGGTGTTAATTTTGAAGTTATTCCAGGGATTACTAGTGCAATTGCTGGGCTAGCTGCAGCGGGGATTCCCATAACTCACCGTGACTATGCTTCAAGCTTTCATATTATCACTGGTCATCATAAAAAGAATGGTCAGCAACTGGACTGGGAAAATATTGCTCATCAAGAAGGGACAATCGTTTTTTTGATGGGAATGGCGCAACTTCCTAAAATTTGTCAACAGCTAGTCGAGCATGGAAAATCATCGCAAACACCTGTAGCAATAATACAGTGGGCTACCCAATGGCGACAAAAGATGGTTATTGGCGATTTGGAAAATATCAATGAATTGGTTGCTCGACATCAACTTTCATCGCCAGCATTAATTGTTGTAGGTCAAGTCGTTAAATTGAGTAAGCAATTAAATATCAATAAACCATTGACCGGTGTGCATTTATTAATTCCTTTTAGTGAACATCAACGCCTTTTTAATTCATTAGAAGATTTAGGGGCAACTGCTGACTTTTACCAGCGTGCTTTAATCGAGCCATTAGAAGTGACTCTTCCTTCTATCGATGAATACGATGCGATTATTGTGGATGATGTCCTTGCTTATCATCAATTTATTACCCTCTTAATAAAGAATGGTATTGATGTTCGACAACTTATAGATAAAAAAATTATTGCCAGTAACCATCGAGTAGTTCAAGCATTACAGAAAACAGGAATCTTAGCAATAAAAGGCATGCCGCAAGATATACCAGTGAAAAGAACCATTGAAATTGGTGGCAGTAAACCAACATATAATATTGGAACTTTTCTTAGCTTATATGAAAAGAAGAAACGGTCGCTTGTATTACCGTTTGACCTTAAAGAATTCAGTGCTGTCATTTTTCCAAGTACTGCTAGTATAAATGATTTTTTAGCTTCATTAAGCGAAAAACAGCTATCACAAGTATCAATGTTAAAAGCATTTGCAATGGGGAAAAAAGTTCAACAAGCTGCAATTCAAGCTGGCTTTGGTCATGTGGTTATATGTCCACCAGACGTAAAGAAGACTGTTATTCAGGTCAAGGAGGAATTTATGCATGACTAAAAAGGCAATTTTGGCAGTAAGTTTTGGAACAACATTTCCAGAAACACGACAAAAAACAATCGGAGCTACAGAAAAAGCGATTGGGGCTGCGTTTCCAGATTATGACGTCTTTAGGGCATTTACATCTAGAATCGTTCGGCAACGAATTGAAAAAAATGAAGGAATTCGAATTGATGATGTCGATACAGCACTGTCAAAATTACGTGATCAGGGATACACAAAAGTATATGTCCAATCTTTACATGTTATTCCAGGAATTGAATATAACTTAGTATGTGATGCGGTTAATCGTTATAAAGAAAAATTTTTGAAAATTAAAGTAACAGCGCCTTTATTAGAGACGTTTGAAGATTTTCAACACTTAGTTGTATTCCTACAGAAGCAAAGTGAATATTTACCATCTGGGAAAGCCGTTTTATGGATGGGCCACGGAACAGCGCATAGTGCTTTTACAACTTATGCTTGCTTGGATCATATGTTATATGGTTCAAAAAGTTATGTAGGTGCGGTAGAAAGTTATCCAGATATTAATGACGAAATTAAGCGTCTTCGTCATGCACATATTAATAAGGTTTATTTGCAGCCATTAATGATGGTTGCAGGAAACCATGCGCATAATGATATGGCCTCAGATGATCCCAAATCATGGAAAAGTATCTTAAAGGAGAATGGGATAGCCGCCCATCCTGTATTGAAGGGATTAGGCGAATTTCCAGAAATTCAAAATATGTTTATTGCAAAGCTAAAGCCGGTTGTCGAAGAAGGTGATTAAAATGGCTAGTTTTTATGGGATTGGAGTTGGCCCCGGAGATAGTGAACTTTTAACGATAAAAGCAGTTAATACAATAAAAAAGCTTGATATTTTATATGCTCCCCAAGCTCATAAAGGTGGTAGAAGTGTAGCTGAAAATATCGCTGCACCGTATTTACCAGCGAATTTAAAAATAAAGCGACGACATTTTCCAATGATTAATGATTGGGAAAAGAAGATAAAAAGCTGGCAAGAAATTGCTGAAGAGATTGCTAAAGATGTTAAAAATGATAATAATGTTGGTTTTTTGACCCTTGGTGATCCATCTGTTTATAGCACTTTTAGTTATATTGCGAAAATGTTAGCAGAACGGATTGATATCCAGACGATTGCGGGGATCTCATCATTCAGTCAAATTGCAGCCAGCCTCTCTGTTCCCCTAATGTTAGATGAAGAAAGTCTTGAAATTATTCCAGCGACTGCTGATATTACACAATTGGAAAAAGCAATCGACCTTAATGATAATGTGGTAATTATGAAAATTGCTACTAGGTTTGCTCAGGTTTATAAGATATTGGAACAGCGAGACTTATTGAGTAAAACGATTGTTGTTGAAAATGCTTCAATGGAAAAACAAAAGAAGCAACGATTAATTGATTATTCAATTAATGACAAACTGCCTTATTTTTCTACGGCTTTATTAAAGAAGGGAAACAAAAATGTTAAAAGTAATTAAAAAATATCGTAAGTTTATTACTTTCCTTATGATTGGACTAGTTTATACCCTTGCTTATCCTGCCACAGCTCATGCAATGCATATTATGGAAGGAATGCTTCCGCCACGCTGGTGTATTTTCTGGTATGCAGTGTCACTTCCGTTCTTCATTTATGGTCTTTATCGAATGTATAAGATTGTAAATTCTGGTGTTCCTAATGCCAAGGTAATGTTGGCCCTTTGTGGTGCGTTTGTCTTTGTTTTATCTTCATTGAAATTGCCTTCAGTAACTGGTTCTTGTTCGCACCCTACTGGAGTTGGTCTAGGAACAGTTTTGTTTGGCCCTGGAGTAATGTCGGTTCTTGGTGTTATTGTGCTATTGTTCCAAGCATTATTATTAGCACACGGAGGAATAACAACGCTTGGTGCTAATGAATTTTCAATGACAATTGTTGGCCCAATTGTTGGTTATGCAGTTTGGAAATTATGTCGAGCAATGAAAGTTAGTCGTTCAGTTTCACTATTTTTGTGTGCGATGTTTGCTGACTGGTCTACGTATGTAACTACCGCTTTTCAATTAGCAATTGTTTTCCCTGATCCGAATGGTGGAGTTGCAGCAGCGCTAATCAAATTCCTAAGTATTTACGCTATTACTCAAATTCCATTGGCAATAGCAGAAGGATTGCTTACGGTTATTGTTTATAACTTGGTAATCAGTAACGATTTATGGAAGGAGTCAGCCCTACAATGAAAAAACGAACAAAAACTAATATTATCCTAGCAATTTGTGTAATTCTTTTGGTATTGATTCCTTTTATTTTTGTTAAAGGAGAATATAGCGGGAGTGATGACCAAGGAACAGAGCAAATAAAGAAATTTGATCCAAGTTATAAAGCATGGGCGCATCCTGTCTGGACTCCACCATCGGGAGAAATCGAAAGTTTATTGTTTACTGTGCAAGGTTCACTGGGGACAGGAATTATTTGTTATTTTATTGGGGCTGCTCATGGTAAAAAGAAAGCTCAACAAAATAAAACCAAACAGACTGTAAAACAATAGTAAAGGCTGGTGACTTATTAATGTTGAGTATCGATAAATATGCTTATGAAAATCGAATTGTTAATTGGTCGCCAAAGTTAAAAGCTTTTTTATGGTTAGTAGGAATGGTTTTAGCTTTCCAGCCAATTCAATGGATTAAAGTAATTGTCCTATTTACAGTAGCAGGTATCACCATTTACGTAACTAATGTTTCATTTAAGCGTTATATTAGTTGGTTTTATGCAATTATTCCTTTTGTAGTTTTAAGTATCATTGGAATTGTTGTAACTATTTCTTCTCAACGCTCTACCCTTATTGGACCGATAAAACTTGGAAATGTTTATCTTGGATTGGCAAAAGTAATGATGCCTAAAGCTGGGCAGGTAGCATTGCAATGTATGACAGCAATTGTCTGTACGTACTGGTTTGCGTTAACAACCCCATTTATTCAAATTTTACAGGTACTAAAAGCTATGCATCTGCCACGAGTAATGATTGAAGTAACGATGCTAATGTATCGTTTCATCTTTATCTTTATTGATGCTTTTGAGCAGATTCACCGTGCTCAACGATTACGGTTCGGCTATGACTCTTTTAGTTTAATGATTCATTCATCTGGAATTTTAGCAAAAATGTTATTTGAACAAGTCATTATAAATTATCAAATGATGACTAAAGCACTCGATGCTAAGCTATATAATGGTGATTTTTATCTTTAGGAGGAGCAATAATGATTGAATTGAGGCATGTAAGCTTTAGCTATGACGATAAGCATAAAATATTGGACGATGTTTCAATGAAGCTCGGTCACGATAATCAATCAGTTATTGGCATTATCGGTCATAATGGTGCAGGGAAATCAACGCTTTTCTTGAATTTGGTTGGTGAATTAAAACCAACAGCAGGTGAGATTTTTGTTGATGGTCACAAAGTTGAATATTCTAAAAAAGGACTTCGAAATTTACGGCGAAAAATAGGAATTGTTTTCCAAAATTCTGATCAGCAAATCTTCTACTCAATAGTGAAAGATGACGTTGCGTTTGCTTTGAGAAATTTAAAAGTTTCTAATGATGAAATTAAGCAACGTGTCGAAAGGGTTTTACGTGAATTAGATATTTCAAACTTAAAGGATCAACCTATTCAATACCTTAGTGGTGGTCAGAAAAAACGGGTTGCCATTGCGGGTATTATGGTGATTGGCTCTGAATGGATCTTACTTGATGAACCAACTTCTGGTTTGGACCCAGATGGTAGGTTAAGAATGAAAAAATTGATAAAGAAGTTAATTGCCAATGGTCAAAAAATTATTCTCTCTAGTCATGATATGGACTTTATGTATGAAGTATGTGACTATTTTTACCTTTTGGGAAATAATCGGATTCTTAAAGAGGGAAATAGGGAAAACGTTTTTAATGATGAACAGTTATTAAAGGAAAATAACCTGGAACAACCGTGGCTAGTTAAGATTCACCAAAAATTAGGATTGCCTTTATATACAACGGAACAGGAATTATTTGCCGAACAAGGTAAGTAAACATATAAAAACTCAAAGGCTGAACTTTTAAAACAGCTTTTGGTACATAGATTAAGCTTAGGGGATGAAATGTCATGACAGTGCAGTCAATAATGTTTCAAGGAACGGCATCTGACGCTGGAAAAAGCTGGTTGGCCGCAGCAGTTTGTCGAATTTTGGCTAATCGTGGTCAAAAGGTTGCGCCATTTAAGTCGCAAAACATGGCCTTGAACTCATTTATTACTGAGAAAGGGGATGAAATGGGTCGGGCGCAGGTTTTTCAAGCTGAAGCAGCTAAGGTTAAACCAGATGTCCGAATGAATCCAATTTTATTAAAGCCATCCACGGACAAAGATTCTCAGGTTATTGTAATGGGAAAAGTGCTGAAGAATATGGATGCTGTTAGTTATTATCAATTCAAGCGAGAACTAATTCCACAAATTATGATGGCCTATAATACATTAGCAGATGAAAATGATGTAATAGTCTTAGAGGGAGCTGGAAGTCCCGCAGAAATCAATTTAAATGAAAATGACATTGTTAATATGGGGATGGCGCGAATGGCTGATGCACCAGTAATCCTAGTTGCAGACATTGATAAGGGCGGTGTCTTTGCTTCAATTTATGGCACGATTAAATTAATGCCTCGCGAAGACCAGCAACGCATTAAAGGAATAATTATTAATAAATTTCGAGGAGATAAGTCCTTACTAGAATCTGGGAACAAGATGATTGAGAAACTAACAGGAATTCCTGTGATTGGTGTTTTGCCAATGAGCAGTATTGATATTGATGAAGAAGATAGCGTATCGCTAATTCGGAAACCACGACAAAAAGATACGCAAAAAGACCTGGATGTAGCGGTAATTGATCTTGATAAGATTTCTAACTTTACAGATATTCATAGTTTGGAAATTCAACCAGATGTTTCGGTAAGATATGTTTTAACGGCAGAGGAACTTGGAACTCCAGACTTATTAATTATTCCAGGAAGTAAAAACACGAACGCAGATTTAGTAGCTTTGCGTAAAAATGGGATTGCAGAGGGAATCTTACGTGCTCATAAGGACGGAAGTATGATCGTTGGTATTTGTGGGGGATATCAGATTTTAGGACAGATGCTGTATGATCCAACAGGGATTGAGTCACCAATTAAAGAACAAAAAGGTCTCGGGTTACTTGATACAGAAACAACCTTTAATGAAAAAAAGACAACAACTCAGGCGGTTGCCAAGCGAAATAATTACATTTTAAAAGGTTATGAAATCCATATGGGAACAACAAAACGTGGTCTAAACTCAACACCATTCTCAACAATCCAGGAAACAAACGGTCAACCAGAAAATCGTGAGGATGGAGCAGTTAGTACTGATGGAACAGTGATTGGTACCTATCTTCACGGAATCTTTGATAACCCTTATTGGACACGACACTTGTTAAATCAGCTTCGCGTAGCAAAGGGAATGGCACCATTGGTAGATACTACTGTTTCGATTAGTGGTTATAAAGACCAACAATATGAGAAATTAGCCCAACTATTTGCTCAGAATGTTGACATGGATAAGTTTAATCAAATCTTGCAAGACTCAACGAAAGAATAAAGGATGAATAAATTATGCAATCGCCATATCCGATTATCTTAAACTTAGCTGATAAAAATGTAGCTGTCGTCGGCGGAGGAAAAGTTGCATGTCGTAAAATAAATAAGTTATTGGCAGCTGGTGTTCGCCCAACTGTTATTAGTCCTCTTCTATCCCCTGAAATACAACCTACCCAAATTAATTGGATACCAGATAAGTATCAGCGGAAATATGTCGAAAATATGGATATTATTATTACATGTACTGATGATAGAGCAGTTAATGATCAAGTAAAAAAAGAGGCGACACATTTTCAGCTGGTGAACAATACCAGTGATAAAACTAATTCAGACTTTTATAATCTAGCAACGATTAAGGCTAATGACATGTTTATTAGTGTCTCAACAATGGGAAAGTCTCCAAGTATGGCTAAGAAAATGAAAAATGAGATTAAAGAATGGATAAAGCAAAAGTTTCATAAGGAGTTTGAATAAAATGTATTTGATGTGTGTAAGCTTAAATTATCATCAATTACCATTAGATTTGCGAGAAAAATTTTCTTTTACAAAAGAAGAAGTTCCGAAGGCAGATAAGTTATTAAATGATGAAAAGAGTATCTTGGAAAATTTATTAATTTCAACGTGTAATCGAACAGAGGTGTATGCGGTTGTGGACCAAATACATACAGGTCGTTACTATATTCGACGATTTTTAGCGGAATGGTTCCATTATACAATTGATGATTTTACAAAATTTGTTACTGTTACGACAAAGGACGCTGTTGCTGAGCATTTGTTTAAGGTGATCACTGGCCTGGACTCGTTAATTAAGGGAGAGCCGCAAATACTAGGTCAAATGAAGGATGCTTTTCAAATTGCAACAAAAGAGGGAACAACTGGCGCAATCTTAAATCATTTATTTCGCCAAGCAATTACATTTTCTAAAAGAATGCATACAAAATACCGTGTTAGTGAATTAGCACAATCATCAGGTCAAGCTGGTCTACACCAAATTAAGATGCAGTTTGGTTCACTTGAGGGTAAAACCTTAGCAGTCGTTGGGTTGGGACAGATTGGAAAACATACTGCTTATAATGCAAGCAATATGGGCTTTAGCAAGGTGCTGTTGCTTAATAGAACAGATAGCAAGGCTGAGCAGATTGCGACAGAACTTCAAGGAGTAGTTGAGGCCCGTCCATTTAACCAGCTTGCAACAGTCGTACATAATGTTGATGCAGCTATTTTTGCAGCTACAGTTAAGCAACCCTTATTTAAGGCCGATGAACAGATAAGCACAATGATTGTTGATCTTGGTGTGCCACGAAATGTAGCAGTTAACAGTACAAAATTAAAATATTATGATGTTGATCATGTTCATATGATTTTAAACTCCAATGATGAAAAACGACGATTAATGATTCAAAAAATTGCTAATGAAATTCCCCAAGAAGTTAATGACTTTTATATTTGGGAAAAGCAACTGCATATTGTTCCGGTAATTAGAGGATTACGTGAGCATTCGTTGAGGATTGAAGGAGAAGCTTACGATAGTTTACTTCGCAAGCTTCCTGAATTAGATTCGCATGAACGAAAAGTAATTAGTAAGCATATGAAAAGTATTGTTAATCAAATGATTAAAGGACCAATTAAAGAAATTAAAGAATTGTCAGTAACACCAGGGGCTACGGCTGATATTGACTTTTTCTGTAAAATTTTTGGCATGGATAATTTGAAAGTAGAGAATCAAAATAATGACAAATAAAGTAATTGTTGGCAGTCGGAAAAGTAAACTAGCAATGGCGCAAACAGAATTGGTAATCGCTAGTTTGGAAAAGATTTTCCCCGACATAAAATTTGAAATAAAAAACGTTATTACTGAAGGGGATCGAAACCGACATGTCAGCCTTGCTAAAATCGGTGGGAAAGGCGTTTTCGTTAAAGAGATTGAAGACGAACTAAAAGATGGCACGATTGATTTTGCTGTTCATAGTCTAAAAGATGTGATGCCGATTCTTCCAGAAGAATTAGTTTTAGGAGCATTTCCTAAACGAGTATCTCCATATGATTGTTTAGTCAGCCGGAAAAATCTTTCATCGTTGAATGACCTTCCTAAAGGTGCACGAATCGGGACAAATAGTTTACGTCGCCAGGGACAACTATTAAGTATTCGACCAGACTTAAAAATTATACCTATTAGGGGTAATATAGATACTAGGTTAAGAAAAATAGACACAGAAGCGCTTGACGGTATTATTTTAGCTGAGGCTGGATTAACAAGATTAAATATTGACTTAAGTAGTTATCATGTTTTGGATTTGCAAAATTATATTATGCCGGCAGTTGGTCAAGGCTGCTTAGCGATTGAATGCCGAAAAAATGACACTAGAATTCGCAAAATGCTTGATCAAATTAATGATGAAGAATCAGCTTATTGTGTGCAAGTTGAGCGTGAATTTATGCGTGAATTGGGTGGAAGTTGTAATTTCCCGATTGGGGGCCATGCCTACGCGAAAAATGGTCAAATTCTATTTGATGGGTTGATCGCTTCCCCTAATGGTGAACATGTTATAAAAGAAACAAAAATACCTGCCAATAATTCTGGAGTCGGTAAAAAAGTTGCTGATCAGTTATTGGCTAAGGATAAATTTGGAATTATTGAAGGAGAATAGGGATAATGTTGCAATTTGATCGTCATCGTCGTTTACGTACTAGCACTGCCATGCGTGATTTAGTAAGAGAGACTCATCTCAATAAGGATGATCTAATTATGCCGGTCTTTGTGGATGCCACTATTAATGGGCGAGAAGAAATTCCATCAATGCCAGGCATTTACCGTTACAGTTTAGATTCAATTCTTGATGAAATTACAGAAATTGTGAAGTTAGGAATTAAATCAATTATTATTTTCGGTGTTCCAGAAAGAAAAGATGAAGTTGGAACTGGCGCATGGGAAGATAATGGAATTGTTCAACAGGCAATTCGTTTGATTAAGAAAAATTATCCAGATTTAATTGTTATCGCTGATACTTGTTTATGTGAATATACAAGTACTGGTCACTGTGGAATTCTTAAAGATGGGGTCGTTTTGAATGATGAATCATTAAAATACTTAACAAAGACAGCTGTAAGTCAAGTAAAAGCTGGAGCTGACATAATTGCACCGTCTAATGCGATGGATGGGTATGTTGCAGCAATTCGCCAAGGACTTGATGAAGCAGGGTATAAAAATACACCGATTATGTCCTATGCTGTGAAATTTGCCTCATCATTTTACGGCCCATTCCGTGATGCTGCTGATGGTTCGCCTAAAGAAGGGCCTAAAGATCGTAAAACATATCAAATGGATCCAGCTAATCGCTTAGAAGCATTGCGCGAAGTAGCTAGTGATGAAAAGGAAGGTGCTGATTTTGTGATGGTTAAACCAGCAATGGCCTTCTTGGATATTATGCGTGAAGTTCGTAATCATACTTTGCTGCCGTTAGTTGCATATAATGTTTCTGGTGAATATGCAATGATTAAAGCAGCTGCGGCTAATGGTTGGATTAATGAAAACCAAATTGTTTACGAAAGTCTGGTTGGAATGAAACGAGCTGGAGCAGACTTAATTATTACTTACTTTGCCAAGGACGTTGCTAAGAAACTTTAATTTGTTAGGTGGGTTTGTTTTGAGTAAATTAGATACAACAAAGTCAAAGATAGCTTTTAAGGAAGCACAAAAGTATATGCCAGGTGGGGTCAATAGCCCTGTCAGAGCATTTAAAAATGTTGGTGGTGATCCTTTATTCATTGACCATGGTAAGGACGAATATATTTATGACATTGATGGCAATAAGTACATTGATTATGTTCTTTCATGGGGGCCACTAATTTTAGGACATGCAGATGATCATGTAGTTGCAGAGTTAGATAAAGCAGTTGCTAAGGGAACAAGCTACGGTGCGCCAACCCTTCAAGAAACTGAATTGGCAAAAATTGTTAATAAGATTATGCCGTCAATTGAAATGATTCGAATGGTTTCATCTGGAACTGAAGCAACAATGAGTGCGATCAGATTAGCACGTGGATATACTCATCGAAAAAAAATCGTTAAATTTGTGGGTAACTATCATGGTCATAGCGATTCATTGCTAGTTGATGCTGGCTCAGGATTAGCAACGTTTGGAATTAATACTTCGCCTGGTGTTCCCGATGATCTGGCTTATGATACACTTACCGTTGCCTATAATGATGTTGCTGGTGTTAAGAAACTTTTCGCTGAACATGGTGATGAAATTGCCTGTGCGATTGTTGAACCGGTTGCCGGCAATATGGGAGTTATTCCGGGAACCCAAGAGTTCTTACAAACTTTACGTAACGTTACCAATGAACATGGTGCATTATTGATCTTTGATGAGGTTATGTCAGGGTTCAGGGCAGCTTATCATGGTGTTCAAAGTCTAGTCAATATCACGCCGGACTTAACCACTTTAGGCAAAGTAATCGGTGGTGGACTCCCAGTTGGTGCTTTTGGTGGACGTCGTGAAATTATGGAAAATATTACGCCTGCTGGAGATATTTATCATGCCGGAACGTTGTCAGGTAATCCGTTAGCAATGACTGGTGGAATTAGCACCTTAGAACAATTAACACCAGATGATTATGTTGAAATGGATAAAAAAGTTACTGCTTTAACAGAAGGCATTAAACATGCAGCTGACCAATATGGTGTACCAATGACAGTGCACCATGTTGGTACAATGTGGAGTTACTTTTATAACAGTGATCCAATTAATAATTTTGATGATGTTAAAGCTTGTGATCAGAAGTTATTTGAAAAGTGTTTCTGGGAATTATTAGCTCATGGTGTATATGTAGCGCCATCGCAATTTGAAACTAACTTTATCTCAACTAAACACACCGATGAGGACATTGAAAAGACAATTGCAGCATTTGATGCAGCATTTAATGCGGCAACCAAGTAAATAGAATATTTAAAGGGCTGTGGCAATGGTTGTCACAGCCCTTTTTGAAAGGATTATTAAAAATGAATAACAGCAGTTTAACCTTTGTTTTAGGAGGGGCAAAAAGTGGTAAATCCGAATTTGCAGAGCACTTGTATTCACGGAAAGAACGGATCTGTTATATTGCGACCGGAGTAGTAAAAAATCCCGATGGCGAAATGCAACTTCGAATTCAGCGTCACCAAGCTCGACGTTCAAATAAATGGATAACTCGCGAGCAGTATCAGCACGTCGATGAACTTATTAATAATAGTCAACAAGATGGTTACTTACTTGATGATGCCATTATGTTAGTTACTAATCTTTTTTATGACTTAGTTTTAGCAAAAACATCGCCGGAAAAAATCGATGATTATTTAGAAAGTGCTTCTTCACAAGAAATAGCGACAGTACGGGAAAAAATACTTAGTAATTGGAAAAAGATCTTAGCTGCTGTTCGAGTAAACAATCAATCAATGGTGATTGTTAGTGATGAAGTTGGGTTAGGAGTAGTACCGGCTACAAAGCAGACACGTATATTACGGGATCTTTATGGAGAAGTTAATCAATTAATCGCTAAAGAAGCCGATAATGTTTATTTTGTTATTAGTGGAATTGCGCAGAAGTTAAAGTAGGTGAAGTTATGTTAGATTCATTGATTTTATTTGGTCAATTTTTTACCAAGTTAAATATTCCAATTTCAGTTGATGATGCTACTAATAAAGTTAAAACTAGTATTCAATACATTACATTATTTAGCTTTTTATTAGGGTGTATCGAAGGGGTAGTTTTTTGGGGATTTACATACTTATTTCCGATATGGTTTGCATGGATTCTTTACTGGATTACTGATGGCTTATTAACGGGCGGATTTCATTTAGATGCACTGGCGGATACCGCAGATGGATTCTTTTCATCACGAACATCAGATAAAATTTATGCAATCATGAAAGATAGTAGACTTGGGACAATGGGGAGCCTTGCATTACTATATTATTATGGATTAGTAATCGGACTAGGAATCATTATTAGTTCGTATTTTGATTTATTTCACATGATTTTATTGACCGTTTGTTTAACAATGTTAACTAAAACTGGTTTGTCTTTATTATTTTATAAAATGGTTTATCCCGAAAATAAACATGGGCTTTCGAATATTTGGCTAGGAATAAGCACATGGCGAATTATTGTTGCACAAATTTTTTCCATTATAATAATAGGTTTATGTTTCTCTTGGCAGGGATTAATAAGCTATCTGGCAATTCCAATAATAGCAATTTCTTATCGACGAAAGGTCACGAAAGTATTAGGGGGAACGCCAGGGGATACTTTAGGTGCGTTTGCAAGTTTATCACCGTTAATCTTTTTGTTTGTCCTTACAATATTGACGAGGTGGGGATTATGAAATTAATTTTAGCTCGTCATGGTGAAACAGAATTTAATCGTTTGCGAAAATTTTATGGCACTGCCAATGTGGAAATTGATGAAAAAGGAAAAGAACAAGCAAAATTATTAGCAACAAAAGTAAATAAGTTATATCCAACACTATTTGTCGTGACTAACTTAAAACGAACAGTCCAAACATTAGTCCCATTAAAAGAACAGCGTCCAACGGTTCCCACAATCGTATTACCGGATTTTGCCGAAAAAGGATTTGGATGCTGGGAAGGATTAGATGCGAATGAGATAGAGAATCGTTATCCAGATGAATGGGAAAAGTGGTTAGCAGCTCCATTAACCTATACCCCTCCTACAATAGAAGCATTTAGTGATTTTAAAGAGCGGGTAAATTACGGTTTACGATGGTTATTAGATCATACAATGGAAAATGATGTTGTTTTTGTTGTCGCTCATCTAGGCTCTATTAGAATTATTTATCAAGAATTGGTTGATCCAACGGCGGACTTTTATTCGCTTAACTTTCCGGCATCTTGTTACAGCGTTATTAATCTAAAAAATGGTATTGTTCAGAATTGGTATCTTAATCAATAAAAAAGATATTTGTAGAAACATGAGGAGGATAATAAAATGGCAATTTTGATTACTTATCCTAAAAATAAAGTTCCAGTATATTGGCGAATAAAGTTAGAACAAAAAGACGATGTGATCTATTTTCCATTCCGAATTTTGAAAGCGGTTAATTTAACGCAAGAAGATAAAGAGATTTTACAAAATAGTAAGGCCCTAACAATCACTAGTCTTTTTGGTGCGCAGGTATTTTGCAATCAGTTAAAGAAACTAAATTCAACAGCAACTATTTATGTTCTTAGCAAAAAAATTCAGCAAAATTTGGAAAATAAGGTTAGTAATCCAATTCAAGTTGCTCCAAGTGAGAACCGGAAATCATTATTAGAGGAATTAAAGAATAAACATGTTACGGATGTTTGTTGGCTTATTGGAGATAAAGCAGAGAAATACTATTCCGATTTTTATGGACGAAAAATTGTAATTTATAAAAATACATGGGATAAACAGCATGAAGGAAAAGCACTTAAAATTTTTATGAAACAACATATTACAAGTGCATTAGTTACTAGTATTTCGAACTTTAATCGTATGTTTGGAGTTATGACGAGAGTAGATAGTAATGAGTATCGTGATATTAATTACTATGTCTTAGGAGAGAATACCGGTAATTATATCCAAGAAAAGGGATTGAAAGTTATATATCCCGATAGGAAAAAGCACGTACTTGAAAATGTTTTAGATAGCTTATGGCATTATGAGAGGGAAAATTAAAATGGAATTTGATGAAGTAGAGTTGCGACCACTTAATGAAGAGAAAATGAACGCAATGCAGCAGAAAATAGATGATCTTGCTAAACCGGTAAAAGGGCTTGGCCGCTTAGAAGAACTTGCTGATCATTTAGCAGGAATTTATCGAACAACTGATTTTAATATTACACCACGAAAATGCTTAGTTTTTGCAGCTGATAATGGAGTTGTTCATGAAGGGGTTTCTGCTAGTCCGCAAAAAATTACAGCAATTCAAGCAGTTAACATGATGAAGGGACATACTACCGTTGCAGCACTAGCAAAAGCTTTTAATTGTGACTTACAAGTTTATGATATTGGAATTAAAACAGATTTGAATTTTCCTTTGGTCAGGGTTCATAAAATCCGTCATGAAACTGAAGATATGCTACATAAACCAGCAATGTCGATAGCAGAAGCGAGAGAAGCTGTACAATATGGTTTCGATATGGGAGTAAAAGCATTTGAAGAAGGTAATCAGGTAATTGCAACAGGCGAACTAGGGATGGGAAATACCACTGCTGCTTCAGCAATAATTGCAGCACTTTTGAATAAAACAGCAGCAGAAGTTGTTGGGCGGGGGTCTAATATTTCTGATGAACGTTTAAAACATAAGATTGATGTTGTTAATAGAAGCCTTGAACGAGCAAACTTGAAAGAAAACGAATCACCGGATCCGCTTATAGTATTAAGTGAGGTTGGTGCACTCGAATTAGGTGCAATGGCTGGAGCAATGCTTTCAGCTGGAGCAATGAATAAACCTGTTCTTCTTGATGGATTCTTATCTTATTCAGCAGCATTACTAGCGAATTCAATCAAGCCAGGAGTAGTAAATTATATGATCCCTACCCATAAATCAAAGGAAAAAGGATCTCGAATTGTTCTTGATGCTCTCGGTCTTGATCCTTATATTGATATTAATATGTGTGTGGGTGAAGGGAGTGGGGCCATGATGCTCTTACCATGGCTTGATGGAGTGAAGGCAATGCTCACAAATATGAATACATTGCAGGAGATGGACTTCAATTTCATTCCGTAAACTCCAAAAAAATACTAAAAGAACAAAATATTATTATTATGATTGCTTCGACAAAGCCTAATTAGTTAAAAAATCAAATCTTGTTATTTTATAAACATAAAAGTGCTAATGTTGACGAAAAACTAAAAAAACTCAGGATAAAATTCTACTTTTTTAATTAATCATGAAAAAAGTAGAATTTATTTGTCTGCTTTTTAATAAACTATTGAACTGTCTCCTAAGTAATTGTACTTTTAAGTTGTAAAAAAACTATAGCGCTTTCAAAAAAGGCGCAGGAGGCAATAATTTATGAAAAAGTTTAAAGTTTTGAGCAGTATCTTAGCTATGTTTTTGGCATTTTTTATGCTAACTGGATATACAAATAAAGATCAAAAGGGGAATAATAATACAATAAAAGTTACCTATACTCTTAAACAAGGTAAGAAGACTGTTGCCACAAGGAATACTACTTTAAAGAAGAACGATAAAGTAATTACTGGACTAAAAAAGAATTGGAAAGTTGAGGAAGCAAAAGGTTTTATTACTTCAATTGATGGTAGAAAAGAAAACCAAAAGAAGAGTATTTATTGGACATACACAGTAAATGGTAAAAAAGTAAATAAGTTAGCTAATCAGCAAACTCTTAAGAATAATGATAAGGTACAATTTACACTAGATAAGGCGGAATAATATGAAAGCGCGATCGCAGGTTGTTAGTAAGCATGATCAAGTTAAACGGATGACATTAATTGCCATGCTTGCTGCTTTAGGAACTGTTTTACGTGTATTCAAGATTATTCCAATTCCTAATGTACAGCCAGTTACTGATCTAATTATGATTGCAACTTTAATGTTGGGAATTGGTTTTGGAATATCGTTAGCAGTAATGATAATGGTTCTATCAAATCTCTTACTAGGATTTGGCATATGGACAATCCCACAAATTTTAGCATATATAGTTTGTGTTGTTACAGTAGCAGGATTAGCTAAAGTAACACCCTTAAAGAAGCATTTCACTCTTCAGTTAATTTTAGCGACGTTTTTAGGTTTTGAATACGGGTTCATAGTTAGTTTAGGAATGTCGATATATGGGGGCTGGGCTGCTTTTATGGCGTACTGGCTAAGTGGCTTGCTATTTGATTTCTATCATGCAGTTGGTAATTTTGGTTGTTATTTTATCTTGTATAAACCCTTAACGGTTGCGTTTAAACGCTACTTGCAATAGTACTAAATAAAAAAGAGACTGGAAATTCATCCAATCTCTTTTTTCATTTGTAGTGATTATATTAGCCAACTTTAACCGGTGTGTCAGCTTCTTCACCATTAATTAATTTAAGGTTATTGTCAAAGGCATTAAGAACCATGTTGCGGACAGCATGAGTAGTATAGAAAGCTGTATGTGGAGTAACAAGGACGTTTGAACGATCGATAAGGTCTTTAAGTCGCTTGTCAGGGAACTCCTTGTCACGCCAATCTTCATTAAAGATTCCAACTTCATCTTCGTAAGTGTCCATGATAAAGCCAAAGATCTTTCCGCTATCAAGTCCTTCGATTACAGCATCAGTATCAACTAATGCGCCTCGTGAACAGTTAACAATTACAACATTGTCTTTCATTTTAGCAATTGCGTCTTTATCAATCATATGGAAGTTCTCTTTGGTAGCCGGAACGTGAAGAGAAACCACATCGGCTTGAGCATATAGATCATCAAGGCTGTCAACGTAATATCCTTGCTTCTTTAATTCTGGATTTTCAAATGGGTCATATGCAATTACCTTAGCACCGAAGCCTTCCATAATTTGCATATAAACACGTCCGATATGACCAGTTCCGATAACACCAACAGTTTGATCACGCACTTCTCGACCAATTGTTGGGGCCCACCGTAAATCGCCATTAGCAATCTTTTCATCTAAGACCTTGGTTTGGCGAAGAATTCGGGCTGTTTGAATAGCAGCATGTTCGGCAATTGCGTTTGGTGAGTAAACAGGAACATTGGTAATTTCAAAGCCAAGTTCTTTTGCCTTAGCCATATCAATGTTATCAACACCAACATTACGTAGTGACATCTTTGTAATACCTTCGTCAGCCAGTGCTTGTAGCGTTTCTGGTGTGTAATCGAGTTGTTGGTAAACGACTACCCCGTCAGCTCCTTTAGCTTTTGCGGCAGTTTCAGGAGTTAAGAGTTCATCCGTATATTCTACTTCTACTTCGGGATGATCCTTAGCCCATTCTTTAACGTAAGGTTCTTCATCTTTTCGGATACTAAAAGCAAAAATTTTTTTAACCATAAATATCTATCTTCTTTCTGTATGTGCCAAAAGTGTGTAATTGCTTTCAAATAATATTCTATCTTATACAAAAGTGTTAATCAAAGGGATTATCAGAATAAAAGCTAATTTTTTAAAAAGTCTGTATAATAGTTCAAGATGACTAAAAATAGATGAAGGAAGGATTGTTTTGATACGTATAGCACGAAAAAATTTAGCCTTATGGGCAACAATTGGTGCAGTTTTCTTTTTATTAATCCAAGTTTCGTGCGACCTATACTTGCCGACAGTTACCGCCGACCTTGTTAATCGGGGAATTGTGCAAAAGAATATGGGCGTAATTTGGAATGAAGGAATTAAGATGCTGATTGTGGCTGCGATTGGATTAGTGGCAGCAGGATTAAATGTTTATTTTGCGGCGACCCAATCAATGAAGGTGGGTGAAAAGCTACGAAGCCAGATCTATCATAAGGTTTTACGTTTCTCGAATCGTGAAATGGATGAGTTTGGCGATTCATCTTTAATTACGCGGTCAACCAATGATATTGTGCAGATTCAAAATGTCATGGTGCAAATGCTTCGGATGATGCTCCAAGCACCTGTAATGCTTGTTGCAGCCTGTGTTCTAGCGTATGTTCGAGAACCACAACTAACTAAAGTGTTTTTTATTAGTCTGCCGATTTTAGCAATTATTGTCATGGTGGTTATGTACTTTGCGGTTCCGTTATTCAAGAGCATTCAGAAAAAAACTGATCGCATTAACTTAATCTTCCGAGAAGGACTGACAGGGGTTCGAGTTATCCGTGCTTTTCGGCAGGAAGAGCGGGAACAAAACCGTTTCAAAAAAGCAAACGAGGACTACACGCAAACCGGAATCAAGGCCTTTACAATTGTTTCGACGTTGTTCCCAGTAGTAACGCTTATTTTAGGGATGACAAATGTTGCCATTATTTTACTGGGTGGCCATCTTGTAGCTAATATGAGTATGCAAGTAGGGGATTTAATTGCCTTTATGACATATGCCACTCAGATTATGATTAGCTTTATGATGCTTTCAATGATCTTTGTCTTTGTTCCACGAGCATCGGCATCTGCTACTCGGGTTAATGCGGTTCTAGATCAGCCGATCAGTATTCATAATGCACCGGAAAAAGATCAGGAAAAGATTTCGATTAATCAACCGGCCTCACTTGAATTTAAGAATGTTGATTTTCGTTTCCATGGGGCGGAAAGATTGGCCTTGCATGACTTGAACTTTAAAGTTACAGCAGGTCAGACTTTAGCGATTATTGGAGGGACCGGTTCAGGTAAATCAGCTTTGGTTAACTTAATTCCGCGGTTGTTTGATATTGAAAGCGGGGAGATTAAAGTTGATGGTGTCCCAGTTAAAAAGCTAAGTCAGCATAATCTGCATGAGGTTATTTCTATTACTCAACAGCAAGCGGTCCTTTTTAGTGGGACTATTCGGTCTAACCTTCAATTTGGGTATGAGGAAGCAACGGATAAAGAAATGTGGCATGCACTTGAAATTGCGCAAGCGGCAGATTTCGTCCGTGAAGAAGGCGGATTGGACGCAATTGTTGAGCAAAACGGAAGTAATTTTTCTGGTGGTCAACGCCAACGGTTAGCGATTGCTCGAACAATTATTAAGCCAGCGTCGATTTATGTTTTTGATGACTCATTCTCGGCTTTGGATTTTGAAACTGATGCAAAACTCCGGGCGGCCTTAGCAAAAGACCCACAAATTCAACGTGCCGTAACGGTTATCGTGGCTCAGCGAATCTCTACTGTTGTTGATGCTGACCAAATTATTGTGCTTGATGAAGGACGAGTAGTTGGTCAAGGGACTCACCAAGAATTAAAAGCACATAATGAAACTTACCAACAAATAATTAAGTCACAAGTCGAGAAAGGGGATGTTGATCGTGCGTAGAGGACCACAAGTACCTGAACAGGCTCAACACTTTTGGCCAACCACAAAGCGATTAATTGCCTATTTACGGCCATGGCGAGTTGGGGTTATTGTTTCAATTCTCTTAGCTGTTATTTCTGTTATTTTGTCAATCTTAGCACCAAAAATTCTTGGTGAAGCTACTACGATCATTTATGATGGAATGCTTAAAGGGTATGCAGAAATGAAAGCTGGTGCCCACTTAAGTACCCTTCCAATTAACTTTACCCGGATTTGGCAAATTGGAATTACAGTCATTTTGCTTTATTTGTTCTCTGGACTATTTAGTTTCCTCCAGTTACAAATTATGACACGAGTATCGCAACGTGTTGTTTACAATTTGCGTCAAGATTTTGAAGGAAAAATGCGCCGGGTGCCAATTAAATATTACGATACTCATAATAATGGGGACATTATGAGTCGAATGGTTAATGATATGGATAATATTGCGGGAACTCTCCAGCAAAGTTTGATTCAAATCATTACGAGTTTGTTAACGCTTGTTGGTGTTTTCATTTTAATGCTTACGATTAGTTGGAAATTAACAATCATTGCCCTTGTCACAATTCCGCTTAGTGTTCTGGTAGTTGCTTTTGTTGCCCCAACTTCACAACGGCTATTTGGTCGTCAGCAAGCTGCTTTGGGAAAAATTAATGACCAAGTAGAAGAAACATATGCTGCTCATACGATCGTGCGGACATTTAACAAGGAACAAGATGAAGAAGAAAAGTTTAATAAAGAGAACCATCAGTACTACCAAGCAGCATGGAAAGCACAATTTTTCTCTAGCTTAATGATGCCAATGATGGTCTTTATTCGGAATCTTGGGTACCTTGTTGTAGTAGTGGTTGGAGCGATTCAAGTTATTCATGGTCAGATTACTCTTGGTAATGTGCAAGCATTTCTACAATATACCAATCAGTTTTCTCAACCAATTGCCCAAATTGCGAATTTAAGTAACACCATCCAACAAACAATTGCTTCGGCAGAACGTATTTTTGCTGTTTTGGATGAACCAGAGATGAGTGATAAGGTTGAGGATATTCCATCCCTTACTGGAAAGGATATTCCGAAAGTTGAATTCAAGGATATTAAGTTTAGCTATACTGATGAACCGCTTATTCAAGACTTTAACCTTAAAGCACCGCGAGATAAGATGGTCGCCATTGTTGGCACAACCGGAGCAGGGAAAACGACCATTATTAATCTTTTAGAGCGGTTTTATGATCCGCAAGGTGGCCATATTTATCTTGATGGGAAAGATACTCGTTCAATGACTCGTGATACCTTACGTAAGCATATTGCGATTGTTCTTCAAGATACTTGGCTCTTTACTGGGACGATTTTTGAAAATATTAAGTATGGGAATGAGAATGCATCGGACGAAGAAGTCTATCATGCTGCTAAGATGGCCCGGGCGGATGCTTTCATTCGTGAACTGCCTGATGGTTACCAAATGGTCTTAGACGAGTCCGCTTCTAATATTTCACAGGGACAGCGACAATTATTAACGATTGCACGGGCATTTTTAGCTGATCCGGAAATTTTAATTCTGGATGAAGCTACTAGTTCTGTTGATACTCGAACAGAAGTCTTGATTCAAGAAGCGATGAATGCTCTGCAGCAAGAACGGACGAGTTTTGTTGTAGCTCACCGTTTATCAACGATTCGGAAGGCTGACCAGATTGTCGTGGTTAATCATGGGAAGATTATCGAAACAGGTAACCATGAATCATTAATGAATAAAAAAGGTTTTTACGCTAATCTTTATAATAGTCAGTTTGCTGGAAATAATTAAAGAAAAATGGGCTAGCTTGTGGTTTTTACCATAAACTAACCCATTTTTTATTATTGTTTTACAAGTTCTTATCGATTTGGAATGTTAACTTAGAAAGTTCGAGTCCGTTCATTACTAACTCAGCCATTAAAGCTTTTGTTCGTTTAGCCATTTCGGCAACCATTTCATGTGTCTTTGAACTTAAGAAAGCACTGACTTCAGAAGATGACATCCCCTTAACCTGTGGAGCAACTTCATTGACCCAGCCGTAGAGGTATTCGCGGGCATCTTTGAGATAATCTAAGTCGGCCTTAGAAAATTCTGCATGGTGTGATTCGACAATCATTGAAAGCGCCCGATACATCCAGTAAGCACTCTTTAAATCCATATTAAGTTTCTCTGGTGTTTCACGATAGCTTACATCGATATCTTCAGCATTACCAAAGAATGGAACATATGGGGTAAAGGTAGGAATACCAAAGCTCATCCACATAATCGTTGAAGCAGCTTCCGGTAAGTCATTACGAACCTGAAGAACGTGGGAATTTTGCGTCCGGTTTAGTGAAATTGGCCGGAACATATGCTTTTGCTGGTCGGTACCGTCATGACCTAGTGGATCGTAAGGGGTTCCTTGGTAGTGGCTACTGAGGATCTTTTCAACGTCTTCAAGGGTAATTCGATGATCCGTTTGCATAATAAATGGAATATCAAAATCAAGCGGATCAAATTCAGTTTCCGGATTTAATACCTTATGACCGTACCATTGTCGTGGAGTGTTGTAGTGTTGATCAAAAATATCAGCAGTTCCGAAAATATGGCGGAAATTCCATTCATACTTGTCTGGGTTGAGGTGGTTCTTTGCAACAAATTCTTGAATTCCGTCAGACCACATAAAGTTAGCCTTATCATTAAAATCAACTTGTTGAATGGCAATTCGATTTCCAGTAACAGCGTATGCATCATCTGGAATCCGTTGGGCAACCCAGTGATGTCCAGTAACGATTTCCATATACCAAACATCATCTTTGTCACTGAAAATAACCCCGTTTCCTTCTGCAGAACCGTATTTAGCGATTAATTTACCGAGGTAAGCAACCCCCTCGCGTGCACTATCAATGAAGGGAAGGGTAGCGGCGACGATAAGGTCTTCATTAATTCCTGTTTCAGTATTAAGCGGATCACAGGCTAAAACCCGTGCATTAGCATAAACACTTTCTGTGGCGCTCATCCCAACGTTCTTTTCATTAAAACCACTTTCGTCAAAAACCCCTTCAGTTTTGTAATCGACATTAGGAGTACCTTGATAACGGTAACCATCAGCGGGGCGATCAATCACACACTTATTTAAATAAGCTTTAACTTGATTAGGATGATTATGATATGCCGGATAAGTTACAAAACGTTGTGGTGTAAGTGGAGCGAAAGTATCATCGTTCCGTGCTGCCATGGTTGAACCATCAATTGTAGCGTTACGGCCTACAAGAACGGTTGTACAAGCAGATAGATTTTTCTTCATTTTTTCAGGACCTTTCTATAATGACCTTAAATAAAACTATAGTAATAAGTTTAGTCTTCACAACTAGGGAGGTCAATCAATGGAAAACTACTTTTGTTCTAAATCAGCAAAAGTTGCATGAACTAATCCAGCTAAGTCTTCAGCATTTAGTTTAACCGATCGACCAAGTTTCCCAGATGAAACATAAATTTCACCTTGTTCTTTTGCTTCATTATCAATAAAAATCGGATATTGAAATTTTTCATAGATTCCTACAGGCGTGTTAGCACCATGAACATACCCCGTTGTCTTTAACAAGTTTTTAAGCGGAACCATATTAACTTTTTTGTTGCCGGAAACCTTAGCTAATTTCTTTTCATCAAGGTGAGTATCAACGGGGATGACTCCGACTAAGGGGCCAGTCACATTACCAGTAAGAACAAGGGTTTTATAAATAATATGTTCATCAATGCCGGTGTGGTCAACGCTCATTGAACGGACATCGCCATCTTGATGCGTCGGAAATTCAGCTTGCTCATATGGAATATTATTTTTGTCTAAGATTTGTTCCACCTGCGTTTTTTTCATTTTACTTTTTTTATTCTTTTTACTCATAAGAAGATCATCTCCTAAATTTATCTGGGTCGCACCAATATTTTACAAAAAGATCCCAATTTAAAATAGGTCTGCTATACTTAAAGTGTATCATTAAAATTCGAATTAAATAAATCCGAGGAGTTAATTAGATGGCAGACTTAGTATATCGCTCAGTGATGCGTGATATAAAACAAAAAATTTTAGGCAATGAATACCCCGGAATGCGGCTACCGGACGAACGAAGCTTAAGTGAGATTTACGAGGTAAGTCGAAGTTCAATCAAACGAGCACTAGGTGTATTAGCGCAAGAAGGAATTATCTTCAAAAAACGCGGTTCAGGAACTTTTATTAATCCGCTCTACCTAAAAAATCAGTCCTTATTTCATTATGAGGGGAGTAATTTGGGAGTTACGGATAGTTTCCGTGCTGATGGGAAGAAGCAAGGGATTAAGTTGCTTGATTACCAGGTTGTTCCCGCAAATAAGGATGTACAAGAAGAGTTGTTCCTCAATGATAATGACTTTGTTTACCAAATCAAACGGTTACGGCTAATTGATGACCAACCTTTTATGATTGAAACTGGTTTTATCCCGATTAAGATTACACCAACCTTATCTCCTGAAATTGTTAACGGCTCTATTTTTAATTATCTTGAGGATAAGATGGGAAAACGAGTTACCAAGTCATTCATGACCATTGGCGTATCACCATCAGATAAACAAGACCAAGAATTATTAAAGTTAAGCTCGATAGAACCGGTGGGCATAATTGATGGAATCTTCTTTTTAGATGATGGAACACCATTTGAAGTTTCAAATATGCGCATTCACTATAAATACATGAAATATAGTACTTTTGTTAGCTTAGACCAGGAAGGCTAATATTAATTTAAGTTCATTAGATTGTCATAAGTTTGCGCAATATAACCGTAGAATGTGGCAAATGGTGTTAGACTAAAGATGTTAGCCGGTTTGCAAAACTAAAGAGCGGCTTAAAATTATTAATTTTTTATAATTGGACCGTATCAATTTGTAAAAAGGTTGACTTTTTGAAAAAACAGTTTATCATTAACATTGTAAATTTAATGATTTACGTTATGTTGTTAGAAAGCACAGGACGTATTGATTTATATAGAAGGAGTGTTTATTAGATGGCAGTAGATTACGATTCCAAGAAATACTTGGAAAGTGTTGATGCTTACTGGCGTGCAGCTAACTACCTTTCAGTTGGTACATTGTACTTAATGGGTGATCCATTACTTCGCCAACCATTAAAGGCAGAAGATGTTAAGCCTAAGCCAATTGGTCACTGGGGTACTATTGTTCCTCAAAACTTCATTTACGCACACTTGAACCGTGTAATTAAGAAGTATGACCTTGATATGTTCTACATCGAAGGTTCAGGTCACGGTGGCCAAGTTATGGTTAACAACTCATACTTGGATGGTTCATACACTGAAATTTATCCTGAATATACTCAAGACACTAAGGGAATGGCTAAGTTATTCAAGCACTTCTCATTCCCAGGCGGTACTGCATCACACGCTGCACCTGAAACACCAGGTTCAATCCACGAAGGTGGGGAACTTGGTTACTCACTTTCACACGGTGTTGGTGCTATCTTAGATAACCCAGAAGTTATTGCCGCTGTTGAAATCGGTGATGGTGAAGCTGAAACTGGTCCATTAATGGCATCATGGTTCTCAGACAAGTTCATTAACCCAATCAAGGATGGTGCGGTATTACCAATCATCCAAGTTAACGGATTCAAGATTTCTAACCCTACTATCCTTTCATGGATGAGCGACGAAGAACTTACTAAGTACTTCGAAGGTATGGGTTGGAAGCCATACTTTGTTTCAGCTTACAAAGAAGCTGACCGTGATGGTGAATTCAAGGGTTACAAGCCTCACATGGAAGTTCACGAAGAAATGGCTAAGACTTTGGACAAGGTTGTTGAAGAAATCAAGGCTATTCAAAAGAACGCTCGTGAAAACAATGATAACTCATTACCACAATGGCCAATGATTATCTTCCGTGCACCTAAGGGTTGGACTGGTCCTAAGACTGACCTTGATGGTAACCCAATTGAAAACTCATTCCGTGCACACCAAATTCCAGTTCCAGTATCCCAAGATGACATGGAACACAAGGACATCCTTGTTGATTGGTTGAAGTCATACAAGCCAGAAGAATTGTTTGACGAAGATGGTCACCCAGTTGCTCTTGTTGAAGAGAACACACCAGAAGGTAACCGTCGTATGGCTATGAACCCTATCACTAATGGTGGTATCGATCCTAAGCCACTTGTATTGCCAAACTACCGTGATTTTGCTATTGATGTTCAAAATCCTGGTTCTGTTGTAAAGCAAGACATGCTTGAATGGGGTAAGTACCTCAACAAGATGGCTGAATTGAACCCAACTAACTTCCGTGGATTTGGTCCTGACGAATCTAAGTCAAACCGTCTTTACGCATTCCTTGATGGTCAAAAGCGTCAATGGATGGAAAGTGTCCACGAACCAAACGACGAAGATGTGGCTCCACAAGGTCGTATGATCGATTCACAACTTTCAGAACACCAAGCTGAAGGATTCCTTGAAGGTTACACATTAACTGGTCGTCACGGATTCTTCGCAACTTACGAAGCATTCGGTCGTGTTGTTGATTCAATGCTTACTCAACACATGAAGTGGTTACGTAAGGCTAAGGATCTTTACTGGCGTCACCAATACCCAGCATTGAACTTTGTTGATACTTCTACTGTATTCCAACAAGATCACAACGGTTACACTCACCAAGATCCAGGTCTATTGACTCACTTGTTTGAAAAGGAACGTCCAGACCTCGTTAAGGAATACTTGCCAGCAGATACTAACTCATTAATGGCTGTATCTAACAAGGCATTCCGTAACCAAGAATGCATCAACCTCTTCGTAACTTCTAAGCACCCACGTGCACAATGGTTCTCTATTGATGAAGCTACTCAATTGGCTGACAATGGTCTTGGCTACATTGACTGGGCATCTACTGACCAAGGTACTGAACCAGATGTTGTATTTGCATCTTCTGGTACTGAACCTACTGAAGAAGCTCTTGCAGCTATTGACATTCTTCATGACAACTTCCCTGAATTGAAGATTCGTTACATCAACATCATCGAAATTATGCGTTTGATGAACACTGACAAGAACCCTGAAGGTTTAACTGATGCTGAATTCAATAGTTACTTCACTACTGACAAGCCAGTTATCTTTGCATGGCACGGATTCCGTGACATGATCCAAGCATTGTTCTTCGATCGTGCTAACCGTAACGTTCACATTCACTCATACGAAGAAAATGGTGATATCACCACTCCATTCGACATGCGTGTATTAAACGAACTTGACCGGTTCCACTTAGCTAAGGACGCTATCCAAAGTGTTCCTGGTTACGAACAAAAGAGTGCTGCATTTGTTGCCAAGATGGACAACATGATCAACAAGCACAACCACTACATCCGTTCAGAAGGTAAGGACTTACCAGAAGTTACTAACTGGACTTGGAAGGGTCTTAAGTAATCAGCTACTGATTGCTAATTAAACACTTAATAAATTAAGAAAAGAGATCGAGTTTAACTCGGTCTCTTTTTGTTTGGAAATATAAAGATTGGTTAACTTGCCTTACTTGTAAACCCTTTAAAATAAGAATAGACTTTAAATGAAGGTAATATTATTTTTGTTATAGAAGATAGAAGGTGGAGCTTATCAATACGGAAAAGAAAAATCCTAAAAAGTTATCGTTTATTTCAATTTACTTTTTAGGTATTAATGGTGTTATTGGTTCAGGTGCTTTTTTGCTACCACAAGTTATCTATAAGGATATGAATTTAGCAAGTGTCCTTGTCTTACTCTGTGCGGCGATTACGGTTAGCATGGTTGCATTATGTTATGCGGACCTTTCTAGTCGGTTTACCGGATCGGGTGCCGCATGGCTTTATTCCTATAATGCATTTGGCCGGTTTACTGGCTATGAGCTCGGCATCTTTACATGGTTTCTAGGATGCTGTACTTTATCTGCCGAAGTGGTAGCTTTGTTGACAACTCTCCGAAGCTTTTTACCGATTTTTAATACTCATTGGGTATACTATGTTTCTGTTTTTGGCTTAATTTTATTATTCTCAATTATTAATTTCTTTGGCCGAACGCTTGTTAAGTTGGTCGATAACCTCTCTTCAGCTGCAAAAATGATTACGATTCTTGCTTTTATTGTAATTGGCGTTTTTTGTATTCATTTTGCCAATTTTTCACCGGTAATTCCTCATGCAGCAACCACCGGGGCGATGCCGCTTGCCAAACATTTTGGAGCAGCTTTTAGTGTTGTTTTCTATATGTTTACCGGCTTTTCGTTTATTCCAATTGCTGCAAAACAAATGACTGATCCGGAGAAAAATATTCCGCGTGTATTAATTGCCGTAATGGTTAGTGTAACGATTATGTATTCGCTAATGATGCTGGTAGCAATCGGTATTTTGGGAACTAGGATGTCAAAATATAGTACGCCAATTGCAAATGCCTTTGGAACTGGTGTCGGTAAATGGGGATACATTTTAGTAATTGTGGGAATGTTAATCAGTATTTTCGGGGTGGCATTTGCGGCCTCCTTTAACACTCCGTCATTAATTTCCTCACTAGCGAATGAACACGCGATGTTGCCAAAGTGGGTTGGTAAAAAGAACCGCCATGATGCACCCTGGGTAGCAATCATCCTGACAGCCGTTGTTTCAATGTTATTAGTTACGCAATCTTACCTCTTTCTTGTTTCTTGTATTGTGCTTGCTTCGTTTGTTCAATATGTTCCATCAATTTTAGCAGTAATTAAGTTTAAACATACTAATGAATTCCCTAATCACGGGTTTAAGCTTCCCGGAAAATATATCATTCCAGTGTTAGCACTCTTAATCTCGTGCTACATGGTAACCAATTTCACAATTAAAACGATCACAGTTGGGGTTGTAGTCGCCATCCTAGCCGCGGTTTCTTACTTCTTTGTTAAGGTGGATGAAAAACACGAGGCTCACCACCGGGAAATGTTGGAGAAACTAAAACACTAAGTCAAACAGTGTATAATAGGCGAGAGGTGGTTTGATGGAAATAACAATCAAACGAGATGGTCTAAAACTATATGGCCTTCTTGAAGGAACAACGACGATTAAAAACGATACGATTGCAATTCTGATGCATGGCTTTAAGGGCAATCTGGGATATGATGATTCTAAAATTCTGTATGCTCTTTCGCACTATTTAAACCAACAAGGAATTCCAACGTTACGCTTTGACTTTGATGGGACTGGCCATAGTGATGGTGAATTCAAGGATATGACAGTTTTCAGTGAAATCCTGGATGGAATGAAAATCATTGACTATGCTCACACAACTATGCAAGCAAAGAAGATTTACCTAATTGGTCATTCGCAAGGTGGGGTAGTTGCTTCGATGCTGGCGGCTTATTATCGCGATATTATTACAAAACTAGTACTGCTGGCACCTGCCGCAACCTTGAAAGATGATGCGCTAAAAGGAGTTTGTCAGGGAAGCCAATATGACCCTAACCATATACCAGAAACGGTTGATGTGCATGGCTTTACCGTTGGCGGCGACTACTTCCGAACGGCGCAGCTTTTACCAATTTACGAAACAGCGCAGCATTATAGTGGACCCACACTGCTAATTCATGGGTTAGCTGATAATGTAGTTTCCCCGGAAGCTTCAAAGAAATATAATGTAATCATGCCTAACAGTGAATTGCATTTAATTCCTGAAGAAGGACATATGTTTAATGGCTCACGACGCCAAGAAATTTTGGAACTGGTAGCTAACTTTTTAAAAAATTAGTTTTAAAGGGACTGTGACATAAGCCAAGTTATTTTCACAAAAGACAAATGGCGCAGTACAACAATGGCCTCCAACGCCCGGTAAAAGAACCGAACATTGGAGGCCTATTGTTGCTTGCGGGGGCACCCAGAGGCTAGCTTCGCGTCGAAAAACGAAGTCACGAGTCGCTCCCTTTGCTTAAAATATACTCCTGTCTGGATGATTATTTCATGGTATAATTTAGCGTCAGAGTCAACCATCACTGACTAAAGTTAGTGGCTTGTGAGCCGAAAAACCTCGTGGATTTCAGACCACAATTTGCGTAGATAGGGACAACTTATTTGATCAACCGAAGTTATAATCAAACAGTGGTCGTCTAATTACCAACGCCTTTTATGTCCCCAGGTTGCCATAGGGACAGATAAACTAAGCTAGTTTAACTATTCCCTTATCAAGAATATTTTTAGCTGCGTTCCAGTCACGAATATGGTGAGTACCACAGTTAGGACAAGTCCATTTTCGGTCAGCTAACGTTAGTTTGTCCGTGCCATTAGTGCCCATCACAAAGCCACAATTGTGACATGTTTGGGTAGTATTTCTTGGGCTGATTGTAATAAATTGACGACCATACAAATCTGCTTTATAAGCTAACATGCCGAGAAAGGAACGCCAGCCAACGTCAGAAATACTAAGCGCTAAAGCATGATTCTTGAGCATGTTCTTACTACGCAACTCCTCAGCTACTACTAAATCGTGGTTCTTGATTAATGCAGTAGAGATTTGTTGGAGAAAATTATGTCTTTGGTTCATTACTTTGGCATGGAGTTTGGCAACTAACAAGCGTTGCTTTTGGTAATTTTTACTATCGCGTAAAGAACGATGTTCTTTTTTGACACGCCGTTGCCGTCTAGATAAAATACGCTGTTCTTTGGCTAATTTGCCTTTAATAGTGCGATAATATCGTGGATTAGGAACTGTATTACCGTTACTATCGGTTAAGAAATTATCAGTATTAAGATCAATTCCGATATGTCCGTGATTAGCTTGGGACACTTTAACAAAAGATTCATCTGAAGCTAGTTGCATTGATAGAAAGAAGTGATCCGCTGGATCTTTAATCAATGTCACAGTACCAATTCTAGTCTCACACATTCTCTTCAAAAGACGTGCTTGAGAACCGGCAACCCGTAACAGTCCGATTTTAGGGACTTTGACATGGCTATTATCTAGAAAACAGACTGTACCGTTAGTTAGCAACGCAATCTTTTGCCCTGGGTATTGACAATTGGTTTGATAACGCCAGCGATAACTCTTTCGATGAAATTTAGGAACACCAGCGGTGTGGACCTTCCGAAAAGCATTCCAAGCTTTCCGATAGTTCTGAATGGCATTAGCTTTCGCCAAACTGTCAATTCGTTTATCTTCTAAAAATTGATAGTGATTAGACATTTGTTTAGCGTTTTGGCGCATAGTTAGTTGTTTAATACGATCCTGAACTGTGTCAATCGGTAATTTAACTCTGCGAAGTTGCATTAGTTCCTTACCGATCGCAACCATTTCGTTATAGATAAAGCGACTAGCGTCACTATTAATTTTAATCAACTGCTTTTGTTGGTCACTAGGATAGCAACGCATTTTCAGGCCATAATGATATTGCATTTTTGCCATTGACTTCATTTAATTTCACCTTCTTTGTTGATATAATGACATTATATCATATGTCAATGATGATAAATATAGAGGTAAATAAAATGAGTAAAGATAAAATCAAAGATGCAGTATATACCAGACGATATATCTATAATTTCCATTTCCATCTAATTTGGGTTACTAAATATCGTCATAAAACTTTTACTACTGATGAGTTATCAAACGAAATGAAGGAGATCCTATGGCAAGTAGCCGAGGATAACGAAATTGTAATCGAGAAAATGGAAGTTATGCCTGACCATGTTCATGTCTTAATTAGCTTTCCGCCTAGCAAGGCACCGACTAGTGCCATCAAAGCGCTCAAAGGCAGAAGCGCCTTTATTTTCTTACGTCGACACCCGGAAATTCGGCAGTCCCAATCCTGGAGTGGTCATTTATGGTCGCCTAGTTACTACATGAGCACGTTAGGTAATATGAGTAAAGAAGTTGTCGAGAAATATATAAACGATCAAAAATACAATGAAATGAACAAAGCTCCTTACGGAGCTTGATAGGGCCTTCCATCCCATGACTAGAGTCACGGGATTTCCGGCTGAATATCATTAAATTGAGAGAAAAGGAATGAGTGATTAACTATGAGCTCAATTAAAGCAGCGTGTAAACCCTACTTGGTAATTGGGTCGCTAATTTTTGGAATGTTATTTGGGGCAGGAAATTTAATTTTTCCTGTGCATTTAGGACAATTAGCCGGTAACCAGTGGATAGCAGCAACGGGTGGATTCTTGCTTTCTGGTGTTCTTTTACCGCTATTTGCATTACTAGCGATTAGTATTACACATGCAAATGGATTATATGAACTAGCTTTACCAAATGGGAAAAGGTTTGCCCTTATTTTCCTTGTCCTGGTTCAAATAATTATTGGACCTTTATGTGCAACCCCACGTACGGCAACTGTTCCTTATACGATTGGAGTTGCGCCATATTTAAGTAAAGGGATGCAAGGCTGGGGATTATTAGCCTATACCGGAGCATTTTTTCTAATTGTTTACTTTTTTGCAACGCGTGAAGGAAAAATCACCGAAATAATTGGTAAGGTTTTAAATCCAATTTTCCTTATTATGTTATTTTTGGTTTTTCTTCTCGCCTTTATTCATCCAATGGGAAGTACAACTACTCCCCAACCAACTCCAGAATATGTTAATCATGCCTTTAGTAATGGTTTTATTCAAGGATATAATACTGTTGATGCATTAGCAGCATTGGTTTTTGGGGTTACGATTATTACCGCAATTCGCCAACTTGGTTTTAAATCTCAACAATCAGTTTCACTCGCTACTACCAAGGGTGGAATGATCGGGATTTTTGGAATTGGGATTTTATATATTGGACTAATTTATTTGGGGACAACGAGTCGGCACCAATTCATAATCGCAGCTAATGGGGGAACAACATTAAATCAAATTGCTCATTATTATATGGGAGATTTTGGAAATGTATTATTGTTAACCCTTGCGACAATCACGTGTATGACAACGGCGATGGGGTTAGTAGTCGCTTTTGCCCAGGACTTTCATTATCGTTTTCCCCAGATTTCTTATAAAGCCTTTTTACGGGGCAATTGCCTATTGTCATTTCTAGTTGCTAACATGGGATTAGATCGGATCGTTTCATGGTCGATACCAGTTTTAATGTTCCTTTATCCATTAGCCATTGTGTTGATCCTACTAGGTATTTTTTCGCCCCTATTCAAGGGAGCTTCGTTAATTTACCGAATCACGACAGGTATAACAATGATTCCTGCGTTTTTTGATATGGTAAATGCTTTTCCACCGGTTTTACGGGATACCACATTTAGTATGTCATTAATTCATTTTGCAGAAAAATACTTTCCCTTGTATCAACTTGGCTTTAGTTGGTTGCCTTTTACCATGGTGGGCTTATTCATCAGTATTTGTATATGGTACCCTCAGCAGCGGAGTCGTGTATAATATAAGAGAGATGAGGTGAGGAGTTATGCAACGACAGTATTTGAGTATTGATATTGGTGGGACAGAGATAAAGAGTGCGTTAATTGATCACTCTGGTAATATTTTTGAGAAAAATCATGTCCCAACTCCTCATCAAAAAGAAGCATTTCTGGCTGCAATCTTTGCTGTTGTGGAGCCGGTTTTAGACAAGGTTACTGCGATTTGTGTCAGTCTTCCAGGAGTCGTTAATCCGGCGACGGGAGAGGTAAAGTTTACTGGTGCCCTTGGCTTTATGGGGACCTTTAACTTTGCAGCCTATCTAGAATCACGAGCTCATTGCCCAGTATATGTTGGTAATGATGCTAATTGTGCGACATTGGCGGAAATGTGGCTTGGCAATCTCAACGGTATCAGTAGTGGCGCTGTAATTACATTAGGAACTTCAGTTGGCGGTGGGATTGTTATTAATAACCAGCTCTTGCACGGACCGCATTTTCAGGCCGGTGAATTAAGTGCCATGATCATTGATAATGATGCGCCTGAACTTCACTATTCGACAATGGGGGCTACTACTTCAGCAGTTAAGATGATTGAAACCATGGCTGATATTTGTGATATTAAGGATAAGACTGATGGCCGGCGAGTATTTAAAGAAATTAATCGTCATAATCCAGTTATTTGGTCCTTATTTGAAGGTTTTTGTCGACGAGTAGCCGTTTTGATTTTAAATATCCAGACAGTTGTTGACCTTGAACGTGTGCTCATTGGTGGTGGCATTAGTGCCCAAAAAATTTTAATTGATGAAATAAAGAAGCAATTTATGATTCTGCAAAAGAGTGATTACCGTCTTCATGATGATGTTACGATGCCAGAAATAATGACCGCAAAGTTTGGCAATGAAGCTAATTTATTAGGTGCATTGTATGGATTGCTATTGACAATTGAATGAAAAATAAAGAGGGGTTAGAAGAAATTTTTCTTCTAGCTCCTCTTTATTTATGGCAATATCAACAACCTATTTTCTATATGGATAATGCGCCATTGTTGGGACTTCATTCCACGGAACGGGGAAACCAGCACCATGCGCACAGAAGACGGAATCAGGAGTGTTTTCTAGGTCAGCAACCGGATCATAATTAACATCTCTAATAACATCTTCAGCATTATGACATGGATAATAGCCAGCAACAACAAGCTCGAGCTGACCCTGGCCGTGAGTGTAGGCGCGAACGCTTTGGGCGTAGTCGCGCATGCCCACAACAGGAGCGGTTCCCGTAATCAGGGTTAGGGCTTGACTATTAGCTTCATCAAGCTCGAACGTACCATGCATTTGTTGAATGTCATTAATTGCGCGTCCTACTTGGTCATTCGGGACTTTAAGGTGGAAAGCATACCAAGGTTCTAATAATTGACATCCGTTTTGTCCCTTTAATTCCATCAATCCTTGGCGAACCGCTCGCCAACTAGCCTGACGAAAATCTCCACCAACTGTATGTTTAATATGGCCGCGACCACCAATGAGGGTGATTTTGACATCGGTAAGGGGAGCTCCTGTAAGAACCCCTAAATGTTCTTTGGCCTGTAAACTAGTTAAGATCTGGTGTTGCCAATTGCGATCAAGGATATCAAGACTGCAATCACTGCTAATTGTAATTCCAGAGCCTTGTTTTCCCGGTTCTAAAAGAAGGTGGGCTTCGGCATAGTGACGTAATGGTTCAAAGTGACCGACCCCTTCAACTTTGTTAGTAATCGTTTCTTGATATAGAACGTTTCCCTCATCAAATGTAACTTTTAATTGGTAACGTTCTTGAAGCAATTGTTGCAGAATCTGAAGTTGAGCTTCTCCCATAATCTGAACGTGAATCTCTTGGATGTGAGGATGCCAAGAGATCTGTAGTTGTGGATCTTCATCTTCAAGCTCTTTTAAGGCGTTGAGACAAGCATGAAGGTCCTCTTTATCAACTTTAACGGCATAATTTAAGACTGGTTTTATAACTGGTGCCGGGAGTGGCTTTGTTTTACCAAGACCAAGTCCAGGGGATGTAGAAGTTAATCCAGTAAGAGCACCGACTTGACCAGCACTTAAAACCTGACTCGGGGTAAATTTAGCCCCGTTATATATTCGAATTTGGTTCACTTTTTCTTCATTTAACAAAACTGATTTAGCTGGAATTTTGCCACCGAATACGCGAACCCAACTAAGTCTGTTGCCCTTGTCATCATGGGAAATCTTAAATACCCGCGCTGTAAATTCATCAGCGAACTCAGGCGTAACAGTCCATTTCTCAAGTCCCTTTAAGAAATTAGTGATTCCAGTTAGCTTTAGGGCTGCTCCACGATAACAAGGGAACACTTTACGTTGTTTAATCAATTGTTGAATTGTTTGATCGCTAAGACTGCCAGTACTGAGGTAGTTTTCTAAAACTGTATCATCCTGCATGGCAATTGTTTCATGAACTTCATCAGTTAATGGATCAGCAAAATCAAGGCAAGCTGGCGAAAATTCTTTTTGCAGTTGCTCGATAACACCGCTAGAATCAGCACCAATCACGTCTTCTTTGTTAATGAAAATGAAAGTCGGGATATCATAACGCGCAAGAAGATCCCATAATGTGCGCGTGTATCCCTGAATACCATCAGTGGCTGAAACGACAAGAATTGCATAATCAAGAACTGGTAAGACTTGTTCTGTTTGACTAGTAAAATCGACGTGCCCCGGGGTATCGAGAAGGGTAAGCACAAGGTCATTGTAGGTTAGTTCAGCTTGATGGGTAAAAAGAGTGATTCCGCGCTGTTTTTCGAGCGTATTAGGATCTAAAAAAGCATCCCCATTATCCACACGGCCTAGCTTTCGAATAGCGCCGGTTTTATACATGAGGGCTTCGGTTAAAGTCGTTTTTCCAGCATCGACATGAGCAACGATGCCAGTAACAATTTGTTTCACCGTTTTTTCACCTAGTTAACATGGTCGTTTTTGCGAACAACAAGAACATCACATTTTGCCATCCGACTAACATAGTGGGTAACAGAGCCAAGAACAAAGCGTTCAAGACCAGATACACCAGTCGCACCGAGAACAATCAAGTCAGTATTGTGATCTGACGGAAATTCATGGGCAATAACACGTTTTGGATTTCCAAATCGGATATGAACGTTAACGTCTTCAACCCCCGCATCGACCGCACGCTTTTTCAAGTCATCGAGTCGTTCCTTGGTGGTTTTAACAATATTATATGTTTCTTCGTTGCTAAGGGCCGCATTGCTATAGCCATCAGTTAGTTGCGTTACTTGAACAATCCGTAAGATATCAAGGCTAGCATGATTCCGTAGTGCAGAATCAATGGCACTTTCTAAGACGTTACTAGTAATTTTTGAGCCGTCGACAGCAACGAGAATGTGTTTGTATGGATAAATTTCTGTCATAATAGACACCTCCGAAAGTTTATACCTTTATTATAAAATGTTTTCGCCCTAAAAAGATGTAAAAAAGAAAGTATTTTTCACTTTGTTGATAATGTATTGCAAACGCTTACTAAAAGACGTACACTACAATTGGATGACTAAATGACAAAAGTAAAACTTTAGTCTATTTATGTTGATGTTTTTATAAGAGGGTGCTAGTTATGCGTTATGTTTCAATGACTTCTCATAATATTGGAATGAATTTAGCTACAGAACAATATTTAATGAATAATAAGGATTTTGGGAAAGAGCCTTTAGTACTATTTTATTATGAAGAACCATGTATTATTGTAGGCCGAAACCAAAATACGCTTGAAGAGATTAATCATGATTATGTAAAAGAACACAATATCCGGGTAACCCGTCGTTTATCAGGCGGTGGTGCTGTTTATCAAGACTTAGGGAATCTCTGTTTTAGTTTTGTGGTCCCAAGCGATAGTGAGGAATTTGGTGACTTTAAATCGTTTACCCAGCCAATTGTTAATGTTCTTCATCAAATGGGCGCTACCAGTGCAGAGGTCAGCGGTCGTAATGATATTTTAGTTGATGGTAAGAAATTCTCGGGAAATGCGATGTATTCACGTAATGGAAAGACGTTTTCCCATGGAACGCTAATGCTTGACGTTGACTTAAGTGTCGTCGCGGATGCCCTTCATGTGGCAAAAGATAAGATTGCTTCAAAGGGGATCAAATCCGTTCGATCACGGGTTACGAACCTCCGCCCATACTTGGATGAAAAGTACCAAGATATTGATGTGCCAACATTTAGGGACGAATTGCTAAAGGGTCTCTTTCATGTTGACGACCTTGAGGAGATTAAGGATAAGCAATACGTGGTTACTCCCGAGGATCAAAAAGAAATTGATAAGATCTATGAGCAGTACTATAACAACTGGGATTGGGTCTATGGTAAGTCGCCAGAATTTACGGTTAAGCGGCGAAAACACTTTGATATGGGGACAATTGATGCCCGCTTTGATGTTAAAGATGGCGTAATCAAAAACGTGAAATTCTATGGTGATTTCTTTGGCCCGCAGGATATTAACCAATTAGCAGAAAAGCTCCAAGGAGTTAAGTATGACCATGATGAAATTGCTAAAGTCCTTGAAGCGGAAGGAACCCAACAATATATTACAGGAATTCCAACCGCTGAAGTAGCTGATTTACTCGCATAATTGAGCTTTTTAACTTAATTTAGTAAAATGAGGAGTGTAATTAATCGTTACATTCCTTTTTTGTTAATTAAGGAATGTAAAAATATTGGTCATCCGCGGGGATAGCAAAAAAGAAAGTTGGCAAAATAAATGAAAAATAATGAAAAAGTTGTTATTGTAACATCAGTAGCAGCAGTAATTGCATTAGTCCTTGATGCTTTTATGTTTGTTCAGCATGGTCACTCGCTGACATCATCATCTGTATGGCCGCGGCTGCTCCTCTTTATCGTTTTAGCAATCATTGTTAACGGATTATCGTTTTTAAAGATGCGCTTTTGTGGATATGCAACGATTTTAGTAAACCTTTATTTTGCAATCGCTAGTTTAGCCGCATTTCAAATGGTAAGTCCACGAGAAAGTGCCTACGGATTATTTATTCAAGCACTAAGTATTGTTGGAATTTTAGTAGGAGCTGCTGGTGTTTATTATGGTGCAAAACAGCGTGCAGACTATACAAAAGCTAAAATTGAAAAAATGAAGGAGCAAATAAAAAAATGAAGATGTCAGTAGCTGATTATTTGTCACAGTTGACGAGCGATCAGGTTGTGACAGAAGAAGTTGAAAAAACTGCTGCCCAATCACAGCAAAAAACAGTATTAACAACTGCGATTAATTTTATGATTGAACAGCTTGATACGGGACACCTTGGTCAATATAAGATGAATATTAAAATGAAAAAAGGTGATCCAGTTAGCTTTCGCTTAGAAACCAACTTAATCAACATACCGATGGATGAGGCAGAGCGATTAGATGTTAAATTATTGGATAAAGAGATCGAGTACCCTGTTAATCTTTATTTAGTAATGGAGAGTGAAGATATTAATAAAACGGGATTGCGGATCGATGAATTAGCAAATGAAACCGATCAAAGTGGAAAGACAACTGATTTGGTTACTAAAGCTCAAGAATGGGTAGCCGAACACCTTGCAGATATAATGGAAGCAAGAGCATAAGAGTTGCATCAATGGGTCAAATATGCTAAATTATAGTTTGCGATGAGTCGAGAGGTCTGGTAGCGACCCTAAGAGCTACCATTGACATTTTGGCAAGTGAGACACATTAACTCACCGGATTGTGAGGTGTCCAGTTAATCGGCCATGTGGACAGTGCTGATTGACTTGAGATAGTATCAATACACGAAAAACCGGAATACCTAGTACTAAACATACTAAGTATTCCGGTTTTTTTAATTGATTAATTTTCGATAGATAAAGCCAAGCCAAGGTAGCAGAGTAATAATCGCAGTTACAAATAGTAGCCCAAGATGACTAACCGATAGATGATCAAGGTCGGCATAAAGATAATAAGTTGGAAATAGCTTTTGTATATTAGTAAAAAAATCAATAAAAGAATTAGCTGGTAAGAGGTGTTTCCACGGAATAATAAAAGTTGCGATTATAAATAGGATTGGGGTTCCAGCGGCATCAACAGTTGGTGCGTCAAAGGAAAGCCCAATTGCAAACCCGATCACGCTTAGATATATTCCGATAATATTGGTTAATAAAATACTAGTGATAGTAATAAAGTTGAACTCAATAGTATGAAGAAAAATGGCAAGAATCATAATTACGATGGTGATGAACAAATTTATGATGACTTGGGTAGTTAATTGCGAAAATAAATAGTTCCACAAAGAATAGTGGCTAATGTGCGATTGAAAAATATAGAAGTCCTTATTACTACAAATGCGTTTGCTGAAAGTAACGATTGAATTGCCGAGTATTCCCATCAGGAGAGCAAGCAAGAGTAAAGCAAGCCGGAAGTTGCCAGTAGCGGGGAGAGATGTACTAGCAACTTGAATCATAAATACATACCAAATACCTGGCAGGAGAATAGTAAAAAGAAAGAAACGACGATTGCGTAAAACTTGTTTTAGTTGAATTGCTATGATATTCATAAGAAAGCTCCTAACGATTATGTTGACGATACCATTGTTCGATTGTTTGATTATGTTGGTGAATTTCTTTAACAGGGATGTCGTGAGAAATTTGGCCATCTTTAAGGAGCAGAACACGGGAAAAGAATTTATCAATTTGATTGAAATCATGAGTAATAACTAAAATACTTCCTGAAACCTTTTCAATAAAATGCCAAAAATAGTCAATTGATTCTAAATCCATCCCAACAGTCGGCTCGTCTAGGATCAGAAGTTTGGACTGACGGAGGACGCTAAGTAAGAGCGAAAGGCGACGTTTTTGTCCACCTGACAATTTCGCAATAATTGTATTTGGCTGGGATGATAATTTAAATTGATCAAGAAGATAATTGATTCGTTGTTTTGAATCAACCTTAGTTATGGCGGCTGTCAAACTGATTTGCTCTTTAACTTTTAGGGTCGGAATTAAAACATTTTCTTGGGACATGATATTTAAAGAATCATTTTTATTAAAATACCATTTAACAGTACCTTCGTTGGGTTTCAAAGTACCTTCAATTATCTTTACTAAAGTTGTTTTACCAGCGCCATTACTACCAAGGAGGGCAATGCGTTCATTATTCTGAATAGTTAAATCAAGGCTGTTGAGAACTGGTGAGTTAAAAGTTTTAACAATATTATTAAGTTTTACCAGTGGTTGATTAAAGTCGTTTGTTCCCAGGATGAGGCGGTCTAATGAAACATTAAAAACTTTGGCAAGCAAAATTAGCTTGTCGATACTTGGTTCAGCATCCCCGTTTTCCCATTTGGAGACGGCCTGGCGGGAAACAAACAGGCGCGTAGCTAGTTCAGCTTGTGATAATTGTTTTTCAGTCCGCAATTTGAGCAGTTGATGCGGGAAAGAGTATGACATAGCAAAAAGCTCCTTTTCAAAATCTATATTTAGAATTTAATTGGATCTGCTTAAAAGGTCAATAGAATCCTTAGATAACAACAATTGCTCACCCCGCTACTATTAGTTGCATATTAATTTCCCGGGAAATAAAAAGCACAGATAGAAAATCCATCTGTACTCAAAGTTAAGATTAATAATTGCGCATCCCCGTATATTTTTTGCTAAGGACGATGACTAGTATTGTTGCGAGAAGCCCATAGACTGCACCAACGTAACCGAGATTTTTCATGGCAGTGAAGGTGACAGCCTGAGAGGCAGTAAAAGAGCCCAGCGAAATACCAATATTAGCAAAAATCGAGTTTAGAGATGAAGCTAAGTCAAGTGATTGAGGATATTGTTTTTCGGCAATATCGAGGAACATCAATTGGGTGGAAGAGCCATAGCATGAAAAGGCAATACATAAGACAGCCACAATAATAATGGCGCCCCACTTGAATGGTAAGACGGGGCCAAAGATGAGAAATAAGACTGTCATTGCCGCGTAGATTCCACTGAGTCGGTGGATTCCGCCACGGTCCGCCAGGTAGCCACCAAATTTATTACCAATAATAAAGAAAATTCCCATTCCGAATAAGAGCCAATTTAACCAAGTATTATCAAAGCCCATTTCGTTAGTGATTAAAGGTCGAATATAGGTATAAATTGTGTAGTCAGCCGCACAAGTAGCAACGATGAAACTAACACCGAGAATGATTCGAGAATCCTTAAATAACACAAATTGTTTACTAAGGGTACTCTTAAATTGAGGCGTATCACGTGGGACGAGCCAGAGTAAGGCGACAAAAACAATGATTGTTATTCCAGAAATCATCCAAAAACTATCATGCCAAGTAAGGGTAGTGCTGATAACGGTCCCGATTGGAATACCGATAACTGACGCGATACTAAATCCAGCAAAAACCCATGAAACCAGGCTTGCTCTTTTTTCGCGCGGCGCAACATAGCTCGCCATTACGAGGACCATTGAGATAATCGCACCGGCAACACTAGCGGTTAGAATCCGTGAAAGCAACATTGAAATAAAGTTTGGCGCCATCGCTGTCCAGGTATTGCCGATAAAGAAAATGACCATGAGAACTAATAAGACATGATGTCGTCGCCACCGATTTGCCATTGAAGTAATAATCGGAGTAAAGATAGCATAAACCAAGGCAAACACAGTTACAAGTAGGCCTAACTTACCAAGTGAATCATGGTATTCATGAGCAATATCAGGTAAAACGCCGACAATCATATATTCGTTACACCCAAGCATAAAGGCAACGAAGACAAAAATAATAGCTTGTAAACGATATTTCATAAAATGTACCCTCCCTAATAAATTAAACTCATCATACTGTAGCAAATTTCTGAATGCATTTCTATAGCAAACGAAGATAAACCTTTTGTCTTGCTAAAAAGATCGGTCTTAGAGAAAATATAGGTAACAGTTTATTCGATGGAGGGATAAAACATGCTTCAAGAAGTTAATACTATTTTTCAAACCTTTGGCGCAAGTGTAGTTGTCCCAATAATAATTTTTATCATTGCCTTATTACTACGAGTGAAGCCTAAGACAGCAATGATGAGTGCCTTCTATGCTGGTGTCGGTTTAACTGGTTTTACCTGGATTATCACAGAATTTACGCCAGTGGTGACTAAGATTGTCCGCCAAATGGTTGATAATACGGGGATTAAACTACCAGTGGTTGATATCGGCTGGCAAGCAGGGTCATTAGCAGCGTTTGGATCAACGGTTGGTTTATCGTTTTTTGTTTTTGGATTACTAGCTGAATTAATTTTATTTGCACTTGGCGTTACCAAAGTATTTCTGCCTTCTAATATTTGGAATAATTTTGGGTATATGATTTGGGGCACGCTAGCTTTTTATGTAACTCATAATTATTGGCTATCATTAGGGCTGGAATTTTTTATGCTCCTGTACTCACTAGTCTTAGCGGAGATTCAAGCAGACCGGTGGGCAGACTATTATGGAATTGAGAATACCACCGTCGACTCCTTACATAATATCGAGCAAGTGGTTCCAGCGATTATTTTAGATCCGTTATGGAATTTACTGGGATTTAACAAAGTGAAGATGACTCCTAAAGATTTTCAGAAAAAACTAGGTGTCTTTGGAGAACCAATTACAATGGGAATTATCCTAGGATTAATAATTGGAATCCTGGGTAATTTATCTTCACTGGGGAAAATAAGCGCGTGGGGACAGATTACTAAATTTGCGATTCAACTAGCTGCCGTTATGGCGATCTTTCCCCTGGTTACAAACGTATTCGCAAAGGCATTTATTCCCATCGCGACTGAAATTGATGAACAGCAGAAGAAACGGCATGGCGAAAATAAAAATAGCCGTTATGATAAAAAGCGGTGGTTCCTAGCAGTGGATGATGGGGTCGGCTATGGGGAATCAGCAACTTTAATTTCAGGAATCATTTTAATCCCGATTATGGTTTTAATTGCTTTTATCCTTCCTGGCAATAAGACCCTTCCGGTAGTTGATTTAATTGCAATTCCGTACATGATTGAATCAATTGTCGCGGTAACTCGTGGAAATATCTTAAAAGTAATTGCGACGGGAATTGTGTGGTTTAGTTTAGGTTTATATGCGGCTAGTTGGCTCAGTCCGGTCTATACTGCAGCAGTGGCCCACTATGGCGTTGCAATTCCAACCGGGGTGGTCTTGGTAACAAGCTTTAACTTAGTAGCACGCCCATTGAATGCATTGGTTTTTGCTGCCTTTATATCAGAAAGTCCTGTTTGGATTTCACTAGCAATTATCATTTATCTTGTGATGTTATTCGGATTACGGAAATATCGTTCGCAAATTTGGCACTACCTTAATAAGATGGCCATGAAGAATGCTTAGGCAAAGTGCTATAATAATTGTTATAAAATTAAGGAGAGCGAAAAAATGAAAGCCTTAGTAGTCGAAAAAGCAGCAGATCGTTCATTGCAAGATTTGAATTTTGCGGAAGTCTCGGTTCCTACGCCAGCTGAACATGAAGTCTTAATCAAAGTGCATGCTGCTGGGCTTAATCCGGTCGACTATAAAATCGTTGAAGGCGGCGTTAGTGCTTGGCAGTATCCGCATATCCTTGGATTGGACGTTGCTGGGGAGATTGTTAGTGTCGGTCAAGGAGTTACGAATTGGCATGTTGGTGACCGAGTATCTGGACATGGTGATTTAACGAAAAATGGTTGTTTCGCCGAATATGTGACTGCCCCGACTTATGAATTAGCTAAGATTCCGGATTCTGTTTCCTATGAAGTTGCTGCTAGTGCTTTATGTGGGGCTTTAACAGCTTATGAAGCAATAGAACGCAAAGCTAATTTTTCCAATGTTAATACCGTGTTGGTTCATGCTGGTGCGGGTGGCGTTGGCAGTATCGCTATTCAACTTGCTAAACTTCATGGCTGTAAGGTATTTACAACTGTTTCATCTAGTAAATGTAACTACGTAAAGCAGCTCGCTCCAGATGCAATCATCAACTATCAAACTGAAGATGTGGATAAAGAGTTAGCCGCTCTCACCGATGGGCTTGGCGTTGATTTGATCATTGATACGGTAGGCAAAAAAGAAGCAGAACTTGATTTGCGACGGCTAGCTTACAATGGACGCTTAGTAACGATTGTTGACGTTCCTTCACTTGATAATGTTCCAATGTTTGATCGCGGTCTAGGGATGGATGTCGTTAATCTTGGTGGGGCGCATCTCAGTGGTAATCCATATCAGCAGGCTGATTTAGGCCGAATGAATGCGGAAATGTTAAAATTAATAGCTAATGGGGATGTAAAGCCTTTGATTGAGAAGGTGATTCCGTTTGATCAAATTATTGATGGCTTAACAGCGATTAAAAATCATGAAGTAGTCGGAAAATTAGTGGCTAAAATTGATTAAATAAAAAGTTGAGGTTAAGAGAAAGCTTTTGTTCTCTTTTAACCTCAACTTCTTTTATTTCGCTAGATAAATCTGTTCATCAATCAAGTCAAACGAGTGCAAGTTAGCATTAACTTTCTGTAATTCATCGTCTTGACTCAATTGTGCCTCTTGCCAGAATTTTTTAGAGTTAGTTGCGCCATCTTTTTCGCCAATAACTAATAATTTGACTTCGGGGTATGTTGAACGAAGAAGTTGCAGGACATCCCAGTCAATTTCACCCTTATCGGGAGCCCATGACATAATGACATATTCGACCTCGTCACCGTATTTTTTGATTGCTTCTAGAGCGTCCAACTTCTCAATCTTAGTGACAGGGTGTTTGCCCGTTTCGTTTTCTTTTATCCATGCCTGACTATCGGTAGTATAAATCTTTTGGGTGGCATTGTTATTGCGTAATCCCTTAGAAATATAACCATTACCGGCCATAATCTCCAGTGTCGGCGCCCCGCCTAAATAATCAGAAAGTGCTTTGGCAAAAGGTGCATTGACGTATGACCACATTCCGTATGTTTCTTCGAGATAATCACGATAGTTGCGCAACGCCTTATCCAATTTTGGCAACGCCTCACTATATTTGTTCCAAAGTTTATCACCGCGTGGATCACCTTGGGGGAACTGTTTATTAACCTTTTTGAAAATGGTATCTTGAATGTTATCCGGCAATAATAATTTTGGTAGAGGGTGTGGCAATAAGCCGTTTTTGAGTAGTCGATCACTTTCTAAAACATTATTAATGAGGTATTTTACAGGAGGAAAGTCATCGAATAGGTCACGGTAAGTATTTAGTTCTTGAATATAGGAAGGCTCATTAACAATTTGATGAGCTTTTTTTACCCGCTTTTTTAGCTGCTTTAATTTTTTAGGATTCATCACAAACTCCTTATTTAAGTTTTAAATCTAGTTGCTCTTGCTTACCATAGAAGGTGTCTGTATCCCGGCGATTATGCCGTCCCTTTAAGTAACCATCAATTAGTTGAAAAATTTCATATCGATCATCACTTGAAAGTACAGTTTGATTAAACGACAGGTTCTTACTAGAGAAAAATAATTTTGCTAAGTCAAAATCATCACGATCAGTTTTTCCGGTAAGATAGTCCAGACTGACATCAAAGAACTCGGCTAGTTTTCGTGCTTCAACGTATGACGGGGTCCGAATACCGCGTTCCCAGTTACCGATTTGTGAAGCAGTGTTTGGCTTTTCATTGGGGCCAAGGTTTTCATTGAGGTGGGTAGCAAGCTCCTTTAAGGTTATCTTTTGTCCTTTGCGAAGTGCTCGTAGGCGTTCTGGAAACATTATTTCACTCCCTTAATATATCATTATCTATTTTAACATTAGCATCACGATTTTGAATGAAAAGAATATGCAAAATAACAGAAAGTGTGCTAAACTAGGCGCATTGATTAAATAATACGACATGGGGTTAATTATTTTGAGAACAAAGACAAAAAAAAACAGTGGCATCCTTGGCGATGGCTCATTGGAATTGTAGTCGTAATTGCAGTGGCAATCTTTGCCGCTAGTAGCTATTTTTTCTCGGTGGCAATGGTACCGGGGCATAAGGATTTTATTAATAATTCAACTAAAATCTCACGAAATGATCCATTGTATGAGCAGAAAATGTGGTTTAAGCATGCTAAAAAAGAAAAATGGACAATGAAATCGGCTAGTGGAAATTATAAACTAGTTGCTGATTACATCCCTGCTGCTAAATCAACAACTAAAAATGTGGTAATTGCCCATGGTTTTATGGGTGACAAGGAGAAGATGGGCGAATATGCCGCGCTTTTCCATCAGATGGGGTATAATGTTCTAATGCCAGATGCGCGTGCTCATGGTCAAAGCCAAGGAAAATACATTGGCTATGGATGGCCAGAGCGTTATGATATTCGCAAATGGATTAATAAACTTATTCGGCATAATGGGGAAGATAGCCAAGTAGTCTTGTTTGGGGTCAGCATGGGTGGTGCGACAACAATGATGACTAGTGGCATTAACCTTCCCCCACAAGTAAAAGCATTTGTCGAAGATTGTGGATATACGAGCCTTAATGATGAATTAAATTATGAAGCTGGTAATTTATATGGGATTCCGAAGTTTTTACGGGTGCCATTAATAAGTACGATGAGTTTAATTAATCGGGTGAAGAATGGTTTTTACATTCATGAAGCTAGCTCCTTAAATATGTTGCATCATAATCATCGCCCAATGCTATTTATCCATGGAGCAAAAGATAATTTTGTTCCAACTGAAATGGTTTATCGTAATTACCGTGCAACAGAGGGAAGCAAAGAATTGTGGGTAGTACCAGGGGCAGCGCACGCAAAGTCGTATGCGACCCATCCCAGCGAATATCGCCGCCATTTGACAAGATTTTTAGATCACTATATTAAATAGTTGGAGGAAAAAGATGCTTGCAATTATTGTTACGATGTTTGTTGCAATCGAACATTTAGGGATTATGGCCTTAGAAATCTTTGGTAACCCGGCACAGCAAGCCAAGGCGTTTGACTTACCGCTTAAGTTTACGCAACAGCATGAAGCCCGGGTTTCATTCGCTAACCAGGGTATTTATAACGGAGCCTTAGGAGCAGCTATCATCGCCAGTTACTGGTTATTTAGTGGGGCAACCTTAGTATTAGTATGGCAAATGCTCTTGGTTTTTGTGATGGTTGTTGCATTATTTGGTGCACTTACTGCAACCAAAAAAATTATTCTAATTCAATTTTTACCAGCATTGATTGCGTTTTTACTTACATTTCTTTAAACATAAAAAGGAAATTGCTTTGCAAGATTTTGCAGCAATTTCCTTTTTTAGTCTAATGATTGAGTGTAAACCAATTCATCAGTCGAGATCTGTTCGTTTAATGCGTTTGCCAATTCTTGTGAAAATTGGTCATCAGCAAGTTGCATTTGAACATAACTGTGCTCAAGCTGAAATGCCTCAATAAATAAAGAAGTAATGAGGTCGGTATCCATCGAAATATCGTGCAGGAAGAATCGTTTTCGTTGGAAGTACGTCCGTCGTACCATGGCAACTTCATTCGCGTTCTGTGGAGTTTCAATCGAATGAAGGTATTTATCGATTTCACGATTAATTATTTCTAGGATCTCCGCTGTTTCAGTGCGCTGTTCCTTGGTTAATTGATATTTTGGCCCCACATTGTAGCGGGAGCCTTTTTTGAGATGGCGGTAGCGAATAAAACGCCATTTTAACCGGTGCCATAAGATGACCCATAATTCAAGAAAGCTGTGTTTATTTACGCGGAAAATCGACCGTGTAACAAAATTAACGAGGAATTTGGCCTCCTTGTCAGAGATTCGGCCTTCTTCGTTAAGGCGGTCTAAGGTAGCCAATTCAATTTGATGAGCTTTACCCATTAATTGACTATAAACGTTGCGATTGAATTCATGGTATTGCGTCATTTGACTACTCAATTGGTCAATAACAGCCGCTTTTTCTGGTGAATATTTTTCTGAAGTCCGTAGCTCATTAATAGCATATTGAACTGTTTTAATAAGTTCTTTTTGAAATTCACTCTTCGAATAGCTCTTAGATTTAGGCGGTAAAATAATTGGATACCCAATTGCGCCGACAGCAATACTAATCAAAATAACAATTGCGGCAATCAGGATCATTGAATTACGGAAAGCAAATTGATGGTTATTAATCAGTACTGGCAACGAGAATGCTAATGCCAGAGTGATCGTTCCGTGAATTCCTCCTAACGCCATTAAGAGACTATCACGGTTAAGGTTAGTCGATTGAATGTTGACGAACTTAAACCGGACCCATAAAAATCTTAAGAGGGTTGTAATAATATAGATAGCAAAGGCTAAGGCAACGATTGCACCCAGATTTTGCCAAGAAGTCCTTCCAAGTACCTGCGGAAGCATCACCCCTAAAAGGACAAATACTAACCCGTTTAACGCATCGCTAATGATATTCCAGATAGTAGTAGTAGACATTTGTACTTTAGTAGATGTAAGCCGCATTCGATCATAGAGGATACTATGAACAACGCCCGCTGCAACGACGGCTAGGATTCCTGAAAGGTGTAGTTCTTCAGCCAACCAGTAAACAACGATGGGAGTCATTACGTTGATCGGAATAACGATGGAGCCAATATCAACGTGCTTCCGCATCAAACTAATACGGAGACTAATTAACAGGCTCCCTAACACTGCTCCGAAGATAATTCCGCCAAAGAAAACATAAACAAAGATCCAGATTCCATGACCAAGCGAAAATTGTCCAGAACGGTAGGTTTCCAGCGCCAAGTCTAAAAGCACAATTCCCGATGCATCATTAAAGAGGGATTCATATTCCAGAGCACCATTAACATTTTTCGGTACCTTCATATTAGTAGTAATTGACTTTACAGCGACCGCATCAGTCGGCGTAACAATCGCGGCCAACATAAAGGCAAGTGCTAAGGAGAACGTTGCTGGTTGAAGCCAATGTAAAAAGCTACCAGTAATCAAGACCGTTACAAGTGCTAATCCAACAGTCATTGATAGGATCGATTTGATATTGCTTGAAAGATAACGGAATGATTGGTTCTGCCCGTCATTAAACATTAAAGGAGCAATAATCACCATCATGAATAATTCTGGATGCATGGTAAAGTTAGTGGCCTCAGTAGGCAGGGATGCTAAAAGAATTCCTGCAATAATTTGATAGATGGATAGTGGAATCTTAGGGTAAACAAGATGAACAACATTAGCTGCAACAACAGCAGTCAATAGAAGAACAATGCCTAAAATCATTTCCATCGATTAATCACCTCACTTGATATTTTGGATAAAAAATGAGAGACCGGGAAAATACTAGCATTTCCTGGTCTCTACTCTCTTACTTAAGCTTATTCACGGCCAATCAGCATTTTTACGGCCATGGCAATATTATAAATAAATAACAAAAGGGCTAATAAAAGAGCAAATGTTAGGAGAATTCCAAACAATGCGCCCCCGTGGAAGTTAGCGGGGTTTAATGAAAAGACACTAAAGACTAAAATTGCACCTATTACATATAACAATGGGAAAATTTGACTCCAAAATGCATAGCGAGCGTTTTTGGCAATAGTTGGTCGATCACTGCTTTTGGCAATTATCCACACAATTAGTGGAAAGATAACTGGTAAAAATAAGATGCTTAAATAGGATAAAGCGTTAACGATCCGGTCCGTTAAATTATTATCGTTCACTATATCAGTCCTTTCTTTTTATATTATTATCGCATGAAAACTCAAGGGAGCGCAATTACAATTATCTGTACAAGGCAAATAATACTAAAAAAAGAAAGCCAATCGTGGCTGGTAATCGGGATATCCACGGTAGCTGTTCGTGCTTGTCCTTCAACGAAACCGTGTGATTCCATGACCTGCGCTAATTGATCTGACCATTGAATCGCAACCAGAATCGCTTTGAAGTAGAGCGTTGGTGACCACCAATGTAAATTAACACCTCGCATTTGTCCGGCCGTATAAATAGTTGTAACGGCTTGTTTCATTTTCGGAATTAGATTAAGAGCGGCGAGCACCCCATAAGCGTATTTGCTGGGAAGGTGACAATTTTGTTCTAATGAGCGAGCAAGCGTTAAGGTATCGGTTGTAAACGTAAAGACTGTTCCAAGGCAGACATAAACATAGAGTCGGCTGAAAAGAACGGTTCCATCGAAGAGACTATGACTAGGACTAAAGAAGACAATTGTAATGAAAATAGCTAGTGCCGGAAAGAGAGGGACAAAAGCCAACCAGCAAAATTGTCGCCAGTGAAATCGCTGATGAATAAGGATTAGCAAACACACTACAATGACAATCAGGTTAATCCACAGCTTAGTCACAAAAGTCAGCTCAAGTGAAAGCAAAATAACAAGTAATAATTTTAAACTAGGATTCATAACTCCCTCCAACATAATTAAGACGTTGATGATTCATTGTAAGATGATAATCAATGAAACCATCAAGTCCGCTTAATTGATGACTAACAATTAGCAAAGTCTGTGGTTTTTCTTTTTGGGATGCTTTGATTAGTTGTAGGACAGTCTTTAAAGATGCTGGATCTAAACCAGTGAATGGTTCATCCAGTAATAATGTTTCTTGTCCGCGCATTAACATCAGCAAGATTTGCAGCTTTTTCTTTTGACCACCGCTTAAAGAATAAACAACTTGATCTTCTCTTCCGTTCAGACCAAGAGCTGCTAATGCTTCGTTGACTTGTTGTTGGCTAAAATAGGGATTCTGGCAAGTCTTAAAGCCCAATGCCAGTTCTTCGCCAACAGTTACATTTAGGAATTGATCGTTTGCATGTTGAAAAATTAATCCCAGATGCTTGTAATATTTCCCAGGTGATATTTTTTGAATGCTTTCCCCCGCATAGTCAATCTTTCCTTCATATTTTAAAAGTCGGGCAATTGCTTTTAGAAGGGTAGATTTACCAATCCCATTTGGCCCCGTTAATAAAGTTATTTTATTTTTAACAATGCCTAAATTGGTTGGTAAAAGTAAGAAATGATTCCCTCTTTTTATTGCTAATTCATCAAATTTGATAATCACAGGTAAGGTTGACGGGGGAAGAGCAGTGGTAATTTGGGGAGTAGCGCTCGCTGTCAAAAGTTGGTTACTATTTTTAGTGGAAAGCTGGGCAAGGCGCCCCTTAGCTAATTGCCAAACCAGTGGATGTAGTCGCTCGTAACCATGCAAATCGTGGTCAGTAATGATAATTGTTGTGTGATAGTCACTGTTGAGGCGGACTAATTGTTTAAGGATAAGTTGGCGGTTTTCTTCATCAATATTGGCAAAGGGTTCGTCTAATAAAAGCACGTTTGGTTGCATTGCTGTAGCAGCTGCTAAAGCCACGCGCTGTTGTTGCCCACCGGAAAGAGTGGTGATTAACCGGTTAGCAAGATCATCAACTTTACCAAATTGTAAAGCTTCTTTAACGCGCTCTGGAATTTTGTCAGTGGGTACCTGGCAATTTTCTAGGGTGAATTCTAATTCGTGGCGTGGCGTATCAAGGGCAAATTGCATTAACGGATCTTGAAATACCATCCCAATTTGAGCATCTGTTGGTACATCGACTGCTCCAGTAACTATTTCACCACCATATTTAGGCAGGAGACCAGCAATTAACTTGAGAATGGTGGATTTACCGCTCCCAGAGACCCCAGTAAGTAAGTGAATCTTTCCGGCCGTAAATTCGGCGGTGATATTTTTAAGGATTGGTTGCTGATCAAAATTAAATGAAAGATCATTAAATCGTATATTTTTCATAGTCTTAGTGTTTAATTAAGTGGGCTCGTTGGAGAAGATTAGTAATCAATTTAACCAGAATTCCAGAGAAGACAAACATTGAAATGAAGCGCGCAATAAGCATAATAATGAGCATTTGTCCGCTGAAGTGATTATAACCATTGCGGAACCAATCCCAGCCAAAGGTAACAAATGTAAGGGTGAGGGATGAGATGAGTAAGGTCAACCAGTTATACATTTTATAAAGCGTAAAAGTAAAACCTAACTCAGACCCGATACCTTGAACTGCTCCAGAAATTAGGTTGGCTGCTCCCCACTGATCGCCGAGAAGCATTTCAACGGCGGCTCCCAAAAACTCACCAAAGAAAGCCGCTCCCGGTGTCCGAAGCAAAAAGCCGGCAAGCGGTCCAGCCATACACCAGATTCCCATTGTTAAATCGTTAGCCATTGGACCATAACCAATTGGTGTCAGCAGAACAGTTAGCCCGTTATAGACAAAGCCGGCTGCAAAATAAATTACACCAAAAATAATTCCAATTAGGGCAAGCAAAATAATGTCACGCAAATGTAATGAACGTTTAGTCATAATAAAACTCCTTAAGATATAAGGGCAAAAAAACTCCATGACAAAAAATCATGGAGTTAATCATTAAGTTAATATCACTGAATCTCCCTTCGCTGGTATTAACCAGAGCAGGTTCAATGGGTATTATCTCAGCCGTTTGGCACCCCAGATTTATTCTCTATTATCATAGCTAATATTATAACGAAATGCAAATCGTTAATTAGGTTACTTATCTTAGAAAAGTGGTTTACAATTAACACTAGCATTTAAAAGGGATGGTTTAAGAAATGAGTGGAGTAGTTTTTGTTTTATTATTACTAGGAATTGGGATTCTTTCGGGGATTATTAGTGCAGCCGCTGGTTTAGCATCACTAGTCTCGTACCCATCACTGCTTGCACTAGGATTACCGCCAGTGATGGCAAACGTAACGAGTGCTTTTTCGACAGTCACTGGTAACTATAGTTCGGTCTTTTCATCGTTTAAGGAATTAGAGCATAATCGCCGGCAATTATGGATTATTCTGCCATTGGTATTTGCTGGTTCCGTTATTGGGGCTTTTTTACTGTTTGCTGTCCCCAGTAAGTGGTTTGCGGAACTGGTGCCATTATGCATTGCGTTAGCTGGAATTATCTTGTTATTTCCCCATCATCCGAAGCAAAGTACAGGGACGATGGCAGGAAACAGTAAATTATTTGGTAAATCACGGATTGGCCAATTTTTATCAATCATTGGTATTTTTATTGTTGGGATCTATTCGGGCTTCTTTAATGCCGGCGCCGGAGTGTTAATGCTAACCTTGCTGACAGTGATCAATCGGCAAAAGAGCTTTGCAGTTAATAATGCGCTAAAAAATGTTGCGATGACTGTTACAAATACAACATCCTGGATAGTGTTCGCACTTGAGACGACAATTTATTGGAATTATGTTATTCCGTTGATGATTGGAAATGTAATCGGGGGCTACTTAGGACCGATTATTGTTCGCCACCTGCCTGGCCGTCTTATGCAAATAATTGTCGGGGTTGGATCATTGATTTTGGCAGTTTCATTGGTAATTCGGAATTTAATTTAAAACAAAAGGATCACTGTCATCTAGTTTGGCAATGATCCTTTTGTTTTGTTTTTTATTGAGCCGTATAGCCACCATCAGCGACAAATTCCGAACCAGTACTAAAGCTTGATTCATCTGAAGCAAGGTATAAAGCGAGGTTAGCAATCTCTTCTGGCTTTCCAAGACGGCCAAGGGGATGAAGGCTTTCTAGGTGTCCTTCTGCTTTTGGATCATCCTTGACCAAATTATCAACTAGTGGAGTTGAGATATAACCAGGATGAATTGTATTTACACGGATGTCATAGCCTTTCCGGGCACAATCAAGCGCAGCGGACTTAGTTAAGAGGCGGACACCACCCTTAGAAGCATTGTATGCAAAGAGATCAGGATCACCAATTAGTCCTTCAATGGATGACATATTGATGATTGAATTCTTTTCCCCGTTGTTCTTCATTGCTTCAATACCGAGCTTAGTTCCCCACATCGTACCGGTAAGGTTAACGGCAATTGTTTTATCCCAAATTTCAGCGTCCGTCTTCTCAACATCGGCGTATTCGGCAATTCCCGCATTGTTAACCACAATATTGAGCTTCCCAAAGACTTGGACAGTTTGGCGGATTACCCGGTCCCAGTCTCCTTTCCGAGCAACGTCTTGTTGGATAAAGATCGCATTGTCACCTAGTTGGTCAGCGACTTTTTGTCCCTCATCCATCTTCCGAGCGGTTAAAACAACCTTTGCGCCTTCTTCGATAAACTTTTTTGCGACAGCAGCTCCAATTCCTTTAGAACCACCAGTAATAATTGCAACTTTATTATCTAAACGACCCATTGATAAGACACTTCCTTAGTAAAATCAAAAACAATCCTTTACAAATTTTATTATAACAACTATCGAAGAAAAACAGGAGAATAACGCCTTGTAAAATGAAAGTGAGTGGGAATTAACCTTCTCGACAAGGCGGTGGGCTAAGGATAGAACGGTGATTAGCACGGCACGGGCTGATTATCGTACGGACTTAGCCTCGAGCCTTATGGTTAATTTCCACGATATCTTAACAATATTTGTATAAATAAAGAGGCCGTTAAAAACTAAGTTTTTTCAACAGCCTCTTAATTAAATTTAGTTTTCTTTGAAAAGCTTGTTTAAGCGATCCATGAAGGCCTTGAGGTAACGTTCTTTGTCAACGTTAACGGCAACCTTAACATTAGGGTTAGGATCGTTTAACTTAGCGTTGTCACCAATTGTTCGACCATAGTAAGGTCCTTCTTGGTAAACAACCTTCATGAATAAGCTAATGGTTGAAACAAATGATGGGTCAATACTAACACCAACAGCTAATGGATCGTGGAGGGCACAACCACGCTTATCAATATCAAGGTTGTAGTAAGCGTCGATGTAGAAGTCGGTAATATCAGCAAAAGCCTTACCGGAAGTAGTGCCTAATTCACGCCATTGCTTTGTTTCGTTCTTAGTAAGGAGGGTCCGAAGAGTAACATCAAGACCAACCATCGTAAGTGGCAAGTTGGACTTCATTACTTCATCGGCAGCCTTTGGATCTTGGTTAATGTTAGCTTCTGCGACAGGAGTAACATTACCTTCAACAGTTAAGGCACCACCCATGAATGTGACATTACCAATCAAGTCAGCAATTTCAGGATCCTTCTTCAAGGCAGCAGCTAAGTTTGTCATTGGACCAGTAGGGATGATGATTAAGTTCTTGCCATACTTGTGAGCAGCTTCGATGTAGAAATCAACACCGGATTGTTCTTCAAGAGCCCGACTTGGCGCAGGTAATTCAACATCACCGATACCGTTATCACCGTGGATATCCTTTGAAACTTGCATTACATCAAAGTGGTCAGTAGTGCATGAATGTGGAAGACCCTTAAATACTGGAATATCAGTGTGACCTAATAATTCCAATAATTTAAGGCTGTTTTCGGCACAAACATCTAATAGGTTGTTACCATATGAACTTACAATTCCGATTAGATCAACTTCTGGGTCAGCGAGCGCATAGGCAATAGCTAAAGCGTCATCAACACCAGTATCTAAATCAAGAATCATTTTACGTTTTGCCATAGTATTTATTCCTCCAATTTTAAGCAAAATCAATCTCTGTATATAATATGTTAATTTAAATTTTGAATAATTACAATTAAAATTTGAGACCGCTTACGAAATTTTAGAAAAAATAAAGATGATATAATACTTCTAGAGATGAAAATGAAAGGATCAGAGGAGAAATGGCAGAGAAAATTTATGATGTGACAATTATTGGTGGAGGTCCAGCAGGGATGTTTGCTTCATTTTACTGCGGCCTTCATGAATTAGATGCCCAGCTAATTGAAAGCCTTCCACAACTTGGGGGACAAGTAGGGGCACTCTATCCTGAAAAACAAGTTTGGGATGTAGCGGGAATGCCAGGTGTAACTGGACACGACCTGATCGCTAAGTTAGAAGAACAAATGGCAGTGGCACCGATTGATCAATTCCTTGGCGAAACCGTTGAGGACGTCATCAAAGGAGATGATGGAACCTTTACCATCAAATCAGCAAAGCGGGTATCCCGGTCACGAGCAGTAATCATTGCTCTTGGTAACGGAGCGTTTACTCCCCGTAAGCTCGCTTTAGAAGGGGCAGCTGAGATTGAAGGTAAGCAGCTTTCATACTTTGTTAATCATAAAGCTGATTATGCGGACAAGCGGGTTGCCATTCTTGGTGGGGGAGACTCCGCGATTGATATTGCCTTGATGCTTGAACCTGTCGCCAAGGAAGTCCACCTTGTCCATCGACGGGACCAGTTCCGTGGCCTTGAGCATACTGTGACCCAGCTTAAACAATCATCTGTGCAATTGGATACGCCTTTCTTACCACGAGCATTAACGGTGGAAGATGATGAAACGGTAACGCTCGATCTTAAGAAGATGCGGAGTGACGACGAAGCACAATTGAATGTGGATAAGATTGTGGTTAACTATGGGTTTACCTCTAATAATGCGGCCTTGAATCAGTGGTCCCTTGACTTAGCAGCAGAACACAACTTGATCAAGGTTGATTCAATGATGGAAACTAGTACTGAAGGGGTATATGCGATCGGGGATGGTGTGACCTACCCGGGGAAAGTTGCATTGATTGCGGCCGGCTTTGGTGAAGCGCCGACCGCGGTAACCGCCCTAGCTAAGAAACTCTATCCCGATAAGCGAATGGCAATGCACAGCTCTTCAATGGGGATTACTAAATGAAAAAATGTCCCTACTGTAACACATTAAATCCAGACGATGCCGAAGTCTGTGAGAATTGTGGAAAACCACTTAAAGGGCAGATGCTTGCCTTGGTCTGTCCTAATTGTGGAAAAGTTAATGCATTAGGGTCACGAGAATGTTCGATATGTCATACGAAGCTAAGTATCATCAGCTAGTTTCACGCGAAATTACACCCAGAAAAAATAATAAGCGGTGGGGATATATGGCACTATGTCCCGTCAAGTATACAGATCAATTAGATAAAAATTTTAGGCGGCTTGATTGCGGAATTGTTCCGCGGTCAAGCCGTTTTTGCTTGTGTAAGCGCGTTTGGTATTAAAGTATTCAATGACTCCTTTGACGAGTTGTTCTAGCTCTGCTAGCGTCTTAGGACGAGGGTGTTTGTTAATCCAGATTAGCTTGAAGTCATTCCACCAACGCTCTATGGGTGAGTTTTCCCAAGGATGACCGGGGTGTGACATACTATGAATACAATTTTTAGAGACTAAGTAGTCGTTGAACATACTTGAGCAGTAAGCTGACCCGCGGTCAGTATGGATCATTGGTTGCGCATCAGGCTCAACCATAAAAGCACGATTAAAGGTTTCAATTACTGCTGATGAAGTTTCTGTGTCTGAAATATTGTAGCTTAAAGCGTAACGACCATATAAATCTAAAATAACGTGTACTCGTACTTTATGAAGTGTGTGTCCGCCGTAGGCTACTTCCGTTGTGTCGGTAACCCACACTTCATTTTTAGTTTTACGGTCGAATTGTCCCTGCAATAAGTTGTCATTGATGTATTCTTCATGGCGTTGAATTCGATTGCGCTTCTTCTTCCTAATATTTGCTCTAATTCCATGCTTACGCATGCAGTTAGTTATTCGTTTTAATCCAGCGGTAAAGCTTAAACGGTTTTCAAAGCTTAACTGTGTAGTCATCGCTAAATATCCCAGCGTCCAATTGTGTTCTTCTTCTAACTCTACAATCGCTTCAAGTAACTCTGCTTGCTCATTATGATATCGACTTGGCTTTCAATTGAGCCATTTGTAATAACCATCTCGCGAAGAATCAGCTATTTTACACAACTGGCTAATTGACCATCCATTTTCTTGATTTAGTTCTTTGATGGCTTGGTACCGGAGTCCTTTTCCACCTCCCGATTGCGTATTTCTGTTAATTTTTTTGCGAATGCAATCTCCATCTCTTGCTTTTCTAGCTGAGCCCTTAATAAGCGATTCTCTGCCTTGAGTCGGTCAACTTCCAGCCACTTCTCTTCTGGCTTAGCTTTGCCTCGGCGATCACGAAGTGATTCTGGGTCATTACCGCTTTTGCGATACTTTTGATACCAGCCATAAACTTGTTGGTAACTAATATGGTACTTTTCAACCGCCCAATTGTAGTTCACATCATGCTTAATCAACTCTTCAATGATAGTAAGTCGTTCTTCAAAGTCAGTCTTTCGTCCACTCATTTTTGAATCTCGCTTTCTTGGCGTATAGGCCTTTAAGTTAGATTCATTATACCGGATAATCCATTGTTCTAGTTGCCTTTGAGATCGTAAACCGTGTTTTATCGCAAATAAATCTAATACCTCATCTGTTTGTTGATATTGTTCAACCAATGAGTTTTTAAATTCTTTAGAGTAGCTTTAATTATGATGACTTGTTTGAAGTCCTGGCATTCCCTGATACTTGTATAGAAGACTCCACTGCCTGATAGTTTTTTGGCTAATCTTGTACTTAGTTATTACCTTATGGATTCCATTTCGTAAAACTTCATTGAGGATTAAGAGTTTTTCCTCTGCTGAGTATTTAGATTTTCTTCCCATAGAAAAAGCCCTCCAAGTATAAGATGAATTTTCTATTTCATCTGTATACTCAGAGGGCATTGTAGTCTTATTTTGGCTATGGTTGGGCCCGTTATGTGTTTGAAATGGCGTGTACCCGTAATTATCAGTTGAAACTAGGCGACTAACGGACTGTTGTGATCTTTAATGCCTTGGCTAAAGAATTTACTAATGATGAGCAACCGATCAAGAACTTCCTTGCTTTAATGCGCAATCAAGTAGACAATAAGAGTAGGTTTATTACTAAGATTCAAGACGAGATTATTAAGATTAAGCAGGAGCCAGAGAGGAGACGAGGCTTTATGAAGTTCGAGCTTGATTTAATGGATGCCCGGCGAGAAGAAAGAGAAGAAGGAAAATAAAGGCTAGTCAAATTCTTAAGCAGTCAAGATACAGCTCCGTCAGAAATAGTGGCTGCCCTCGTGAATGTCTATCAAATGTCAGAAAAAACGGCTCAGGAATATGTGGCAGGGTATATGAAGGCCCCAAAGTAGCTTTATTAATAAAGCCCCTAAGGCAGGAATAATAATTAAAAGAACTAAAAAGAAGTCTCTAACGTTTGAATTCTAAACATCAGAGACTCCTTATTTGTTTTAAATTTTTAGCAGATCAGCCGGCTTCATTAATGGAAAGTCCGCATCTTTAATACTATCGGGATTTGCAGAAGAGTAAAGGGCGCCTGCAAACTTGGCACCGGCTGCATGGGCGGCTTTCATATCATTGATCGTGTCCCCAACATAAACAGTAGTTGCGGGATCTGCTCCCATTTTATCCATTGCCACTAAAATAGGATCTGGAGCTGGCTTATGCTTTTTAGTATCCGCAGACGTAATGGCAACCTTAAATAACTTCGCAAAGTCATATTTGTTAACGAAGTATTCTTGGTATTCGTCAGCGAGTTTTGAAGTTGCGATGGCGATCTTTGCATCTTCACGATTGGCAAGGGTATTAAGCATTTCAGGGATTCCTTCAATCACTTTTGCCCGATCAGCACGTTGGTAAGCAAGGTCAAACCAGTCTTTTAACATTTTCGGAATTTCTTCCTCACTAATTCCAGCGAGGCGAAGAGCATCTCGACCAGTAATACCAAATAAGTCATGCTTAGTTTGTTCTACTTTGTCGGGCGCAACTGGGTGACCGTGTTGAGCCAACGTATCAATCATTGCTGGCATATACATATCAATAGTATCAATTAAAGTACCGTCAATATCAAAAATAAAATTCTCAATCTTCTGTGCCATTTTATTCATCCTTTATATAAAATAAGTACATTCTTAATTGTATAACAATTTTAGAAAAGATCGAGATTAGGATAGCTGATAATTTACCTTTTTATTTGAAAAAGACTACAATATAAATGGAATTATAAATTTTATGTGGGGTGGTCATTATCAGTAATCAAAAATCAGTACCTAAAAAGCTATCTTTCATCTCAATTTACTTTTTAGGGATTAATGGAGTAATTGGCTCAGGAACATTTTTACTGCCATCTGTTATTTATCGGTACATGAACTTATCGGCTGTAGCAGTTTTGCTATGTACAGCAATAACCGTCTCATTGATCGCCCTATGTTATGCCGATCTTTCTAGTCGTTTTACCGGCTCAGGGGCAGCGTGGCTTTATTCTTATCATGCATTTGGAAGATTCACCGGTTATGAGCTAGGAATTTTTACCTGGTTCTTAGGTTGCTGTACTCTTTCAGCGGAAATTGTTGCCTTATTAACTACCCTCAAGAGTTTTTTGCCAATCTTTAATCGGCCGCTTATCTATGGGGTCGCTGCTTTTGGCTTAATTGTGCTCTTTGCGGTTATTAATTTCTTCGGTCGCGGTCTTGTTAAACTGGTTAATAATGTATCAGCGGCTGCGAAGATTCTTACGCTGATCATCTTTATTGTCGTTGGGGTCTTCTTTATCCATAAAGCTAACTTCTCACCAGTGATTCCCCAAGCAGCTTTAAAGGGACCAATGCCATTTATTCATCACTTTGGAGAAGCCTTTACTCCGATCTTTTATCTTTTTACTGGTTTTTCATTTTTACCAATTGCTGCTAAGCAAATGAAGAATCCAGAAAAGAATATTCCTCGGGTGTTAATTGCAGTCATGGTTAGTGTAACTATTTTGGATGCATTGATGATGACCATTGCTGTTGGACTTTCCGGGACTAAATTAGGCGGTTACTCGACACCACTGGCTAATGCTTTGGGAGGTGCCCTTGCGAAGGGACTCGGAACCACTATTGGTAAGTGGGGATATGCCTTTATTATTTTCGGGATGCTTGTAAGTATCTTTGGGGTTGCCTTTTCAGCTTCGTTTAACACGCCATCGTTAATTGCTTCAATGGCCAATGAACATGGCATGTTGCCAAAGTTTATTGGGAAGAAGAATAAGCATGATGCTCCATGGGTCGGAATTTTATTAACATCCATCCTCTCTGCTTTATTCGCTACCCAGAGTTATCTCTTCTTGGTTAGTTGTACAGTCTTAGCCTCATTCATTCAATATGTTCCCTCGATTCTTGCCGTCATTAAATTTGAACATAGTAACGAATATCCAACACACGGTTTCAAATTACCCGGGAAATATCTTATCCCCATTTTTGCATTGTTAGTTTCTTGTTACATGGTTACCAATTTTACGGCTAAGACCCTGCTTGTCGGAACTGTCATCGCCATTCTTGCCGCGGCAGCCTACTTCTTTATCAAGAAAGATCGTAGTTATGAAGAAAAGCATATGAAATGGCTTGATGACTTGCGATTAAAAGATGAAAAAAAGAACTCCTAGATAACCAGAAAAAATAATTTTTAGACAATAAATCGGCACCAAACGTTCGAATTTCGATTCGTTTGGTGCCGATTTTACTATTAATTATCAATTTCTGGTGCCTGATCTAATTCTGCTTGCAGCATCCAGATCTTCTTTTCGATTGCCGTCTTAAAACCAATGAAGATATCTTGGGTCGAATAATCTTTTTCAATATCAGTCACTTCAATTCCATGCTGATAAAGGTCCTCAAGATAACGATAACCAGCGACTAAATGTGCGAGTCGTTCTGGTGTTGTTTTATCAAAGTTTCCTGGCCAGTCTTTAATTTTCGTATGGGTTGCGATTTCTTTAAGGGTCGAATAAGGTTCACCGTCGAGAGTTAATAATCGTTCAGATATTACATCAAGTTGATCGTTGATTTCATCCATAAATTGGTCCATTAATGGGTGAAGCTTTAGAAAGTTAGTGCCACGCATATACCAGTGAGTTTGATGAATTATCATTGCCATTTGACTCAGATCAGCAACTAATTGATTAAGTGTTTCTTTGGTTTCTTGGTATTTCATGATAAGACTCCTTTTCTATGTGTTAGGTGTATCATATCAGATTTTATAATGCGCTTACATAGATTTGGTTGAAACATTACGAAAGCTTATGAATTAAAAAACGACACTGAAGAAGATGAAATCTAATTCAGTGTCGTTAATTTTATCGTCGATTTAGACGGAAACGAATCATTTTATCGGATTCAGTACATAAGAAGATTAAGCAAGAGAAGACAATTACTGCTAACCATTCCAGCAAACTAATTCCGGTCACGTGGAAGGCCGCCTGCATAAATGGAACGTAGGTGAAGATCAATTGGAAGAGAATCATCAATCCAATAACGCCCCAGGCTTTCTTGCCAATATTTCCAACTTCTTTTAGCCCATATCGTTCAGTTCGAATGCTGAAGAAGTAGAAGGCCTTACTAATAACAATGGTATTAACCATCATTGTTGTAGCATTGACAACGTCTGCCCCAGCACTGATGAACCATTCGTAACCAATTAAGGCGAACAGCGCCATTAAGGCTGAGACATAACCCATCTGGATTAAATCATGCCGATTCATTAATCGTTGGGTCACTGGACGAGGATTGCGATCCATGATGCCCTTTTCTGCTTTTTCAAAGACGAACGCAAACTGGATAGTGATTGCGGCGATTAAGTTAATCCACAATAACTGCGCCGGTTGAAGGGGAACTTGCTGACCGGTAAGAATGGAGAAGGCAACCACTAATCCTTCCGCAAAGGAGGTTGGTAATAAGAATAAGATACTCTTTTTGATATTATCGTAAATTCGCCGACCTTCTTTGATAACAGCCGCCATTACCGCAAAGTTATCATTTCCTAAGATCATGTCAGCAGCATCTTTAGCGACGTCCGTTCCCTTGATCCCCATTGAAATTCCAATATCGGCTTTCTTTAAGGCGGGGGCATCGTTAACTCCATCCCCAACCATCGCGGTGATCTTTTGCCGGTTTTGGAGCGCTTCAATAATTTCAAGCTTGTTTTGTGGAGTCGTCCGCGCAAAGACTTGGTTATTTAAAGCGGCCTCTTCTCGTTCACTGGCAGAAAGTTTATCCCATTCTGCACCTGTGATTGCGTTGATTGGGCCTGTTGATAATCCTAGTTGCTTACCGATTGCACGGGCAGTTTGCGGGTCATCCCCTGTAATCATTTTAACGGAAACACCAGCACGGTTCATTTGCTTTAACGCAACGATCACTTCTTCGCGTGGTGCGTCTTGAAGAGCAGCTAAGCCAAGTAAGTGAATTCCCCTGTAGAGGTGGTCATGTTCGACTTCCATTAGGTTTTCGCCATTAACTGGTTGATAGCCGACTGCAATAACTCGTTTTCCGGCTTTGGACCAGTCATCTACCCGTTGTTGCCACTTGGCAGTATCAAATTGTGGATCTTCCTTTGCGGCCATTTCAAAGAGCTTATCTGGAGATCCTTTAACAAAGATTACTTGTTGTTTATCTTCCGGATCACGAGTTAATTCAGCGATATAACGGTAATCAGAATCAAATGGAAGGAGGTCAACTGCTTTATATGGCGATTGATATTTAGCCCCAAACGCTTTGTGGTAAAGAGTTAAGAAGGCTCCATCGGTTGGTTCACCATTAATATGCCAGGTGCCGTCTTCATCAGTTAAAACCGTATCATTTGCTTGGTATCCAGCCTCTAAGAAAAGTTTGAGCTGCTCTGTCAGTTGGGCTGGTTTGCCATTTAAGAGAATCTCACCCTCAGGAGCATAACCAGTTCCAGTAACCGTGTAGTGTTTATCGCCGACCCATAACTCAATGGCAGTCATTTCGTTTTTGGTAAGGGTTCCTGTTTTATCAGTAGCAATAACATCGACCGAGCCTAATGTTTCAACAGCAGGCATTGATTTGATAATCGTCTGATGCTCTTTGGCCATTTTGCTAATACCAAAGGCTAAGATAACAGAGGTGATTGCAGGCAAACCTTCTGGGATTGCACCAACTAACATTGCCACGACTGCGAGCGCAAGGGCAGGCAAGGAGTAAATTTCGAGGAAGAAACCGACAACGAAAACAATCACTGAGGCAGTAATCGTAATGTAAGAAACGACTTTTCCAACATGGTCAATTTCTTTAGTTAATGGGGTCTTCTTTGGCTTGATTTGCGCAACTTCCTGTGAAATCTTACCAATTTCGGTTTGTTCACCAGTTGCGACTACAATTCCTAGACCACTTCCGCTTGTAACTGAAGTCGAAGCATATGCCATATCAACACGATCAGCGAGGGGAACGTCTTGGTCGGTAATTGCTTCATCAGTTTTGATAACCGAATTGGTTTCACCGGTTAAAGCTGATTCCTCAATTCGTAAGTTATCAGCTGAGACAATCCGTAAGTCAGCTGGTACATTATCACCGGCTTCGAGGAAAACAACATCCCCACGGACAAGATCCGCGGCATCAATATCTTGTCGTTTACCATCCCGGTAGACGGTGGCATGTTGCGCCATCATCTCTTTGATTTTGGCGAGGGCATTCGCGGCACTTGATTCTTGGAAATAACCAATGAGCGCGTTTAGAATGATAACCGCCCCGATAACAATCGCATCAGTATAGTGACCAATTAAAATGGTCAGTAAAGTAGCGGCTAATAAAATGTAGATAACAATATTGTTAAACTGGCGTAAGAAGAGTTTCCACTTTGGCGTTGGTTTTACTTCAATGATATTACGTCCTTCATCAGCAAGCCGTTTTTCGACAGCTTGGGTTGATAAACCGTGAGTAAAATCAGTTAATTGGTATTCTTTCTTTATTTCGTCAGTTGTTAGTTGATAATTTTCTTTCATTTTTCCCCTTAAATATATAAATTGAGTAAAGTAACTAATGCTTAAAGGTCCCACACCTTAAGCGAACAACATCAGTGAAGCCGTATTAAGTTTTTGCTTTAATCATTCCTTCGTATTTATCGTATAAATATCGTACCATATTCATTTAATATTTTAGTTCTAGTTAAGATATTTTTAAAATATGATTCATGAATTATTAATAAAAAGACCGAGAAACGTTTCCTCGGCCTTTTTATTAATTATTAAACGTATTATTTTCAACATTCCGAATAAAGTCAGCGAGGTGCTTGTAATAAACATCAGGGTTATCTACCATGTGGTGGTGACCACCATCGGGAGTAGTAACTAGCTGTGAATTTGGAATGAGACTATTCATTGTCTTAGCAGTTTCGATTGGCATCGTTTCATGTTCACCAAATGTAATTAAAGTTGGCACCTTAATATTCTTCAATTGATCACGGAAATGCCAGTCTTTGAGCTTACCGGTAATCACAAATTCGTTATCACCTTGGAAGACGTTGTAAACCGCCGTGCCACCAAGGTCTTTAAGATGATAAAGCTTGGATGGCTGCTTCCGGTCAACGTATTGTTCATTCATTACTTGAACGTATTCTTGATACTTAGGATTACTGTAATCATTCTTGGCTTCGCATTCTTTCATAAAGGCAACCGCTTCTGGAGAAAGAGTCTTTTCCCGTAATTCATTAACTCGGTCGACATATTCATCAATTTCGTCAACCATTGAAGAAATAATTGCGCCTTTAAGATGTTGCCCATACTTAACAGCGTATTCTTGAACTAAAAGGCCACCCCAACTTTGACCGATAAGATAGAAATTGTCTAAGCCAAGTTTTTCTCGTACTTCATCTACTTCATCAAGGAAATATTCGTAAGTAAGGTACTTCTTAGCAATCTCAGGATCAGAAAAATCAGGTTGATCAGAATAGAGTGAACCTAATTGATCATACATTGTTACCTGAACGTTAAGACCTTGCTTCTTTAATTGTTCAGCAGCGTCTTCCCAGTATTCATGATTGCCACCAGGACCCCCATGCAAAGCCAATAAATGAATATCACCTTCACCTTGGGTATTCGTCCATAGATGATAGCCGTTATCAAGGGTAATAATTTTAGTGCCTTGTTTCATTCTCGAATCTCTCCTTTTTATTAGTAATACTAACTATTTTACCGCAATTAGCTGAATTCTGCTAAAACTAGTTTTAATGCGTTGTCTTTTTAGTGAGCATTTAGTTCAAAATAGTAACACCTGGAATACTAAGATGACAGCCATTCAGCGCTAATTGATATTCAATCCGTTCGTTGCCACGAAGCGTGTATTCGTAATCAGTGCTATAAATAATGATCCCTAATTGATGACCAGCTACAATTCGGTGGAAAATTGGTTGAAGATCAAACTTAACAGTGACAAATTGATTAGCGGCTAATTCATCAACTTGTGCTGGATTGTTTCGATTTTGCAAATTGATATGCCCACTTGCGATTACCTTATAATTAGTTGCTTCTTTTGCTAATTTAAATTCACGAAGATCATCTGTCTTCCAGTGATAACCTAGCTCAAGACCATTACGATTAAACAGAACAGGCGACATTGTAAGGCGTTTGCTGCTGCCAAGGTCAACAAGCCGGGCACTAATCATTCCATAATTTTTCGAAGAAGCTACTTTTAAGGTGACAGTCGGTGTTCCGCGGAGAAGCGTATCATCATTAAATACAGCAGTTACAAAGCGCCGACTAAATTGACCGTTATCCTTCACGAGTGCCTTTGCCCATGCTTGGGGTTGTTTACACCATTGAAGGTACTTTTCTTCTGGTTGTTGGTCATTAAAGCTTTGGATTCCTAGTCCGGGCAAATTCGTTAGACGATGGTCGTTAAATTGGTACTGTTTCTGTTCGCCCGCCGTCCATTGATCATATGCGATCCAAGTTTCGGGGGTGCTATTGTCTTGCACAAGAACGCTTGGCAACGTATCATCAGCCTGATTTTCTTGTCCCCAGAGCTTATTAGCAAGCCAGAGATTAACCATGTCAGAGAAATCTAATGAACGAAAGGCATTGATATAAATATGTTGTCCTTGGTGAAGGATGAGTTTGCTTGTAATTGGCAGACTTTGAATACCGTCATAAAGTGCCTTAACATTGCTAGGACGGACGTTGGTATCATTAAGGCCATGCACCATCATCACAGCAGCTTTGATGTTTTCGAGATCATGCCGGTAATTGCGGTGGTCCCAGAATTCATTATAATTACCAGTTGTTCGATCCATTGCTCCTTGCATTTTAGCAATATATTTATCATTTACTTTTTCAATTCGGCGGTAGTCTGCGGGACGTTTGGTTCGACTGAATGTTTCATCGGCTAAAACGTCTGCGTCTTCCCCTTGAAAGCCACCCGGTGCGCGGACAAGGCCATTTTCCCGATAATAGTCATACCAGCTGGAAATGGCCGCTTCACTAATAATTGCTTCGAGGCCTGGTACACCAGTGGTTGCGACAGCGGTGGCTAAAGTGCCGAGATATGAGCGTCCTGTCATTGCGACTTTACCATTACACCAGGTCGCCTTGATTGTGGTACCGCTATGACGGTCAGTAAAGGCTTGCCGATCACCATGAAGCCACTCGACGACAGCCTTCATCGCATCAGTCTGTTCTGGAGAACCACACGTTTGCAGACCGTCCGAATCTTTGGTACCAATTCCGGCTGAATAAACAACCGCATAACCACGGGCAGCGAGGTAATTATTTAGCGTGTATGCTGGCGTGGTACTAAACGTCTCAGTAGCTTGCCGGCTTTCGCCAGTAACTTTTTGGCGTGAAAAGTCAGTCGGAAATTTTTCTTCAGTCGGGGCCTGATAATCAGGATCCTTATGCTTCAAAGGAAGATTGACGTTATGCGTTGCTTTTTCGCCCCATTCGTCGTTTGTTCCTTGATTATAAGGACTAGCAGTAAAGACAACGGGAACTTTTAAGCCATGGTCTGACTCAATTGGCCGCATAATTTCTGCTTTAACTAAATCTGCTTTACCATCAAAATCGGTATCCATATCGGTCTCAATGTAAACAACCTCACGAATGAATTTAGCAGGATCAAAACTAGCAAGCGGCTTCCCATTGAAAAAGAACGGTTTTTGTTCAGCTGGAAGTTGGTAACTCCAAGCCATAAAGCCCTCTGCCGTTAAATGATCAATAAGCGATTGACCATTTTTGTTATGAGTATTTAAAAGAAGGTAAAAAGCATCGATAACGTTTGCGGTTGTCCATTTTTGATGTGATTCGACTGGCAAGCCAATTTTCTTAACTGTAGCAAGGGAAGCTGTAATGTCAAAATCAACTGCGGCCTCAAAATCGAGTAGTTGGAGAGCGACGAGGTAAAATACTTCATCGGTTAATATTTGATTTTGGTCAAACCAATCATCAAGAGCAAGGTCAGGGGTAGCTAAGAGGTCATGAAGCCACTGTTTAGTGACGATCGGCTGGGCACTTGCCATATGAATGCGTGCTAAGAAAGTTTCAAACATTGCGTTCGGTGTCAAAGTTTGTTCTTCGTTTTTCCGAAGCAAGTGAATCTGCATTAATTCTTGGCGCCGTGCTTGTGGTGTAGTTGAAGTAATACTAAATTGATTGATTTTCATCTGGAACACCTCGTATAAAATTTGATATATTAATTATCGCACTTTTATAATAATTTGCTTAGGATAAACAGTGTTGCGATTTAAGGCGTATACTTTATACTAAGACTTAGTTTAAAAAATGATGATTGGGGAAACGCTGATGGTAAAAAACATAATGGAATTTCAGCATGTAAGTAAACAGTATGATGATAACGTTGTGTTGCGTGATATAAGCTTTGAAATTGAGGCCGGTAAATTCTATACCTTATTAGGACCATCGGGATCAGGAAAGACAACAATTTTGCGCTTAATTGCTGGTTTTGATCATCCTAGTAGCGGGAAAATTTATTTTGATGGAAAGCAAATCAATGATATTCCCGCCAATCAACGGCAAGTCAATACCGTCTTTCAAGATTACGCCCTTTTCCCTCATATGAATGTGGCAGAAAACGTTGCCTTTGGATTACAGATTAAGGGTGTCAAAAAAGCGGAAATTAAACAACGCGTAAAAGAAGCTTTGCACCTGGTTCAATTAGATGGCTATGGTGATCGGGAAATTACCGCAATGTCTGGTGGACAAAGACAGCGAGTTGCTATTGCCCGGGCAATAGTTAATAAGCCGAAAGTACTATTGTTGGATGAAGCCTTATCTGCGTTGGACCATAAGTTACGAGTTCAAATGCAGACCGAATTGCGGCAATTACAACGGCGGCTAGGGATTACTTTTATCTTTGTTACCCATGACCAAGAAGAAGCATTAGCCATGAGTGACCAGATTATGATTATTAATGATGGTAAGATTCAGCAGAGTGGGACCCCCGTTGATATTTATGATGAACCACTTAACCATTTTGTGGCTGATTTTATCGGCGAAAGCAATATTGTTCCAGGCATTATGAAAAAAGACTATGTAGTTTCAATCAATGGTCAAGACTTTGATTGTGTTGACGCGGGGATGAAACCAAACGAAAAGGTTGAAGTTGTCATCCGGCCAGAAGATCTTGACATTACGACGGTTGAAAAAGGAAAATTAGTCGGCACCGTTGAAACCCAGCTTTTCCGTGGCGTTGATTATCAAATTACGGTGATTGACCAACGTAACCATAAGTGGAAAATCAATTCTATTCATAAAACAAAGGTCGGGGCTAAAGTAGGGATTACATTTGATCCCGAAGATATTCACGTTATGCGGTATAACGAAAGTGAAGAAGATTTTGATGCTCGCCTTGATAGCTATGAGGAGGGGGACTAATGCGGCAAAAAGCGATGTTTATCGTCCCATATGCATTGTGGATTATCCTATTTGTGATTGCTCCATTGGTATTGATACTTTATCAATCATTTTTTAATATCAATGGCCAGCTGACCCTTAATAACTATGCTGAATATCTGACATCAGGTGTTTATCTTAAGATGACGCTTAATTCTGTTTGGTATGCCTTTTTGATTACCCTTGTGACATTAGTGATTAGTTATCCCACTGCTTATGTTTTGAATAGATTGCCTAACAAGCAGTTTTGGCTATTGCTGGTAATTTTGCCAACATGGATCAACTTATTATTGAAGACGTATGCGTTTATTGGCTTGTTTAGTCGAACCGGGACAATTAACGGTTTCCTCCAGTTTATGGGCCTTGGGAGTCATCAGCTTTTGTTCACGGATGCCAGTTTTATGTTTGTGGCTGCTTATATTGAAATTCCGTTTATGGTGTTGCCGATTTTCAATAACCTGGCTGAAATTAACCCGTCACTAATAAATGCTAGCTATGACTTGGGCGCTACTCATTGGCAAACCTTTCGTCGGGTGATTTGGCCGCTTTCTATGCCGGGAGTAAAAGCTGGAATTCAGGCAGTTTTTATTCCATCGCTTTCACTCTTTATGATTACCCGCTTGATTGGTGGAAATCGTGTAATTACTTTAGGGACTGCGATTGAAGAACATTTCCTCACAACGCAAAATTGGGGAATGGGTTCAACGATTGGGGTGGTGCTGATTATCGCAATGTTTATTATTATGTTTATGACTGGTGATAAGAAACAGAAAGGAGGACGCCATTAATGAAAAAGCAGCGATGGTCATGGGGAAAAGCATACCTGGCATTAGTTTTTGTGATCTTATATGCGCCAATTTTGTATCTAGTTGTTTTTTCCTTTAGCAGCGGACAAACAATGGAAAAATACCATGGCTTTTCTTGGCAACACTATGCGGATTTGCTTGCGGATACGCGAATGATTACCATTGTTATCAATACCTTGTTAGTAGCATTTTTGGCGTCACTATTAGCAACGATTATCGGAACATTAGGAGCCTTGGCAATTAAGGATGCACGGCGCCCGTGGAAGAATAGTTTATTATCCTTAAATAATGTTTTAATGGTCTCGCCCGATGTAATTATTGGGGCAAGCTTTTTAATCTTTTTCACCATGCTGGGGGTAAGACTAGGCTTTGTCTCAGTCCTCTTAAGCCATATTGCCTTTTGTATCCCGATTGTTGTTTTAATGGTTTTGCCAAAATTAAATGAAATGTCTCCAACATTAGTAGATGCTGCCTATGATTTAGGGGCCAGTCGCTGGCAAGTTCTTTCCCGGGTAATCCTTCCATCAATTGCCCCGGGTATTTTTGCGGGCTATTTTATGGCTTTTACTTATTCACTTGATGACTTTGCTGTGACCTTCTTTGTTACTGGAAATGGCTTCTCAACGTTATCGGTGGAAATATATTCGCGGGCGCGGCAAGGAATCAATCTTGAAATCAATGCCCTCTCTACGTTGATGTTTATTGTTTCACTTCTGTTAGTAATTGGCTATTACCTTATTAGTAAACGGGGCGGTCGACGGACACGGATTGTGGCTGTTAAAGAGGGGGATGCACAATGAAAAAGATATTTACTGCGTTCCTCGCGATTGTCGTTATTTGTATCTTGCTAGCGCTTGGGGACGTTGCTTTTAACCAGCAAAAAACTGGTGGTGGTAAACAAACACTGACCATTTACAATTGGGGAGACTATATTGACCCAGCATTGATAACGAAATTTGAACATCAAACTGGCTATCATGTTGATTATGAAACCTTTGATAGCAACGAATCAATGTTAACCAAGATTCGGCAAGGTGGGACTAATTATGATGTCGTTGTGCCAAGTGAATACACTGTTCAACGGATGAAAAAGGAGCATTTAATTGCACCTCTTAACCATCGGAAATTACCTAACCTTAAGTATATTGATCCGCAATTCTTAAATCGTTCTTTTGACCCCGACAATCGTTATTCTGTGCCATACTTTTGGGGAACGTTAGGTATTATCTATAATGATCAAAAAGTAAATGGCAAAGACGTCCAACATTGGGAACAACTTTGGAATCCGCGTTTAAAGAATAATGTCATGTTGATTGATAGTGCACGGGATGTGTTTGCGGTTGCCCTTATTACTCAGCATCATTCTGTTAATACGACCAACTACCAGCAGTTGAAGCTTGCGCAGGCCCATTTAAAGCAGTTGACGCCCAATGTAAAAGCGATTATTGCTGATGAGATGAAGATGTACATGGAGCAAAATGAAGCAGCCGTGGGTGTGACCTATTCTGGTGACGCGCGCGAAATGATGAATATTAATCCGCACCTTCACTATGTTGTGCCAAGCGAAGGGAGCAATATATGGTTTGATAACATGGTGATCCCTAAAGCAGCACGTAATAAAAAGGCGGCTTACGAATTTATTAACTTTATGTTAGATCCCCAAAACGCGGCTCAAAATGCTCAATACGTTGGATACGCGACACCAAATAAAGCGGCTAAAAAAGAATTACCCAAGAAAATTACCGATGACAAAGCTTTCTATCCTCCTGAAACAACGATGAAGCATTTGCAAGTATATCGTGATTTGCCATTACGCGTTTTAGGCGAATATAATGATTTGTTTTTAGAATTTAAGATGTTTGCTAAATAGTTATAAAAAAGAATCGGACTCTTGGCATTAAAAATCATGTTAGGAGTCCTATTCTTTTTCTTTTATAAGGGGATGTGGTTTACTAAAAATAAAAGGCAAAATGATCGGAGGCTGCTTATGAAGAAAATTTTAGCAATTAACCATGAATTTGTTGCTCGAAGCTATATTCTATTTCCAACGTTGCTATTTGCATTCTCTATCATTGCTCATGCAAATATAATCACATTTGTTTGGCCGTTCATTTTTGTTTACACCGTTGAAAAAGTAATGCCCTTTATTCTCGATGGACGCCTAAATTTAGCTTCTTGGTCTGGTGTTACTAAGTTTTGTTCAGTTATTGCTTTTATTGGGGGAGTCCTTGCTTCTATTGGGATTTATTTTCGATTTGAGTGGCTTGCTAGCTTGGCGGCGATCTTGATCGGTTTTGGCGTGACGGGGTTAAAATTGCTGGGCGATCCCAATAAGGAAATTTCCGAGATTGATTTGAAGCGAGTAAATGTTATCGCGGGCTTTAGTGTAATTATCGGACTGATCGCTCTCGGGATTTTACTGATGAAGCTGCCGTTAGTTGTCGGTTTTGTTTTTTATACTTTTTTCCTGGGCCTTGAAGTTATTTACGCTTACGTTGTTGTTAAACGAGATAAGACACCATTGGATTTAAAATTCTCTTTTAATTTAAAAACGGCTTTTCCTGCCATCGCCGTGCTTACCGTTGTTTTTATTATTAGTTTCTTTAAGAAGACGGGGCGAATTTCTGATTTTAGTTGGGCCCTAATCGTGCTAGCAATTATTGGGATTATTCTTGAACTACGAAATATTCTGGGACAACCTTTTAAACTATTTCGTATTTGGCTCGGAGCGATCAAGAATTATGTCATTATCTATACTTTACTATTTGCTTTTCAACAGAATAAAGCTTATTGGATTTTCATTGTCTTTATCGAATTGATGCTTTCGGGAATGTTAGTGGGCGCATTGAGTCCTAAATTGCAAAAGCTTCCATTAACTACTCGCTATAAAACCGCCCTTATCTGTCTTACTCTTGGCTTATTCTTAACGTATACCGATTACCTATATTTGCTTGGAACAGCTATAACAGTCTTTTGTGCCATCTTATTAGGAAAGTGGGCACGAAAACAAGTTCCCGATAAATATAGCAGTATTGATCAAAAACTATCCGTATTTGGTTCGCTTTGTAATCAAATTATTTTATTTGGTGCTTTGGAATTAATTTCATATTTTCAACTTGATAATAAGAGTGCGCTCCTTATCCCGTATATCGATCACCAACAGGAGCTGCAATATAGTCGCGAGATGTTTTACTTGCGAGTCAGCATGATTACTTTATTTGTTATTACTGGTATTTTTGTGATTTATCATGATCGTAAGTATTTATTTGTTAAAAATTGATTAGTCTATTGGATTGATGTTTAAAACTAAAAATGGTCGGTGAAAAATTTAAAATTTTCCCGGCCATTCTATTATTAATGTTAAATATATTTTGGTGAAGTTTCAGGTGCCCATAAAAGACAGATAGTACCACCTATAAGTAAAACAAGAGTACAAACTAGCATTGCTAAAATGGGACCGCCAAGATGAGTTAAGATTGGTAATAAGAATGTTCCACTAGCAGCCCCAAAACGACTGATAGTGATACAAGTACCAACTCCACTGGCTCGAACCTTAACATCAAATAGTTCTGTTGGATATGGATAATCAAGGACAAGTCCTGAAGATAAGACTATCGCAAAGATCGCAAAAACGCTAATTTGGAAGAAAGATGAAAAGTTATTGCCAATTATTAATAAGATAAGGGCTGCTGCTGAAAGGAAAAATGTTCTTACCAAAAACATCCGCCTGCTAAGAATCTTGAAGATTAAACTACCGAAAATTACGCCGATAAGGACGCAACTATTATAGATAATCCCAGAGAGGTTGTTATTACCAAGATCCATACTTTTTAGGAGAATTGGTAAGAAGATACTGATACCGAAAAATGAAAATGCCTGACAAGCATAGAATAAGCCACCAACAATGGTTTTTCGGCGATAAGGGGGATTAAAGAGGGTTTTAAGAGAGACAGCTTTTGGTTTTTTACTACGAATTTGTTTTAATGATAATCCCCATTTTTTCCCAAGGTGTTTTTGAATTAGTTTTTGAGCAGTTTTATTCTTACCTTGACTTGCTAACCAGCTCGGGGATGCCGGAATCCGGAAGATTGACCGATAGATTGCAGCCATCAGTCCTGGAACGACACTTGATGCAAGGATAACTTGCCAATTATGAGTGCCAAACCCTGTTATTAAAATTCCTGCAATGTATGAAGTAATAAAGCCAATTGTCCAGTAAACGATTAGTTGGCTCTGTAGGCGGCCGCTTTCTTTTACTGGTAACCATTCTACCAATAGAGCATTCCCAACAGTATAGTCAATAGCAATCATTAAACCGATTAAAATCCGTAAGATAAACAGGATAACAAGATTCATTGTTGCTAATTGCAAAAGAGAAAATATAGAAAAAAGATACATATCGAGCATCAACATTCTTCGTCGGCCAAATTGGTCAGCGATTTTACCCATTAAAGCACTCCCAGCAAGTCCAATTAAACTCCCAGCACCAATTAGGCCAACCCAAAAGTCGGGGATATTGATATAATCAGTTGCTTGGGAAAGTGCGGTTCCACTAATTCCAAGAGCAAAACCACAAGCAATTTGTCCAAGAGCGAGGGCAAAATATATTCGAAAGTGAATTGATGATAAAGGTGCTTTTTTGTAATTCTTCTTTGTATATTCCATAAAAAATTAGGCATATGTGATCAAAATTTGGCCTAACTAATTGATTCCTCCTTGTGAATAAAAAAAGTAAGTAATACTACCTTAACAAAAAAATGGTATTTAATGCAAATTGCTGTTTCAAATAAAAAAGAGAGTAAGAAAAAATCAATCTCACTCTCTGCTTAACTTTTTGCTATTAATTCTTATCTGCTAACTTACTGTGCCAGTAGCCGTAAGTGAAGTAGATGACAATTCCAATTCCAAACCAAATCGCTGCGCCAATGTACGTTTCTTTTTGCAACTGGGTCATCATGCCAAGGCAGGCAAGACCAGAAAGAATTGGAAGAACAGGGTAGAGGGGAACCTTAAAGCCCCCACGATTACCGATATCCTTTCGCTTACGAAGCGGAATAATTCCAAATGAAACGAGCATGAAAGCAAACAAGGTTCCGATGTTAACTAAACTTGTAAGTTGATCAAGAGAAACAAGTCCGCCCATGATAGCGATAATAATCGCCACGATCCATAATGCAATTTGTGGCGAGTGACTTTTTTCATCAAGCTTGCCTAAGAATGAAGGAAGCAGACCGTCACGACCAATTGCATAGATCAAACGAGAACTAGAATAGATCATCGAAACCATCATTGTGAACATTCCGATCAAAGCCCCAATTGATAATAATTCTGCCAACCAGTCTTGATGAACCATCTGTAAGGCGAATGCCACTGGATTAGCAACATCAAGTTTGGTGTACTTAACCATCCCAGTTAGGACTACGGCAACACCAGTATATAAGATGGTTGCAACAGCAAGTGTCCCAATAATTCCCAGCGGCATATTCCGTTTAGGATTCTTAACTTCGGCGGCTGAACTAGAAACACAGTCGAACCCAAGATAAGCAAAGAAACCAATCGTTGCCCCGTGAATAACACCCTTCATGTGGTATGGAAGGAATGGATGGTAATTTTTGGGCTTGATGAAGAAGAAACCAACAATAATAAAGATCAAGATAATTGCAATCTTAAGGAAAACAGCAATGTTGTTGATACGCAGTGAAGATTGCATCCCCCGTGCAAGCATTACTGTAATTAAAAGAACAATTACAACCGCCACGATATTTATGTAGGTACCATGGGCTGGATCAAATGGACCTGAGAGTGCTTTAGGAAGATGAATACCAAATCCTTCAAGTAATGTATTGAAGTAGGCTGCCCAACCTGTAGAAACAGATGCAACAGCTAACATGTATTCAAGAACTAATGCCCATCCAAGCAACCAGCCAAGGAATTCACAAAACACTACATTTCCGTACGAGTATGCACTCCCAGCAACTGGTAATGCAGAAGCAAACTCAGCATAACACATTGCAGCTAGCGCACAGACAATCGCTGAAAACAGAAATGACAATGACACTCCTGGTCCAGCTGAATTTGCGGCAATTGTTCCAGGGAGAATGAAAATCCCAGTACCAATAACAGTACCGATCCCAATTGCCATGAGATCACGAGCATTCATTGATTTAACGAAAAGCTTGTCTTCACCAAGATACCGATCGAGACTTTCTTTTCGCATAATGTTTAAGCTCATCTTTAACCCACCTTTGCTATAATAAATTGTACGTGCCGAAATGGTTCGTCACGTTTATAATTAATAATGATACCTTAGTTAATATTAAAAGTAAATTAGAGAAATTTAATTACAAAAGAGGGATAAAAATGGCAATAGAAGTTACTAGTGGAGCAGTTGTATATCGTCAAGGCGAAAACGGGATCGAGTATTTACTCTTAGAAAGTCAAAATAAGGGACACTTCTGGGGCTTCCCCAAAGGTCACGTTGAAGGCGATGAATCACTAGAAGAAACAGCAATTCGTGAAATAAAAGAAGAAACGCAATTAGAATTACCAATTGATACAAGTTTTAAGGTGTATACCGAATACGACTTACCAAATGGCAATCATAAGCAAATGACCCTTTATACTGCCGAGTTAAATAACAAAGAAGACATTCATCTGCAAGCAGAAGAGATTAAGAATTGTGGATGGTTCAATTATCAAGATGCTCGTGAACGGTTAACCTACGAGAATTTAAAAGAACTGTTAGATCAAGTTAACGATCATTTAAAATAAACAATTATGAAAAATAATAAGTATGTGTTTATTGTGACAGGGGCAGCGGGGTCCGGCAAAACAACGGTCGCTAACTACCTACAAGATCATTATGATATGCACCGGGTAATTACCCATACGACCCGGCTGCCACGTCCGGGAGAACAAGATGGGGTAGACTATCATTTTGAAACACCATCTTCCCTGAAGAAACTCCATTTGCTTGAGCAAGTCACTTATGACCAATTTCAATACGGTTCTTCATTAGAAGGCTTAGCAGAAGGATGGGAACAAGGAAAAAATGACGTGATTGTTCTTGACACAGCTGGCGCGATTACTTACCATCAACAACTTGGTGCCCAAGCAGTAATTATTTTCTTGACCGTTACCCATATGGCTTCTTTAGCTAAGCGAATGACACTGCGGGGCGATAAATTGAGTGCAATTCATTCTCGCTTGCATAGCAAAGAGTACCACCGTGATCTTGCCCTGCCAGCGGCTTTAAAAGGGATCGCGCATGTCGTAGTTAACGACCAGTGGAAAAATACCAAACAACAAATAGATGTAATTGTTAGGCAGATATTATCCAAAAAGAACTAAAATATGTTACAATATCATCTCTAATCGGGAGGGAAAATATTGGAGAAATTAATTGATCAAGCACAGACCATTATTAAAGATCATCATTTGCGGTGGACTAAGCAACGTAAAATGATGATTGAATCAGTTGCGCGACACCCTGATCGTTACTTTAATATTGTAGAAATTGACCAATATCTTCGAGAACAATTCCCTGGATTAAGTCACGATACTATTTATCGAAATTTCAAAGAATTTGAGAAACTGGGTATTGTCGAATTGCGTCAACATCATGATCAGATGCAGGTTAAATATTCATGTGATTTTACGCATCACCATCATTTTATTTGTGATATTTGCGGACGAGTTCAAGAGATTCAAATGCCACCAATTGATAAGAAATTCTTTGAAAAGCAGTTGCCAGGAGTTAAAATCACTGGGCATCGTTTTGAATTGCACGGAATATGTGCCCAATGCCAGAAAAAATCTTTACAATAAATTCATATTTATTGGGCCAGTTTTCGTGTATTATATACTCTGGAAAAGGAGAATGAGACATGGGAGCAAAGATACCGCCATTAGTAACCCCCTTTGCACTTGTATCATTGGTACTTGCGTTGGGTGCCACCAATGTAGTGGTTAACAAGGCAACGCATACTTCTGAAGGTGCAAAAGTAACATCAGTATCAACAAGTCGCCAATTTCAGCAATCAGGTGATGACGAAAGCAATCAATCAAGTCGGAATTCACAAAGCGATCGTGATAATGATGATGATGAAAGTGCAAGTAGCTCATCAACTACCCGGACAAGTAATAGCAACAATACAGCGAATGATACTGGGGATACTAATCAAACTACACGGTCAGCAGGAAACACTGGCACAGAAACATCGACAAATCGATCAGCAAATACAAATGAAAGTACGAGTGCTAATCGAAACAGTACCTCACAATCAACTGGTACAACAACTAACAATAATACAACGACACAGGACACGACTGGTGGTAATACTACCGGAACAACTACGACTGAATGATAAGGAGGCGGGTTATTAATGTTTAGTTTTCTTGATATGATTAACTCGTCATTGAGTTACTTTAACCTTGATGTAAAGTTAAAGAGTCGTATTTATATCATTATTGCTTCACTAGGCGATATTTATTTAGTTTATGTTACGTTCCGACTCTTTATGAATCATGTTTGGCTACGGGCATTGTTATATGGCTTAGCAGTGATTGGATTAACATATTTTATCTATCTTAATTTCGTCTTTTACTTTCTTGAGAAGACTTCACGATTTGATTTTATTTCACCGCGTGTCGCAAAGATTACTGGTCAAAAATTTGAGGACGGCAAAGCTAAGACCCCTCTTGATGCACAACAACGACTAGCGGCAGAATTGGCAAACCGGTCAAATGGCTTGTTTGCTAATGCCGACACGATCCCAGCAGCAGTAGCAATTGACGAACATGAACAGCATAATTTACAACGTGTTGTTGACCAACTATTAATGGAGGGTGTGTTTGTTAACGGCTATGATGGCCTGAGTGAAAAAGAAATCGTTGAACAATATCAGGCAACTGAAAAACCAGTTACGGCTTTGAATTCACAATCTGTTCCGCCATACTTTGAATTGGTTCATGATGAGTTGCGACACCGTCTTGAAATTTATATCGGGATGAATCAAATGGAACGACGCCCGGTTGGTCATATTACCAAAATCGGCCTAACCGATGTCCATACTGCTCATGATAAGTATCAATTGTATCTTGCAGCAGTAGTTGTTACTGGGGGCCCGAATAAGATTGCAGGGCGAAGCGGCTCAACAATTTTAACGGAAGAAGATTATGGACTACAAGTTCAAGTAGCTTATAAACAACGAAATAATGCTTAAAAGAAGCTGAGATTGGAATTTCTCCCAACCTCAGCTTTTTTGCTGCAATCAACATTATTTTTCTCTGAATTCACCGTCGACGATATTGTCATCATTGTTTGTCTTATTACCATTATATTCAGGCATTACGAGGGCAGCTAAGAGGTAGAAGACTCCTAGCGGGAAAAAACCGGTAAAGACGAAAATGAGAATTCCGATTATCCGCACGAGGGTTTCATCAAGACCGAAGTAATCAGCGATACCCCCAAAGACACCAAGAAATACTTTATCTTTGGATTTAGTTAAATGTTTTTTAGTTTTTGCCATTATGAAGCCTCCAATCACATAGCTTTGATACTTTTATTATACCGTATTTTAGAGAAGAGATTTAGCAAGTTAATAATTATTTTATTTATGAAAGACCCATAAAGTTATTGATGACACGCTTGACCAGTTAAATTTAGGAGCATATTATAGTTTTCGTTTGATTAAGGGACAAACAAAAGTCTATTTATGAACAAATAGCTATCTTTGTCTTATTTTGAAATGATTATCTTTAATTACCCCTGTTGTGCTGAATTGCAACAAGTTAGAATAATCATGTTAAATTTGTATTATTTGGGGAGGGAAGAGTTATGCGTGTTACGAGAACTATTCGTGACTTTGAAAATGCATTGATAACGTTATTAGAGAAAAATTCTTTTGAAAGTTTGACGGTTGATCAAATTTGTAAAGAAGCATTGATGCACCGGAGCAGTTTTTATCGCTATTTTAGTGATAAGTACGATCTCTTAGAACAAACGTTAAATGCACAAATTAACAAATTGACGGAGAATACAGATTCTGAAGATGACATTATTAAGCAATTATTATCATACATTGATAAAAATAAGGATGTTATCCGTCATTTAGCACCTAATAGTGCACGAAGCTCTTTGTATACCGAAATTTTAAATATTTTAAGTCAGGTTCTTTTAGAGCGGCGTAATCTTGAGACTAATGATCCGATTGTAACGGCGCTGCAAAAGTCTGATAATCCTGAGATGCTTGCTTATGTATTGAGTGGGGCTATTATCGGGACCTTTTACTGGTGGCAAGGCAATAATTATGACGTACCAACTGAGGACGTTATTAAGTTTGCAAGAGCAGCTACCAAATCACTAACAAACTAAAATTATGAAAGGATAAATTTTGAGGTGAAGTATTAAATGTGGAGCATGATTAAAGGCGAATTTCGTCATATTATTCATAACCGTTTACTGCTTTTATCAGTAACGGTTATTTGCTTAATACCTTTCCTATATAGTATTTTCTTCTTAAAATCAGTATGGGACCCGTATGGAAGTACACGTAACTTACCAGTTGCGGTGGTAAATAAGGATATTCCGGTTGAATACCAAGGCCAGAAAATGGATGTTGGGAAACAGACCGTTAATGAATTGAAGAAAAATCACCAATTAAAATGGGAATTCGTATCCGCTAAAGAAGCAAAATATGGTATGAGTCATCGCAAGTACTATGCGGTGGTTACGATTCCTAAAGATTTCTCTGAAAATGCAACGACTGTTTTGCAAAAGCATCCTAAGACGATGAAGTTACATTATCAAACTAATGGTTCCTTGAACTACATTGGACAGGTAATTGCCCAAACAGGGATGACACGGCTAAATGAAAAAATTCGTGCCCAGGTTACTAACGCTTACGCAACGGTAATGTTTAAGCAATTACATGTTGTAGGTAAGGGGATGAACAAGGCCGCTGATGGTGCCCAACAAATTGGTACCGGAATGGTGACCTTGAGTGATGGTGTAAATCGTTATGTTGCAGGAGTTTCCCAAGTAAATAACGGGGTTCAAACCTTGCGTGTTAGCGTTGCACCATTAGCTTCTGGTGCGCAACAACTTGCTACCGGGAGCCAAACCTTAGCAAATGGTATTATGCAATATACTGGTGGGGTTAGTCTCCTCGGCAATGGTGTTGGCCAATTAATGGCTAATTCCGGTGCACTAAATTCCGGTGCTAACCAGTTGAGCAGTGGATTAAGCACTTTGATGGCTAACTCTGGTGCGTTAAATTCTGGTGCTAGTCAGTTGAATGCTGGATTAAATACTTTAATGGCTAACTCTGGTACCTTAAATTCTGGTGCTAACCAATTAAGTAGTGGTTTGAATACGTTAAGTGGTAATTCAGAGAACTTAAGGAACGGTTCAGGTCAATTAGCATCTGGTGCTAATCAGTTGAATTCAACCGTTAACAGTCAGTTAGGAAACATTAACTTTAATGGGATTATGGGGGCCATGGATCAAGCACAAAATCTTCAGCAAGGGTTAGGTCAACTCCAGACCGGTTTGACAACTGCTAAGAATGCTCTTGCTGGTGTTCAAAGTAGTGCTGCTAGTCTTCAACAAGCTTCAGGAGCATTATCTGGTGCTGCCAGTGCTGGTGATCAGCTTAAAGGTGTTGCAACTAACGATGGTCAAATTGCTGGATTGGCACAACAAATTCTTAGCGATGATAAAGCTAGTGAACAATCCAAGCAGGCTGCTCAACAAATTGTGCAAAAAGCCGATGCTAATGTTGCTGCTATTCAAGGATTAAGTGGAACCCTTGGTCAATTGAGTAACCTTCAAGGAAGCTTGAGTGGTATGCAACAACAATTAGGTCAGCTTTCACAAATGTCTGCTGTGTTAGATAATGCGGATGGGACTATTCGTCAAGCTAACGCATTATTAGCAACCTTAAATGGCTATAAAGGCACCTTAGCGGCAATGCCAGGAGCTGTTGATCAACTTAAACAAGCAACAAGTCAGATTTCTTCTGGAGCAAGCACGCTTAATAGTGGTGTAAATCAATATACTAATGGTGTTGATAGTGCTGCTGCCGGTGCTGGTACGCTTAATTCAGGAATTGGTCAATACACAGCAGGTGTTGCTCAAGCTGGAGCCGGTGCCAATCAATTAGCTAGCGGAATCGGTCAATACACAGCTGGGGTCGCGCAAGCTGGAGCCGGAGCTGGTCAATTGGCTAGTGGAATCGGTCAATATACAGCAGGTGTTGGTCAATTAGGTAACGGAATTGCCCAGCTTAACGCTAATAGCGGGGCCTTGAACTCTGGTGCAGCTCAATTAGCTGGTGCGCTTGGTCAACTAAACGGTCAAGTTCCTGCTCTTGTTGCTGGTGTAAATCAATTAGCTGCCGGAACTCAACAACTTCAAGATAATTCTCCTGCTCTTATTTCAGGAATTGCGCGGTTGAATGCTGGTGCTTCTCAATTGGCTACATCTCTTGCAGGTGGTGCAAAGCAAATCAATGGTATTAAGACTTCACCACGGACTGCCAAGATGTTTGCAGAACCAACTGCTCTTAAGCACACAGATTACAGTTATGTACCAAACTATGGTCACGCCTTAGCACCATATGTTCTATCATTAGCAATATATGTTGGGGCACTTGTATTTAACTTTGTTTACCCAATTCGCCGGGTTGCTGAATTTGGTAAAGCTCCAATCGCTTGGTGGGCAAGTAAGGTAACAGTTGGATCACTGGTAGTAACTGCAATGGCAATCGCTGAAGACGCAATTATGATGGCGTGTGGACTTACAGTTATTCACCCAGTCTCATTCTTTGTGACGACGATATGCTTCGGGTTAGCCTCAATGGCAATTGTTATGTTCCTTTCAATGCTCTTTGATAACCCCGGTCGATTCTTTGCCATGGTTCTCTTGATGCTTCAATTAGGTGGATCTGGTGGTACCTTCCCAATGGAAATTACAATGAAGTTCTATAACGTAATTCACTGGTACTTACCAATGACTTACTCAATCTTAGGACTCCGTGATTCAATTTCTGGTGGTTTGGGAGCACATTACACGATGTTCTGTAACACTGTTCTTATCGTAATCGCAATTGTCTTCTATGCATTGTTACTAGTCGGTATGATTTGGTTACAACATCATCACTATGCTGGTCGCTCGGAATTGGATAATAACCAAGAACTGCTTGGACCAGAAGGCGATTATGACGGTATGCACCTTCAACAACGTCGCCCAAACCAAGGAGATAATGGCGAACAATAATTAAAAATAACTGAAGCAAAGTGGAACTTCAAATCCGCTTTGCTTTTTTTGTTGCTAAAATACTGATGATTAAGTAAAGGAGTGTTAAACTATTAATGTAAGCGGTTTTTATGAAAGGAATGGGAAAACTGATGAAATTAATTATGTATAGCGTTCGTGACGCTGAAAAGCCTTATATTGAAGCATGGGAAAAGAAGACAGGCAATGACGTCAAGATGGTTACTGAACCATTAAATGCTGATACAGTTAAGCTTGCAGAGGGATATGATGGAATTTCCTTACAGCAAACAACAAAACTTGGGGATGAACAACTGTATGAGCAATTAGCAGCTATGGGAATAAAGCAATTAGCTGCTCGGATGGTTGGTGTTGATATTTTTGATTTAGATGCATGTAAAGCAAATGGCATCATTGTAACGAATGTCCCTATTTATTCACCAAGGGCAATCGCAGAAATGGGCGTTACTCAGGCGATGTACTTGTTACGACGGATTGGTGAATTCGAACAACGAATGAGCCATGGTGATTTTCGGTGGAGCGATGACTTGATCAGTAATGAAATTTACAATTTAACCGTGGGAATTGTTGGCCTTGGTAATATTGGTGGGGCCACTGCTCAGATTTATAAAGCATTAGGCGCAAAAGTTCTTGCATATGATCCATCGTACAATGTCGAATATGAACCATACGTTGAATATACCGATTTCGATACTGTTATTAAGAATGCGGATATTTTGTCATTGCATACACCGTTGTTACCAAGTACCGAAAACATGATTGCAGCACCACAATTTAAGATGATGAAAGACAATGCTTACTTGATTAACATGGCTCGTGGAAAACTGGTAAATACCGCGGACTTAATTTCAGCATTGGAAAATAAAGAAATTGCGGGTGCTGGCCTAGATACATTAGCTGACGAAACTTCTTTCTTTGGGAAGCAAGTTACATCAGATCAAATTCCAGATGATTACAAGAAATTAGCGGCAATGCCAAATGTTCTTGTTACACCCCACGTTGCGTTCCTAACCGAAACATCTATTCGTAATATGGTCGAGATTAGTTTGAATGATGCTGTTACGATTTTAGAAGGCAAGCATTCACGAAATGAAATAAGAATGTAATTAAGTTCAAGAATAAAAAGAAACTCTACCAATTTATGAAGGTAGAGTTTCTTTTTAATTAAGACATAAATAAAATTATTAAAGAAAACGTAAGTAATCTATTAAGATATCGCTTTCTTGTTGGGAGACTGTTAAACTTAAAACTGTTGAAAGCACTAGTCATTATGGAAGGGAGCGAAATTAATAAAATGTTGTCAGCCACTAGTAGCCAAGAATAGATGAAAGGACTGATGATATTGGCTAGCGATAAACATGGAATTAAAGATAAAGTAGTGGGTAAATTAAAAGAGGTTGAAGGTAAAATAACCAACGACAAGCCCCGCGAAACTGAGGGAAAGTTGCAGAAAGCTAAAGGAAAAGCTAAGGATAAAGTAACTGATCTTAAAGATACATTGGAAGATAAAAAGGAGGGATAATTATGCATTGGATTTGGGTTTTAATTGTTGGTGGATTGATCGGTCTTGCTGCTGGTGCATTAACCCGTCGCGGTGGATCGATGGGAGTTATCAGTAATATCGTAGCTGGACTGGTTGGCTCGTCAATCGGTGAAGCAGTGTTAGGTGCATGGGGACCACAAGTAGCAGGAATGGCAATTATTCCATCTATTATTGGAGCAGTAATCTTAGTGATGATTGTCTCCTTGATTTTCGGAGTAAAAGCAGAGAGATAGACTAACATAAAAAGCAGCGGCCAAAAATTGATCGCTGCTTTTTATGTTAGTTCTTTTCATACTTTCCAAACCGATGATAATCTTGAACTGACATTTCTACCGTTAATAATGTTCCATCACTTTCATAAGTAGTATCTAAAATATTAGTGTGTTCATTGAGGTAAGAAACGACGTGCCCATCAGTAAATGGAATTAAAAGCGTGGTAGTAACATAGTCTTTAAAGAGACGCTTCTTAATAACGTCAACGAGAAGATCTAATGAAGCATCCTGCTTTGCTGAGATAACAACTTGATCGTCACCTTCGAGGATAGGAAATTCTATTTCAGTTTTATCTGCTTTATTAAACACATTGATCATTGGAATATCATTAATTCCAATCTGTTTTAAAGTCTCGTTAGTTGTTTCCATCATTTCCTTGTAATGCGGATCAGAATAATCAATAACCTGGATTAATAAGTCGGCGTTAGCGGCTTCTGCAAGCGTGGATTTAAATGATTCAACAAGGTGAGTAGGCAACTTGCTAACGAATCCAACCGTATCACTTAATAAGAAACGTTTTTGATCTGGAAGCGTTAGTTGTCGGACACTTGTATCAAGGGTCGCGAATAACATATTCTTTTCAAAAACGGTTTTTTCTTCAGCAGCTCCATATCTTCTTACAAGGCCATTCATAATAGTTGATTTACCAGCATTGGTATAGCCAACGAGGGCCGCTGTTGGAATGGCGCTTTTTGCTCGTTGCTTTCGCTTTGTCTGTTCAGATTTATCAATGGCTGCTAATTCTTGACGAAGGTGGGAAATTTGATGTTGGATAGTTCGACGATCCATTTCAAGTTTAGTTTCCCCAGCCCCCCGGTTAGTAAAGCCACTTCCTCCACCAGTTTGCTGGTCTAGGCGCTCACTTGCACTAGTTTGCAATCGTGGTAAGCGATATTGAAGTTCAGCGATTTGCACCTGAAGTTTCGCTTCTTTAGATTGAGCACGAGTTGCGAAAATCTCTAAAATAAGAGCAGTTCGGTCTAGAATACGACATCCGGTTCCTTCTTCAAGATTACGTAGTTGACTTGGTGATAATTCATCATTGGTAATAATAGTAGGAACGTGATTAGCATCAGCCACATCGCGAATTTCTTCTACTTTGCCCTTTCCAAAGTAGGTAGCGGGATTAGGGCGATCGATGACTTGATCAATCCGATCGATAACTTCCATGTGATTTGCTTGTGCTAATTCAGCAAGTTCAACCATTGAGTAGTCAAAGTCTTCTTGCCCAGTATTTAATCCAGTAATAATTACTGGTTCTAGAGTTTGTATGTTAGTCTCCATTGAAGAATAATGTTCCTCCTTTATGGATATTATTCTGGTAATTCAAGTTTGTTATAAAAATCAACAGTAGTATTATTCTTATCTAAAGTTAGCTTAGTGATGCTGCCGTTACGTGGTGAATCGCCTGGATCGTAAGCGTCAGAATAGCGTTGGACGATTGAGCGAATAGTGGCTCCGTGTGAAACTACTAGCACTTCTGACCCATCTGGTAATGCTCGTAGGCGGTCAAAACCTTTGTCAACCCGCTTCCAGAAAGCAACATGGTCTTCAGCAGTACCATAATTATCCGCGGCTGCAATCTTATCTTTTAATTTGTCTGGACCCCACCCGGCAACCATTTCTGCAAAACTATGATAACCATCTGGGCCGCCAAGAAAGTCAGCAAAATGTTGGCCATCTTCTCCTT